>NZ_VBUM01000072.1 GCF_005774735.1 Microbacterium sp. 5K110 | reverse complement strand
CGGCCCCGGACCCGCCCCCGGCCCGATAGCCCTCAGCCCGGGGCCCCGTCTTCAGCCGAGCAGCTGCACCGTCCGCGCGGTGAGCGCACGCGGATCGGCGTCGGCGAGGCGCGCCGTCCCGAGCGTGCGCGCAGCCCGCAGCACGAGCCGTGCCGCGACGGCGCGCTCGGCCTCGGGCAGCGTCTGGATGTCGGCGACCTTCGAGAAGCCGACGATGCGGCGGACGGCCTTCGCGGCGCCGTAGATCGCGGCATCCGACCGGATCTGGGCGAGCGTGTGCTCGAGCACCTCGTCGCCGTACACGCGCGGGTCGACGCGGTCGGGCCAGCGGCGCCGGAACTCCGCCTCGAACGCGTCGACGAGCTCGACCGGCAGGGTCAGCAACGTCTCGGCATCCGCGGTTCGCCCGAGCACGTGCGCCCGGGCGGCCGCGATCACGAGGTTCGCCCACACGGCGCCGAGGTCGAACCCGGTCGGCCCGTACGTGCCGAACTCCGAGTCGAACGCCCGCACCGACTCCCCCTCGGCGCGCACGAACACCGAACCGGTGTGCAGGTCGCCGTGCAGCAGGCTCTGGGTGCTCTCCTGGAACCGCTGCTTGGCCAGGCCGATCTCGCGCACGAACGCGCGGTCGGCGCGCAGCTCCCGCACGTCGTCGTCGTTGGCGGGCAGCCAGCCGTTGTGCTCGTGGTCGACGTACGGCTCGGTGAAGACCAGGTCCTCGGTGATCTCGCTCAGCTCGGGGTTGGTCGCCTCGGCGATCGCGCGCCGACGCTCGGGCCCCGGTGCGCCGAACACGCTCGTGGCGAAGCCCACCGCGCCGACGTACCGGCCCAGCTGCGCGGCGGCGTACGTGTGCAGCCGCCCGGCGTTGAGCTCTCCGCGCCACACGGCGTGATCGCTGAGGTCTTCGATCGACAGCGCCAGGTTCTCGGCGTCGAAGCCGTGGAACGCCGGCACGTGCTGCGGGGCGATGCGCTCGTGCACGCCCAGCACGACGGCCTCGCGCGCCGCGCGCTCGCGCGTGAGCGGCCACGACGGGTCGACGCGCACGTGCGGCAGCGACTGCTTGACGACGACGCCGTTGCCGGCGGCATCCTTCACGATGAAGACGAGATTCAGGTTGCCGTCGCCGACCTCGACGACGGAGACGATGGATGCCGGGTCGACCGGGCCGGACAGGTGCGGGCGGGCTGCCAGGTACGCGGGGACCGTGTCGACGGTCAGCTGATCGGTGAGGAGAGTCATGATGCGGTGGTGCTCCCGGCGACGATGGTGGTCTTGCGGCGGCGGAACGTGAAGCTGAACAGCAGGGCCACGAGCAGCACGAGGCCCTTCCCGAAGTCCTGGATGTAGTACGGCAGGCCCATCATCGAGAACCCGGTCACCATGACGGCCACGAGGACCGCGCCGAGGGCCGTGCCCCACGCGTTCGGCCGCCCGATGCCGAGCACCGAGACGCCCACGAGAGCGACGGCCACGGCATCCAGGAGCAGGCTGTTGCCGGCCGAGACATCGCCCTGCCCGATGCGGGCGGCCAGCACGAGACCGGCGATCGAGGCGAGGATGCCGCAGCCGATGTACGCCGCCGCACGGTAGGCGCGCACGCGCACACCGGCGAGCCGCGCAGCCTCGGGGTTCGAGCCGACGGCCGCGAGCGCGCGCCCCCACCGCGTGCGGTCCAGCACGAACCACAACACGACGGTGAGGCCGAGGAACAGCAGCACCGGCACCGAGATCGGGCCGATCGAGCCGCGGTCGAACCACAGGAAGTCGGGCGTGAAGCGGCCGGGGGCGGTGGTGCCGTCGGCGAGGGTCATTTGCGACGAGATGGACTTGCCGTCGACGATGATCAGCTTGAGGCCGACGACGGTGAACATCGTCGCGAGGGTCGCCAGCAGGTCGGGGATGCGGGCGAACACGATGAGCGCGGCGTTGATCGCGCCGATGAGGGCGCCGGAAAGCAGCACGACGCCGACGGCGATCCCGCCCACCTGGTTCGCGATCACGAGCGTCCACGCGGCGATCGACACCGCGAACCCGGCGTTGGCGCCGACCGAGAGATCGAGGCCGCCGACGGTCATGGCGAGCGTCACGCCGAGACCGGCGATGCCGATCGGGGCGATGTACTTCAGCATCCCGGACAGGTTCTCGGGGGTGGCGAAGGCCGGCTGCGTCACGGCGAAGAACGCGATCAGCAGCACGGTGACGGCGACGAACCCCCATTTCGCGACGGCATCCACGATTCGAGAAGCGACGCGGGGGCGCGCGGCAACGGAAACGGAGGTCATGCGGTTTCCTTCCGGTGGCCGGGGTCGTCGAGCAGCGCGGCGACGATCCGTGCGCGGTCGAGCACGCCGGCGGGGGTGTCCAGGACGATGCGACCCGACACGAGGACGATGATGCGGTCGGCGACATCGAGGATCTCGTCGACGTCGCTCGAGAGCACGACGACCGCCGCACCCCGGGCCGCGCGCTCGCGGGCGGCGTCACCGATGCGCCGGCGCGCCCCGATGTCGACGCCGCGGAACGGCTCGTCGAGCACGGCCAGACGCGGGTCGGTGCGGAGCCAGCGGCCCACGACGACCTTCTGCTGGTTGCCGCCCGACAGGTCGTCGACGCGTGTCTCGGCCGACGGCGCGACGACCCCGTACGCCTCGATGACGTCGGCGGCGGCCGCGCGCTCGCGGGCCGACGACATCACGCCCCAGTGCGAGATCTGCCGCAGCACCGGAAGTCCCACGGTGTGCGCGATCGACCAGCCGGGCTGGATGCCCTGCCGCTGCCGGTCCTCGGGCACGAGCACGGCACCGGCGGCCTGGGCTGCGGCGGGGGACGCGGGGCGGTAGGGCTCGCCGTCGAGCCGCAGGCTGGCGCTGCCCGCCGGGCGGACGCCCGCGACGAGCTCGGCGAGCTCGGTCTTCCCTGCCCCGAGCAGACCCAGGATGCCGGTGACCTGGCCCGCGGCCACGGTCAGGTCGAGCGGCTCGCTTCCCGGGAGCAGCACGGCACCGTCGACGCGAAGCACCTCCGCGCCCGCCGGGAGCGGCTCGGTGACGTGCTGCTGCAGTTCGGTGGGGACGCCGAGCATCGCCTCGAGCGCCGCGTGCCAGTCGAAGGGGCGCCCGGCGTCGAGTTCGAGCCGGCCGTCGCGGAGCACGACGATCCGGTCGGCGAGCCGTTCGATCTCGCCGAAGCGGTGGCTGACGAACAGGATCGACAGGCCCTCGTCGCGCAGTACCCGCAGCACGTCGAACAGGCGGTCCGCCTCGGCCGCGGTGAGCGCCGACGTGGGCTCGTCGAGGATCAGGAGGCGCGGGGTCGAGCGCAGGGCGCGGGCGAGCACGAGCAGTTGGGCATCGGAGGTGCCCAGGCGCGCGGCATCCGCCCGCAGGACCTCGTCGGACCACGACAGGCCCAGGCGCGCGAGCGCCGACCGGGCGACACGTTCCGCCTCCGCCCGGCGCACGAGACGGTGCCCCCCGGTCGCGAGGTCGGTGAGCGCGAGGTTGTCGGCGACGCTCAGGCCGGGCACGATGCCGTCGGCGATGCGCTGGTGCACGGTCTCGACACCCGCGCGGCGAGCGCGGGCGGGCGAGGTCAGGCGCAGCGTCGCTCCGCCGACGGCGATGTCGCCGGTGTACCCGGCGTTGGCACCAGAGATCGCGCCGATCAGGGTGGACTTGCCGGCGCCGTTGGTGCCCAGTAACGCCGTGATGCTGCCCGGGTACAGCGCGAGAGCGACGTCGCGGAGCACCTGGTGGGTGCCGAAGCGCACGCCGACGCCGCTCAGGCGGACGACGGGGGCGTCATCCGCCGGAGCGGCGTGCGAGAGCGGTGAGGTCATCCCGAGACGGCGGGCAGCCAGTCGGCGACCACCGTGTCGGTCAGCAGCAGCGACGGCTCGGCCTCGCGCAGCTGGGCGACGTTGGTGATGCCCTTGTCGAGCAGGAAGTCCCGCGTGATCGTGACGGCGGGGAACTGCACCGAGGTCTCGGTGAGCTGGCCGGCCAGCTGCAGGGCGAGCGTCCGGACGACGGCCGCGCCGACGGCCGAGGGGTCGGTGGCGCTCGTGGCGACCCACGGGCTGCCGTCGGCGATCATGACCTCGATGTCGGCGTTCGAGATGTCGATGCCGTAGACCTTGACCTTGTCCTGCAGGTTGTTCTGCTGGACGGCCTGGACGACACCCTTGGTGATCTCGTCGTAGGGGGCGAAGATCGCCTGGACACCCGGGTTGGCCTTGAGCGCGGCGTCCACGAGCGGGATGTTGTCGGTCGCGGTGGACTCGGTGACCTTGCCCGTGAAGAACAGCTGGTCGAGTCCGTTCGTGGCGACGACCTCGTCCCAGACCTTCTTGCGACGATCGAGCGGCGCGAAGCCCTCGGCACTGACGAGTCCGACCTTGGCGCCGTCGCCGTTGTCGGCCACGAGCTGATCGAGCACGCCCTGCGCCATCGACGCGTCCGACTGCGACGTCACGATGACCCCGTCGGCGTTCTCGAGAGCGAGGTCGTAGACGATGACCGGGATGCCGGCATCCACCGCCTCGCGCACGCGGGGCTCGATCGTGTCGGTCTGACCGTGGTCGACGATGATCGCGTCGGGCTGGGCGGCGATCGCCTGCTCGAGGTCGGAGGCCTGCTTGGCGTTGTCGTTGCGGGCGTCGTAGACGGTGAGGTCGATGTTGATCGCCGTGGCCTGCGCCTTCGCGCCGGCGGTCCACGCGGTGAAGAAGTCGCCGGCGCCGGACTGCTGCACGAGCGCGACCTTCAGCGGCTCGGCGTCGAACGGGGCGGGCAGGTTCTCGGCCTTCTGCACCGGGGCGGACGTCGCGGCGGGCGCGGCGGTGTTCTGCTGTGCGCAGCCGGTGAGGGCGAGGGCGGCGATACCGGCGGTGGCGACGAGGGTCGCCCAGCGGTGGGAGCGAACGGACACGGGGTCCCCTTCGGAGGAGGTCGGGTGCAGGAGGACCGTCGCGGGTGCTGTGGAGCGGCGGCCGTCGAGAAGTCAAGCAGGGCCGCCCGCCGAGGCCCGTTCGAGGTTGCGGTTTGTTACGGGTCGCGGCGACCGGAACGCCCGCCCGGGCCGCCGCGGGCGAGACAATCGAACCGTCCCGACCGCATTCGTCCGAGAGGAGGAGCCGTGACGCTCCTGACCGTCTGGAAAGAGACCGACCCGAGCACGCCCGTGCAGGAGACCACCGACGAGGGCGAGATCCGCGCGGCTCTCGCCGAGCTCGGCGCACGCTTCTCCCGCTGGGACGTCAAGGACGTGCCCGCCGGCGCCTCCCAGGACGAGGTGCTCGCGCTGTACACCGCCGAGATCGACGAGGTGAAGCAGCGCGAGGGGTACACCCTCGTCGACGTCGTCGCACTCGACCCCGCGCAGGCCGACTACGACGAGCTCAAGACCCCGTTCCGCGAGAAGTTCCTGTCGGAGCACAAGCACGACGACGACGAGGACCGCTACTTCGCGAAGGGCGCGGGCGTGTTCTACCTGCACGCGAACGAGAAGGTGCACGCGGTCTACTGCGAGGCGGGCGACCTCATCTCGGTCCCCGCGAACACCACCCACTGGTTCGACATGGGCACCGCACCGCACTACGTCAGCGTGCGCTTCTTCCACGACGACGACGGCTGGGTCGGTCACTTCACCGGCAGCCCCATCGCCGAGTCGTTCGCGACGTTCGACCAGCTGCACGCGCGCCGGGCGCAGTTGGCCTGACGCTTCCGCACGCGAACGCCCGCTCCTCGTTCACTGAGGAGCGGGCGTTTCTGCGCCTGTCAGGCCGTGCGCTGCACCGCCAGCGCCGCCCACGCGATCGGCGGCAGGGTCACGTGCAGGATGCCATCCTCGACCCGCGCCCCCTCGAGCCGCCGGGGCTGCACGCGCTCGGGTTCGGCCAGGGTGTTGGTCGCGTACGGGTCGTCGTCGTGCAGCAGGTGCGTCTCGACGAGCTCGACCTCGCCCAGACCGCTGACGTCGATCGTCACCTCGACGGGCTCGTCGCGCCCGCGGTGCACGAGGAACACCGCGGCCTCGCCCGTCTCGGCGTCGTGGGTCGCGACGGCATCCACCGCCGGGACCGTCCCGTGCTTCGCCGTGTCGATCGTGCCCGCCTCGATCTGCACGCGCAGGGCCTCACCGCGGGCGAGACGGGACGTGATCGAGAACGGGTAGAACGTCGTCTGCCGCCAGGCCGGCCCGCCGGGCTCCGTCATGATCGGCGCGATCACGTTCACGAGCTGCGCGAGAGAAGCGGATGCCACCCGGTCGGCGTGCGTGAGCAGCGAGATCATGAGGCTCCCGAAGACGACCGCATCCACCGCCGAATACACGTCCTCGAGAAGGCGCGGAGCGACGGGCCAGTCGTCGATGGCCGTGGGCTTCTCGGACGCGACGCGGTCGATGTACCAGACGTTCCATTCGTCGAACGAGATGTCGATCCTCTTGTCGCTGCCGCGCACCGCGCCGACGTGGTCGGCGGTCGCGACGACGGCCTCGATGAACCGATCCGTGTCGACCGACGACGCCAGGAACGAGTCGATGTCGCCGTCGTGCTCCTGGTAGTAGGCGTGGCACGAGATCATGTCGACCTCGTCGTACGTGTGCGTGAGCACGACGCGCTCCCACTCGCCGAACGTCGGCATCTGGGCGCCCGAGGATCCGCAGACGACGAGCTCGATGGACGGGTCGAACTGGCGCATGCCCTTCGCCGTCTGCGCGGCGATCTTGCCGTAGTCCTCGGCGGAGCGGTGGCCGAGCTGCCACGGCCCGTCCATCTCGTTGCCGAGGCACCACACGCGCACGTCGAACGGCGCCGCGCGTCCGTTGTCGATCCGCTGCTGCGACAGGGCGGTCCCGCCGGGGAGGTTGCTGTACTCGAGGAGGTCGATCGCCTCGAGCGTCCCGCGCGTGCCGAGGTTCACCGCGAGCATCAGCTCGCTCCCGGCCTTGTCGAGCCAGTCCGAGAACTCGTGCAGCCCCACCTCATTGGTCTCGGTGGAGTGCCAGGCGAGATCGAGGCGGCGCGGGCGCTCGTCGCGCGGCCCGACGCTGTCCTCCCATCGGAAGCCCGAGACGAAGTTGCCGCCGGGGTAGCGGATCATCGACACGCCCAGCTCGCGCACGAGCTCGAGCACGTCGCGGCGGAACCCCTGCTCGTCGGCTTCGGGGTGGCCGGGCTCGTAGATCCCGTCGTAGACGTGGCGGCCGAGGTGCTCGACGAAGCCACCGAACAAACGGCGGCGGACGGCCCCGATGGGGAAGCGGGGGTCGACGGTCAGGCGGGCAGTGGTCATCTTTGCTCCTCCGTGTTGCTTCGACGCTATCCGCCCCCGCGCGTCCCGTTAAACGTTTTCGAAACCCCGCGCCAGTGCCCGCATCCGCCAGATCACGCGACATGGCCGAGATCACGCGCCGTTGCGCGCCATACCGGGTGGCCTCGGCGAGATCACGTGATCTGGATGCCAGTACGACCGGCGCCGGCGGCGGTCAGATGACCTCGGCGCTCCAGGGGTCGGGGCGGCCGAAGCGGAACGCCTCGATCGAGACCGCCTGCTCGCGCAGGAACGGCAGCAGCTCGATGCGTCCGGCCGTCGTGACCTCGCCGGCGTACACCGTCAGGGTGGGGTCACCACCGAGCGCTTCGGCGAGCGCGACGCGCAGGCTCTCGGCCGAAGCCGCCGTGCCGACGAGCCGCACGCGCGAGGGACGAGGGGCGGCAGGGGCGACCGCGTCGTCGGCGGGCTCGGCATCCGGGATGCCACCCGCCAGACGTTGCAGCCACTCGCCATCGGACTCGACCGAGACGGGCACGCCGCTCTCGCCGAGGAGGTGTCGCACGGGACCGGGCAGCCCGACGGGCGTGCTCAGGCTGAAGGCCGACCCGGAGCGCACCGCCGCGAGCAATACGCGCAGCACGGCGTGCCACGGGGCGTCGGCGGTGGCGCGCACCGCCGCGTCGACGGGGCGGTACCGCAGGAGGTTCCGCTCCAGACCGAGGCGCGAGGCGTCCTTCACGCGGCCGAACTCGCGGTCCCACGCGACCGCGTCCGACAGCGCGCCCCGGCGCAGCCATTCGAAAGCGGCGTAGTCGAGCGTGGGCTGGGCTGCCTCGATCAGCGACGAGATGCGCGAGTCGAGACCGCGCAGATGCAGCGTCGAGGACGCGGGTCCGCCCGACGACGGCCGCCACGATCCGAGGGCGACGAGACGGTTCGGGCCACCCGACATCGCGCCGGGACCGACGCCCGCGGCACCCCACCCGCCGAGCGGCTCGCGCTGCACGACGGCGCCCGTCGTGGAACGGTTCACGCGCAGCACGGCGGCGTCGACGGCGTCGAGCCACAGCTCCAGGTCGGCGTCGTCGCGGGTGTGCAGGCCCGCGACGAAGCCCGAGCCGACGAGGTTCTGCAGCTCGATCGCCCGCGCGAGCGTGGGGGCGTGCAGGATGCCGAGCACCGGCGCCGCGACCGAGGCCCGGGTGAGGTGCGATCCGGCGTGGACCCCGGTGCGCACGCCCGGCGTCCAGAAGCGGCCCGCGGTCTCGGGTCCGAGGTCGAGTTCGCGGGGCTCGACGAGCCACCGCTCGCCGTCGGCGAGGACCGTGAGCGCCCGACGCACGTCACCCGAGGGCTCCTCGACGAGCGGCCCGACGTCGGACAGTGGATCGTCGGCCGGCCCCACGCGCAGTGAGCCCACGGCATCCTTCAGCTGCTCGAGGAACCGCGTCGACCGCCCCGCGGCACCGACGAGGATCACGAGCGACGACGCGGTCGCGGCCTGCCCGGCACGTGCGAACGCCCCGTCGACGATGTCGGCGACCGCACGGTCGAGATCGGCCGAGGGGGTCACGATCACCGCGTTCCGACCGGCGGTGAGCGCCTGCAGCGGCAGGTCGGCGCGCCATCCGACGAAGCGTTCGGCGGTCGCGCGCGCCCCGGCGAGCAGCACGCGGTCGACGCCGGGATGAACGACGAGCGCGCGCCCGGATGCCTCTTCGTTCAGGTCGACGTACGCCAGGACGTCGCGAGGAACTCCCGCGGCCCACAGCGCCTCGGCCACGACCGCACCGGCCCGCCGTGCCCGCGGCGACGGGGTGAGCACGACCCCCGACCCCGCCGCGAGGGCGGCAAGCGTCTCGGCCGCGCACAGTCCCACGGAGGAGTTCCACCGCGGCGCGACGACCGTGAGCCGATCGGGCACGAACACCGCTCCGGCGACGCGGTCGAGTTCCTTGACGGTGGCGGCGTAGTACGCCGCGGCATCGACCGCCGCGGACACCTCGGCGTCCGCCTCAGTGAACAGGGCTCCCCCCTCGGAGGCGAGGACTTCGACGAGGGCCGCCCGACTCGCGTCCAGGGAGCGGGATGCCGCGTCGATCACCGCCGCGCGATCGGTCGCGGCGCGGCTGCCCCACTCCGCCGCGGCTTCACGCACCCGCGAGATCACGGCATCCAGACCCACCGCATCGTCCACGCGCCCGGTGGCCGCGGTGGCGTCGCCGGCGGTGGAGCCGGCGACCGCCGCGAGCACGTCATGCGCCCAGGCCCGATCCTCGGGCACGGTGGGGTCGGTCGCGGCGGTGTTGCGGAAGCCCGGTGCGGCGCCGGAGAGCTCCGTCGTCTCACGCACCGAGAACACGGCGGTGTCGACGAAGGCCTGACCGCCGAAGAGCATCTGCTGCACGTCGGGGCCGAGCGCCTGCGTGTCGCCCGGGCTGGCGTCACGGGCGATGCCGAGCACGGCGTGCGTGAGACCGGGCTCGTCGGCGTCGTCCGCGACGGGTTCGCGAAGGAGGGGCGGGGTCGTGGCGCCGCGCTGCGGGGCGCGCGGCGCGAGGGCCGGAGCGTCGGGCATCGCGAGCGCGGCGGCGGCGCGGGTACGACCCTCTGCGTCGTCGGCTGTCGGGGCGAGGCGTGCGGCGAGCGACGCGACGACCGCGTCCAGGTCGTCGGGGTGCACCACGGGGGCCAGCACGATGTGCGGCCCGTCCACGCCCCATCCGGCACCGAGCGGAACGGCGAGGTCGATGCTCCCCTCCGCCGATTCGGCGAGGGCGCGCACGATGCCGGCGCGCACGGGATCAGCGGTGGCGAACTCGATGCGGAGCCCCTCGGACGCCCGGCGGCCGAGCGCTTCGCGGGCGGCGACGACAGTGAGCGCGTCGATCTCGGCGGTCGAGATCCCCGCGGGGGCGGACCATCCGCGGCGAGCGGCACGAAGGGCGTCATCGGTGAGCGGAGCGTCTCCGTCGAGGCGCACGGCGAGCTCGGCTCCCCCGCCGGCGACACGCACGCGCGCCCACGCCGCGAGTTCCCGCAGCGCCCCGAGCGCCTCGGGGACGGCGACGGGGAGCGCGATGCCGGCGAGGGCGGTCCGCAAGCGCGGCTCCTCCAGCACCCGCGTGAGGACGGCGACGGAGAGGTCGAGGTCGTCGCGTCCCTCGACCACGAGGGTGACGCGCGTGCCCGACGCGGCCGCGTCCAGGAACAGCGGCAGGAGGCGTTCGGCGGCGTGCTCGACGTCGGCGTCGAACGCCCACCCCGACAGTCCCGTCACGACCTCGCGCACGGCGACGGACACGCGCTCGACGTCGTCGCGGGCGGCGAGCACGCGGATGCCGTCGAGCCGGTGCCGCGCGGCGGTCTCGCCGAGAACGGCGGGGGCCGTCAACCGGACGTCGGGGATCGCCCCCGCCGTCCGGTGCGACTCGAGGGCGGGGCCGAGGCGGTCGCCGCGCGCGTCCAGCGCGATCTGCGCGACGGAGTCGGCGAGCGCCCGTCGCGCGAGCGGCACGGCCGGCGCGGGCAGGAGGGGGGCGATCGCGCCGCCCAGGTGGAGAGCGCCGCGAACCGTCCACGGCAGCGCGGCGGGCACGTGGCCGGCCAGCCGATGCAGCGCCGCGGCGGGAGCGGTGGCGCCCTCGGGGCGCAGGATGCCGTCGGCGGCGAACGCGAGGAAACGGGCGGACTCGGGCGACGCGAACGCCGACGCCGCGACGGGCGCCGTTCCGGCGAACGCTGCGGCGTGGGCGACGGCACGGTCGACCTCGTCGCCGGAGAGCAGGGAACCGTGCGCGTGCGGGTCGTTCTCGCTCATGCTCCACAGCCTAGGCAGGGCGCGCTCGGTGACCCGGCGGCCCGCCGCGCGGCCGGCGAACTCACGGGCGCGGGATCGCGATCCAACGGATTGGACGCCTAGCGCGCGCCGCGGCGCCGCGGTTCGCTACTGTCGATTCGCCCCGACCCAGGAGACCCGATGGCTCAGACACTCACCGACATGCCGCTCGAGCTGCTGCGCGAGTACCGCCCCGAGCTGCCCGAGCCTGACGGCATGGACGCGTTCTGGGCCGAGACGCTGGCCGAAGCGCAAGCCGCAGCCCGTCCCGCCCGCCTCACCCCCGTGACCGGTCCGGTGCGCGCGCTGTCCGTCCACGACCTGGTGTTCACCGGGTTCGCGGGCGACGAGATCCGCGGGTGGGTTGTGCGGCCGCACGGCGACGAGGTACTGCCCGCCGTGATCGAGTACATCGGATACGGCGGCGGCCGCGGCCTCCCCGGCGACAAGATCGCGTGGGCCGCCGCCGGCTACGTGCACGTCATCATGGACACCCGCGGCCAGGGCTCGAGCTGGAGCATCGGCGACACCCCTGACCCGCACGGCTCGGCCGCCGCGTACCCCGGCGTCATGACGCGCGGCATCCACGATCCCCGGGACTACTACTACCGACGCCTGTACACCGACGCGGCGCGCCTGGTCGACGTCGTCCGTGAGCTTCCCGGCGTGGATGCCGCGCGCATCGCCGTTACCGGGGGCAGTCAGGGCGGCGCGCTCGCGATCGCGGCCGCCGCTCTCGCGGGCGACGCCGTCGCGGCGGTCCTCCCCGACGTGCCGTTCCTCTGCGACATCCCGAACGCGATCCTGCGGACCCCGTCGGCGCCCTTCACCGAGGTGACGCGCTGGCTCTCCATCCACCGCGACGACACCGCCGCCGCCCTGCACACGCTCTCGCACATCGACGCGGCGATCCTCGCGCGACGCATCCGCGTGCCCGCGTTCTTCTCGGTGGCGCTGATGGACGACATCGTGCTGCCGTCGGGGGTGTTCGCGGCCTTCCACTCGCTGGCATCCGAGGATGCCGCGATCGAGGTGTACCCGTACAACGGCCACGAGGGCGGGGGCACGCGGCACTGGGCGCGCCAGGTCGCGTGGCTCGACGCGCGGTTCGGTGTGAGCTGACGCCCGGGCGCGTGAGTCGCCGAAATTCGTCGCCTTGCCGTGCCCATGGGCGACAAATCGTGGCGACTCACGCACAGAAGGCACCGCGTCGCGGCTCAGCGCCAGTCGCTGGGCGCGGGGCGCTTCGTCGACGGCAGACCCGAGGCCGCGGCCCACTCGTGCACCCACGATTCGATGTCGGGCAGCCCCTCGGGACGCCCGACCGCCGCGAAGAGCTCGTCGTGGGGGACGGTTCCGCCCGAGCGCCGAAGGATGCGCGCGCGGATGATCGCCCGGGCGTAGATCTCGCCCTTCACGACCGCGCGGTGCTCGAGGTACACGGCGCGGTCGTCATGACCGAGCAGACGCGTCTCCAGCTCGAACCGCTGCCACAGCTCGAGCGAGCGGCGGAACGTGATGGTCTCGGCGCTGACCACGGCGTACCAACCGTGGCCCTTCATCGCGCCGGCCAGGCCCGAGCGGGTCAGCAGGTCCCACCGGCCGAGGTCGAACAGCGACAGGTACCGGCCGTTGTTGAGGTGCCGGAGCAGATCGATGTCGGTCGGCAGGACGCGCAGTCGCATCCGCCCGATCGTGTTCGGGTCGACGGGACCTTCCCGGCGCAGACGGCGCTGCGCGCGGATGAGGACGAGCAGGGTGCGCCACAGAACGTTCACGACCGGCGAGCGTAGTGATGTCCCTAGAGAGTGGCGATTCTCTTGTGTCGAGCCGACAAAGCAACGGCGCCCCCAGCCCGCACCGGGCGGGTGCTGCTCGCTACTGTTGTCGCGTGACCGACGCCGACGCCGCGGTATCCGCGCCCGCCCCTGCCGCGCCGCCCCGCCCGAAGCTCGTGCTGGCGGCGCTGATCCTCGGGGCATTGGTGTGCAACATCAACCTCGCGGCGGCCAATATCGCGTTGCCCGACATCGGCGACGCCTTCGGGACGGGGCAGACGGCCCTGAACCTCGTCGCCGTCGGCTGCTCTCTCGGCCTCGCCATGTCGGTGCTGTACCTCGGTGCGGTCGCCGACCGCTACGGACGCAAGCAGCTGCTGCTGATCGGCCTGGCATTCACGGTGATCCTCAGCTTCGTCGCCGCTTTCGCGTCCTCCGTCGAGATGCTCGTCGTCGCGCGCATCCTCACCGGTATCGCGGCAGGCATGGCGTACCCGGTGACGCTCTCACTGATCACGGCGCTGTGGGGTCAGGGAAAGCAGCGCACCGTCGCCATCGCGCTGTGGTCGGCGGTCAGCGCGACCGCGACCGTGATCGGATCGGTCCTCGCCGGCATCCTGCTGCTGTGGATGTGGTGGGGTGTCGCCTTCCTGCTCGCGGTGCCGTTCGCGATGGCGGCGGTCATCCTCGCTTGGCTGTTCGTCCCGTCGCACGTCGCCGAGAACGACGACGAGGTCGATCACCTCGGTGGCGTGATCTCCGTGTTCATGATCGGCTCGATCGTGCTCGGACTGTCGACGGTGTTCGTGCCGACCACGCGCACGTTCGGCGTCATCCTGCTGATCTCCGCTGCCGTTCTGATCGCGCTCTTCGCGTGGCGCCAGCTGACCGCGCGGAGCCCCCTCTACGACCTGAAGGTCGCACGGCGCCGCATGTTCTGGGCTCCCGCGGCCGCCGGACTCATCGTCTTCGGCTCGCTCATGGGCGCGATGTTCGTCGGGCAGCAGTTCCAGCAGAACATCCTCGGATACTCGACCCTGGAGGCATCCCTCTCGATCGTCCCCGCCGGCGTCGGTCTGCTCCTGGTCGCCCCGCAGTCGGCACGGCTCGTCCTCACCCGGGGGTCTCGCTTCACGATGATGCTCGGGTACGGATTCGTCCTGGTCGGGTTCGTCACGATGCTCTTCTGGAACGAGACCACGCCGTTCTGGTACGTCTCGATCGCCTACCTCGTGATCGGGATCGGTGCGGGCTTCGCGATGACCCCGGCCTCCCGCGCCATCACCGAGTCCACCCCCGTGCGTCGGATCGGCATGGCCTCTGCCACCGCGGACCTGCAGCGCGACCTCGGCGGATCGGTCATGCAGGGCGTGCTGGGCGCCATCCTCGCCGCCGGTTTCGCGCACGCGTTCGGGAAGCTCATCTCGGAGTCGTCCGAGGCCTCGAGCATCAGCGACCAGGTCACCGCAGCGCTGCAAGCGTCGTACGCCTCAGCGGTGCATGTGGCCGATCAGTACCCGCAGTACAAGGACCAGATCATCCAGGCCGCGCAGCAATCGCTCATGACCGGAGCGATCGCCGCCTACGCCGTGGGTGCAGTCGCGATCACCCTCGGCGCTGCGGTGGCGTGGTTCTTCCTGCCGGGGAAGTCGAGTGAGCTCGAGCTCATCGCCTCGTACGAGCGAGCGGATGCCGCCCGCGCCTGAGAGAGGGAACGGCGATTCCTTTGCGAGCCGCCGACGCATCAGCGGGATCCGGCTCGCGCGGCGGATACACCCAGGCGACCAGGACGACCGAGACGATCATCAGCAGGAACCACGACGTGAGCTTCGACGCGTCGACGGGATGCCATCCCCCCACTTGCGACGGATAGAGCCACGCCCCCGCGTGCGTGGCGATGTTCTCGGCGAGCCAGATGAACAGCGCCACTCCGGCGAAGGCCAGCAGGAGTGGCATCCGGAACGTCCCCCGGAAGAAGCGGAAGTGCAGGGTCGTCTGCCACCACAGCGCCGCCACCGCGAGGATGAGCACCCAGCGCAGGTCGATGATCCAGTGGTGGGTGAAGAAGTTGACGTAGATCGCGGCGGCGACGACCGCGGTGAGCCACCGTCGGGGATAGCGCGAGAACCGCAGGTCGAAGAGGCGATAGACCCGCACCATGTAGCTGCCGACCGCGGCGTACATGAAGCCGCTGTACAGCGGCACGCCGCCCACTCGCAGCACCCCGTCGGCCGCGTACATCCAGGAGCCGACGTCGGTCTTGAACAGCTCCATGAGCGTGCCGACGATGTGGAACAGCACGATCACGCGCAGCTCCCGCAGCGTCTCGAGCCGCCCGAGGAGCATGCCGACCTGGATGAGAACCGCCGCGATCGTCAGGGCGTCGTTGCGCGCGAGCGCCGCATCGTCGGGGTACCAGAGCTTCGCGGCGAGCAGCACCGCGAGCAGGGCCGCGCCGAACACGCACGCCCACGCCTGCTTGAGCGCGAAGACCGCGAACTCGACGAGCCGCGCGCGGGCTCCCGTGTCCGGCGCCGAGCGCAGCAGACGGTTCGCGACGGCGTCGATACGCGCTTCGACCGAGGTGAGGGCGGGGCGCGCGGTCATGCCCGGGATCGTGGCACGCGAGTCTGGCAGGATGCCGGAGCCCTACCGCATCCCGGGGTCCTCTTCGTCCGATTTCATCGTCGCGGAGCACCCGCGTAGAGTCGCGCCATGACTGCGGAGATCCGAACCGACATCGTCGTCCGTCCGGTGCGCGACGTGGATGCCGAGGCCCTCGGCCGCGTGCACGCGACGTGCTGGCACGAGACGTACGACCACCTCATCAGCACGGCCGCCCTCAAGGCGGTTTCCCCCAAGCGCATGGCCGAGCTGTGGACCCACTGGGCCTCCCAGGGCGACGACTACCGCATGCACGCCGCGCTCGTCGACGGCGAGATCGTCGGCTTCGTCGGATCGGGCCCCGCGCGGGACGACGACGCGCCGCGTCCGCGCGAGCTGTACTTCATCTACCTGCTCGACCAGTTCCACGGCACCGGCATCGGACAGCAGTTGTTCGACGCCGCCGTCGAGGACGGCGAGGGCCTCTACCTGTGGGTCGCCGACGACAACCCCCGCGCCCACCGCTTCTACGTGCGCAACGGCTTCACGCTCGACGGCGCCAGCCAGGTGCAGCCCTTCCTCGGTGAGGAGCTCACCGAGGTGCGTTTCGTCCGCTGACGTGCTGCAGATCTGGGCCCTCGCCGGCATCGGCGAGATCTCTCCGGGCGACGATCTGGTCGCGGTGATCCAGGATGCCGCGGGCGACACCCTCCGCGACGGCGACATCGTCGTGGTCACGAGCAAGATCGTCTCGAAGGCCGAGGGCCGCCTCCTCCGGGCCGACGACCGCGAGGACGCGATCACGCGCGAAACCGTGCGACTCGTGGCATCCCGGACCTCCCCCGCCGGGCATGTGACGCGGATCGTCGAGAACCGCCTCGGGATCGTCTCGGCCGCCGCGGGCGTCGATGCGAGCAACACCCCCGAGGGCACCGTCCTGCTGCTGCCCGAAGACCCGGACGCCTCGGCGCGGGCTCTCGCGGCGGGGCTGCGGGCGTCCACGGGTGCCCGCGTCGGGGTGCTCATCACCGACACCCTGGGTCGCGCGTGGCGCGAGGGGCAGACCGACCACGCGATCGGCGCCGCGGGCGTGCACGTGTTCGAAGACCTGCGCGGGACGACGGATGCCGAGGGCCGACCGCTCGTCGTGACCCTGCCGTGCGTCGCCGACGAACTCGCCGCGGCGACCGACCTCGTCAAGGGCAAGGCCGCGCGCCGGCCCGTCGCCGTCGTGCGCGGGCGCGGCGACCTCGTCGGCGACCTCGATTTGCCGGGCGCGCGCTCGATCGTGCGCCCGGCCGAACGCGACATGTTCGCCCTCGGATCGGACGAGGCGTACGCCGCGGGGTTTGCCGCGGGGTCGACCGCGGGACGGGCCGAGCAGCCGCGCTGAGCGGGCGGAACTGAGCAGATGCGCTGCGTCGGCGGGGGTGTGACGCGCTCAGCGAAAGAGAGACCTGCGGCGGGGAAAGACCTCGCCAGGCCGTGAGCCAGGGCGATGTCGGACCCTCTCGTTAGTGTTCGAGCATGGGAATCCGCATACCACCGAGCGACCGGCCGACACCGGTCGACCCGTGGGGTGGAGCGCCCGAACCTGCGGAAGCCGAGCTGCAGGCGGCCGCCGATTCCGCGTGGGCGGTCGAGCTCGGCCTGATCGACGACCTCGACGCGGGGTTCGCGCACGACCTGAGCGACGGCCCCGGCACGGAGTCCGCGCGCACCGACGCGCCGAACGATGCGGTCTCCCTCGCGGCGCTCCTGCTCGACCGACTCGATGACCGTGCCCGCGAGCGGCACCGCGCGACGGCTGCCGAGTACGGCCTGATCCATCGCGTCCTCGCCGAAGCCGTCGCCGACCCCGAGCCGTGGGTCGGACCCGATCCCACGCTCGACGGCATCTGGCACGATCCCCGTGGGCGCACGGCCGCCGCCGTTCGCCGCGACCGACTCGACATGGCCGAGCGCGCGGCGGTCGCCGAGATCGCCGTGCGTCTGCGCGTGGCCGAGCAGACGGTGCGCTCGCGCGCTGCGCACGCCGAAACCCTGCGCGAACGCTGCCCACGCCTCTGGGCCGCGTTCGCCGAGGGAGACGTGTCCGAGCGCCACGCCGTCGAGGCCGCGCAGCTGGCGGCCTCCCTTCCCGACGATGCCGACTCGTGGGAGGCGTTCAACACCGGCGTCCTCGATCGCGCACTCCGGCTCCCCCCGGCCCGGTTCTGCGTCTCGGCCCGCGCCCTGCGCGAACGGGTGCACGCCGAGTCGATCGAGATCCGTCACCGGCGGGCTCGGCATGACCGGGGCGTGTGGATGACGGCCGAGCTCGATGGCATGGCGACGCTCACCGCGCTCCTCCCCGCCGACCGGGCGACAGAAGCGATGACGCGCGTCGACCGCCTCGCCCGCCATCTGAGCACGGCGCCCGACGAAGAGCGCACGCTGACACAGCTCCGCGCCGACGCGTTCGCCGACCTCCTCACCGCGCCCGCGCCGACACCGGACAACGCCGCGAGCGCAGCCGCACCCATGGGAGCCTCCCCCGCGACGACGACCGCCACTTCCGGTCCCAGCGTCGCCCCCAGCCCCGGCGTCATCGTCACGATCCCCGCGCTCACCCTGCTCGGCGCCGACACCACTCCGGCGACGCTCGACGGTTTCGGCCCCATCGACCTCGACACCGCTCGGCGTCTCGCGGGCGAGGCGACGTCATGGATCCGCCTGCTCACCCACCCCGTCACCGGCGCACCCCTCGCCCTCGACCGGACGGCCTATCGCGTGCCCGCCGCGCTCCGCCGTTGGCTCGGCGTCACCTCGCCAACGTGTGTCTTCCCCGGCTGCGGGCGCCCCGCCCGAGAATGCGACCTCGACCACCTGCGAGCCTGGAGCGAGGGCGGCCCCACCGACGACGAGAACCTCGAACCCGAGTGCCGCCACCACCACCGCATTCGCCACGAGACGCGGTGGTCCCCCGCACGAGATCCCGACACCGGTGAGTTGATGTGGACCTCGCCCCTCGGCACCCGCATAGACGCCGACCCGCCGCCCTTCTAGACGCGAGGCAGAACCACCGCGGTTCGAGATGTTCCGCGGTTTCGGCTACTCCGCGTTTCGGGATGCACCGCCGTTCGGGATGCAGCGCCGTTCGGGATGCAGCGCCGTTCGGGATGCACCGCGGTCACAGCACGCACGCCGAAGAGCGGCGCGCGCTCTCCGCGCCCTCCCGCGC
>NZ_VBUM01000071.1 GCF_005774735.1 Microbacterium sp. 5K110 | reverse complement strand
GGGGCAGGCTGTGCGCCGAGAACAGGCTGCGCGCCGGGACAGGGCGATGACGCCGGGATCGGCCTGTGTCGGGTGCATGGCCTGTATCGGGTACGGGGCCGCACGTGAAGCGGACCGCGCACGACCCGGCCTCGCGCCGCCGGGCACGACGTCGGCTCCTCAGCGCGGGAGGTGGCGGCCCTGGGCCATCGCGGTGCGGATGGTGTCTACGACAAACGCGGGGTCGAGCAGCACCTGCGTGTAGTCGAACCGCAGCACGGTGTAGCCGCGCAGGATCAACCGCGCGTCCTGCCGGAGATCGCGCCGCCGATCGGCCGCGGCGCGGTGGAACGCGAAGCCGTCGAGCTGCACGACGAGGCACTCGCCGATGAGCGCGTCGACGGGGTGGCCGTCGATCCAGACCTGCTGGCGGATCCGCACCCCGATCCCGGCCAGCAAGTCCCGGAAGTGCGTCTCGAGCCCGGAGTCCGACAGGTGCCCGGCCACCGCGGCGAGCTCGTTCGCCCGCGTCGAGGCCCATCGCACCGACGCCAGGGTGCCGGCATCCACCGCGCCCGTCCGCAGCGCCGACTCCCACACCGCCAGCGCGTCGGCGCGGGGCAGGCACCGTGCGACGTGGAACAGCACGTTGATCACCGGTTCATCGGGATCCGTGCGGGGCACCGGCACCGGGGGAGTAGCCCGATGCAGGTGCAGCCCTGTGCGGTCGAGGCGCGACGCCGTGGACGGCACCCACACGTGGGCCCGATCAGAGTCGGGCGTCCACAGCCCGCGATCTCGGGCCGCGCTCACGCACGTGAGGCGCCCACTGACGGATGCCGCGGAACGCCGCCCCGCCGGACATTCCGGTGTGAGTATCCACGAGCGTCGGACGCGGTCGACCTCGCCCGCGTCGACGGCCGCGGCGATCGTGCGCGCCCCGTGCCCAGCGGCACGGGCGACAGAGGTGTGGGCGACGCCGCCGCGTCGCGACAGCCACTCGAGCAGCTCGGGAGTCATCGCACCAGCGTTGCTCGTCGGGCTGCAGCTCTCCCGCCGGATCGGCCCGAATGTGGAGAAGTCGGACACCTCTGCGCCTGTGGAGGACAGGTCGCCGGGGTGCCGGCATCCGCCTGGTCGTCACGAGAACAGGGGATGCCACGAGAACAGGCCCATTCTGCGCGAATGGGCCTGTTCTCGGCGCTCAGCCTGTTCCGGTAACCGCGCGACCCCCAGCCCCGCAGGCCCGCACCCGGACCCGCGCAGCCGCACCGACCCCGCTTACTCCGCGAGTCCGAGCACGTCGAGGAGCCACGCGAGCTCGAACGCGCGCTCGCGCCAGGCGTTGTAGCGGCCGCTGACGCCGCCGTGACCGGCGACCATCTCGCACTTCAGCAGTGCGTCGGCGCCGACCTCGCGCAAGCGCTGCACCCACTTCGCCGGCTCGACGTACAGCACGCGCGTGTCGTTGAGCGACGTCACGGCGAGGATGCGGGGGTAGGCGACGCCCTCGCGCACGTTCTCGTACGGCGAGTACGACTTCATGTACGCGTACACGTCGGCGTCGTGCAGCGGGTCGCCCCACTCGTCCCACTCGATGACCGTGAGGGGGAGCGAAGGGTCGAGGATCGTCGTGAGGGCGTCCACGAACGGGACGTCGGCGAGGATCCCGGCGAACAGTTCGGGGGCGAGGTTGGCCACGGCGCCCATGAGCAGGCCTCCGGCGCTGCCACCCTCGGCGACGAGCCGCTCGGGCGTGGTGTATCCGGATGCCACGAGGTGACGGGCCACCGCGACGAAGTCGGTGAAGGTGTTGCGCTTGGACTGCAGCTTGCCGTCCTCGTACCACTGCCGGCCCATCTCGCCGCCGCCGCGCACGTGCGCCACGGCGAAGATGACGCCGCGGTCCAGCAACGACAGGCGCGGCACCGAGAAGCCGGGCTCGATGGAGTGCTCGTACGAGCCGTAGCCGTACAGGTGCACGGGCCGTGCCGACGCCCCCGGTTCGCCGAACGAGCGCTTCCACACGAGCGAGATCGGCACGCGGGTGCCGTCGTCGGCGGTCGCCCACGCGCGGGCCTGGCCGTAGTCGTCGGGGTCGAATCCGCCGAGCACCGGCTGGCGCTTGCGCAGCAGCAGCTCGCCCGTGTCGACGACGTAGTCGTAGACGGTGCCCGGGGTCACGAAGGATCCGTAGCCGACGCGCAGCACGGGCGGTGCCCACTCGGGGTTGCCGCCGGTCCCGACGCTGTACAGCGGCTCGTCGAAGGCGATCTCGGTCACGGCGCCGTCGGCGTACGACAGCATGCCCAGACGCGGGAGGCCGTCGCGTCGGTAGGCCACGACTCCCCAGTCGCGGAAGGTGTCGACGCCGAGGAGCCGCTCGCCGGAGCGGTGCGGGATCACCGTCTCGCGGGGTCCTTCGGGGTCGGATGCCGAGACCCGGACGAGCTCGAAGTCGAGAGCGCCGTCGTTGTGGAGGATGTACAGCACGTCCTCGCCGTCGACCACCGCGTGATCGAGGGAGTACTCCACGCCCTCGCGGCGCGGCCACACGACGCGTGGGTCGCCGCGCAGATCGTCGGCGTCGACCAGGCGCTCCTCGGAGGTGATCGAGGAGCCCACGCCGATCACGAGATACCGATCGCTGCGCGTGAAGTCGGCGCCGACCCAATAGCGCTCGTCGGGCTCGTGGAACAGCTTCTCGTCGGCATCCACGGGCGTGCCGATCTCGTGCAGCCACACGGTGTCGGGGCGCCACGCGTCGTCGACGGTGGTGTACACGATGAAGCGTCCGTCGGGCGAGAACGTCGCGCCCGAGAACGTGCCGGGGATCTCGTCCGCGAGCGTCTCGCCGGTCACGAGGTCGCGGACGCGTACGGTGTAGCGCTCGTCGCCGGCGACGTCGATGCCGTAGAGCATGCGCGTGCCGTCGTTCGAGACCTCGAAGCTGCCGAGTGAGAAGAAGTCGGTGCCCTCGGCCTCGACGTTGCCGTCGAAGAGCACCTGCTCGCCGGGCACCGGCTGGTCGGGGGAGAGGACGGGAGGGGTCCAATCGTCGGGCGAGGCCAGCGGCGCCCGGCACTGGATGCCGTACTGCGCGCCCGCCACCGTGCGGCCGTAGTACCACCACTGACCGCGCCGCGCGGGAACCGAGAGATCGGTCTCGAGCGTGCGGCCCTTGATCTCGCCGAAGATCTCGTCGCGGAGGGATGCCAGGTGCGCGGTGCGCGCGTCGGTATAGGCGTTCTCGGCCTCGAGGTGGGCGACGACGTCGGCGTCGTCCTTCGCGCGGAACCACTCGTACGGGTCGTCGAAGGTGTCGCCGTGGTGCGTGCGCGCCGCGGGGCGGCGGGCGGCGACGGGAGGGACGGGGCGGTCGTCGGTGTCGGTCACCTCTCCACGCTAGTCCGGTCCCGCCGTGCGCCGCCTGCACGGCGGTCCTCCGTTTGACCGAAAGGAACGCCGGTGAAATGATGTCGTCGGCCCGGTGAACGTGGGCCGAACGTCAGGTGAACTCTTCGTTCTCCGCGCCGATCCCGTCGGCATCCCTCCTTCCCCCTCACGGAAAGCGATCGGTGGAGAGCGCAGCCCTCGTCATCGTGCTGGTCATCGGCCTGGCACTGTTCTTCGATTTCACCAACGGCTTCCACGACACCGCGAATGCGATGGCGACGCCCATCGCGACGGGCGCCCTGAAGCCCAAGGTCGCGGTGCTCCTGGCGGCCTCGCTCAACCTCGTCGGAGCGTTCCTGTCGACCGAGGTCGCCAAGACGATCTCGGGCGGCATGATCCGCGAAGACCAGTTGAGCCCCGACATCTTCCCGCCGATCATCTTCGCCGGCCTGATCGGCGCGATCACGTGGAACATGCTCACGTGGCTGCTGGGGCTTCCCTCCAGCTCGTCGCACGCGCTCTTCGGCGGTCTCATCGGCGCCACCCTCGTCGGCGTCGGCGCCTCGGCCATCGACACCGGGGTCGTGCTGAGCAAGGTGATCCTCCCCGCTCTGATCGCCCCGCTGACCGCCGGCGTCATCGCCTTCGCGGTGACGAAGATCGCGTACGGCATCACGCGGCGGTACGACATGAAGGCCGACGGCCGCGACGGCTTCCGCTGGGGGCAGATCTTCACGTCGTCCCTCGTCGCCCTCGCCCACGGCACGAACGACGCACAGAAGACCATGGGCGTCATCACGCTCGCCCTCATCACGGTCGGATGGCAGTCGACCTCTGATCCAGACCCGCAGCTGTGGGTCATCTTCGCGTGCGCGATCACGATCGCCCTCGGCACGTACATGGGCGGCTGGCGCATCATCCGCACGCTCGGCAAGGGCCTCACCGACGTCAAGCCCGCGCAGGGCTTCTCGGCCGAGACCTCCACGGCCGCGACGATCCTGGCATCCAGCGCCCTGGGCTTCGCCCTCTCGACCACGCAAGTGGCCTCGGGCTCGGTCATCGGGTCGGGGCTCGGCCGTCGCGGGTCGACCGTGCGCTGGAACACTGTCGGCCGCATCATGATCGGCTGGGTCCTGACGCTCCCCGCCGCCGGCGCCGTGGGGGCTGCGGCGGCCCTCGTCGTGGTGTGGCTCGGCGGGTGGGGTGTCGCGGTGGATGCCGTCATCGCCGTGGCGATCATCCTGGGCCTGTTCCTGCGGTCGCGGCAAGACGCCGTCACCTCCGCGAACGCGATGAGCGAGGTCGCCGATTCCGGCGCGGCGGTGAAGGTTCCGCGCAAGCCCGGTCCGACTCGCCGCCAGCGCCGCCTCGAGCGCACCGCCGCGGGGAAGGACCGCTCATGACCATCGACTGGGAGGCATTCCTCCATGTGTTCCTCGCGGCCCTCCTCGGCGCCGCGATCGTCGTGACCTTCTATGCCCTGGGTCTGCGCCTACTCGTGCGCGGCGGACGACCGCCGCTCGTCGCGCCGGCGGAGTTCACGGATGCCATCACCGTGATCTCCGACAAGCAGAAGCGCCGCGCCGCGAAGGCCGTCGCCAAGGCGGCCGCGCGCAACCCGCTCAGCGCGGGGCAGAAGAGGCTCGCGCTCGTCGGGGCGTACGTGTGCTTCGCCGTGTGCGCGGCGGCGGTGCTCGGCGCGCTCCTGCTGATCCTGCTCCGCCACTGACGTCCTCCGTGTCGGCACCCCCTCTTAGGCTGGGGGCATGGCATCGGTGCAGTTCGGTCAGCACGCGCCCGCACGGCGCGTGATCCTCCACCTCAGCGACACTCATCTGCTCGCGGGCGATCGACTGCTCGGCGGCCGGTACGACGCCGCCGCGCATTTGCGCCGCACGCTCGAGGCGGCCGAGGCGACGGGGGTGCGCCCGGATGCCGTGGTGTTCACCGGCGATCTGACCGACCTCGGTGAGCCCGAGGCGTACCGCGCGCTCCGTGCCGCCGTCGAGCCGTGGGCGGACCGCCTGGGCGCGCCGGTGGTGTGGGTCGCGGGCAACCACGACGAGCGGCCGGCGCTGCGCGCCGAGCTTCTCGACGACGAGCCGACCGAGGAGCCGGTGACCGGGGTGTGGGACCTCGGCGGACTGCGGCTGATCGCCCTGGACTCCACGGTGCCCGGCTGGCACCACGGCGACCTCGATGCCCGTCAGCTCGAGTGGCTGCGCGCCGAGCTGGCCGAACCGGCGCCGCTGGGCACGATCCTCGCGCTGCACCACCCGCCGCTTCCCACGCACATCCCGTTCTTCGACATCCTCGAGCTGCGCGATCAGCCCGGTCTGGCGGCCGCGATCGCGGGCAGCGACGTCCGGGCGATCCTGGCCGGGCACCTGCATTACTCCACCTCGGGAACGTTCGCCGGGGTCCCGGTGAGCGTCGCCGCCGCCTCGTGCTACACGATGGATCTCGCGCGCCCCGCCGACGAGGTCAACGGCATGGATGCCGGCCGCTCGTTCCACCTCGTGCACGTCTGGGACGACACGATCACGCACGCCGTGGTGCCGGTGGTCGACGCCGAGCCGGCGGGGTATTTCACGCCCGAGTGGGTCGCGCGCATGGCCGCGCTGTCGCCTGAGGAGCGTCTCGAGGCCTTCTCGCGCAAGCGGTGAGCCGCTGTACGCGGGGGAGTGCGTGAGTCCCGCGACCTGCCGTGGTGGCCAACGACGACTCCGGACGCGGTCGTTAGGCTCGTGGCATCCCTGACCGCCGTGACGACCCACGAGGACTTCCCCCCATGGCTTTGGACGCAATGACGCGCACCCGCACCGAGACCGATTCGCTCGGTTCTCTCGAGATTCCCGCCGATGCCTATTGGGGCATCCACACCGCGCGGGCGCTGGAGAACTTCCCGATCGCCAAGCGACCGATCTCGGTCTACCCCGATCTCGTGCGGGCCCTCGCGATGGTCAAGCAGGCCTCCGCGCGCGCGAACCGGCAGATCGGCGTGCTCGACCCGGCCAAGGCCGAGCTGATCGACCGTGCTGCCCAGCGGGTGATCGACGGGGAGTTCCACGAGGAGTTCACCGTCGGCGTGATCCAGGGCGGCGCCGGCACGTCGACCAACATGAACGCGAACGAGGTCATCACCAACATCGCCCTCGAGATGGCGGGCCGGGAGAAGGGCGACTACGCGTTCCTCTCGCCGATCGACGACACCAACCGCAGCCAGTCGACGAACGACGTCTACCCGACCGCCGTCAAGATCGGCCTGTCCCTCACGCTGCAGAGCCTGCTCGAGGAGCTCGGACTGCTGCGCCAGTCGTTCCTGGCCAAGGCCGAGGAGTTCCACGACGTCCTGAAGGTGGGGCGCACTCAGCTGCAGGATGCCGTGCCCATGACGCTCGGCCAGGAGTTCCACGGCTTCGCGACGACGCTCGGCGAGGACTACAACCGCCTCACCGAGAACGCCTACCTCATGTTCGAGATCAACATGGGGGCCACCGCCATCGGCACCGGGATCACCGCGCATCCCGAGTACGGCCCGTCGGTGCTGCGGCACCTCCGTGAGATCACCGGTCTCGACCTCGAGACGGCGACCGACCTGGTCGAGTCGACGAGCGACACGGGCGCGTTCATGTCGTTCTCGTCGTCGCTCAAGCGCAACGCGATCAAACTGTCGAAGATCTGCAACGACCTCCGGCTGCTCTCCAGTGGTCCGCAGGCCGGCCTCGGCGAGATCAATCTGCCGGCACGCCAAGCGGGCTCGAGCATCATGCCCGGCAAGGTCAACCCGGTGATCCCCGAAGTGGTGAATCAGGTCGCGTTCTCGGTCGTCGGCGCCGACATGAGCGTCACGATGGCCGTCGAGGGCGGCCAGCTGCAGCTCAACGCGTTCGAGCCCGTGATCGCGCACTCGATCTTCCAGTCGATCACCTGGATGCGTCAGGCGATGTGGACGCTGCGGGTCAACTGCGTCGACGGCATCACGGCCAACCGTGAGCGCCTGGGCGCGATGGTCGGTTCGTCGGTGGGGGTCGTCACGGCCCTGACGCCGTTCATCGGGTACGCCGCCGCCGCGGCTCTGGCCAAGACCGCTCTGCTGACCCACCGCAACGTCGCCGATCTCGTCGTCGAGGCCGGGCTCATGTCCCGCGACGAGGTCATGAAGCAGATCTCGCCCGCGCGGCTGTCGGGTCTGCAGGCCATCACCGAGGCGATCCCGGTGATCCGCGCGGCGGACAGCGTCGTCGAGGAGTAAGCCTCGATCCGCGAGACTGCACCGGCCTGACGAAACCCCCGCGGCCTGCGGGGGAATTGTCAGTCGGGTGCAGTCTCGGCGCTCGGGCGGGCCCGCGGCGCGTCAGTCCAGGATGCGGCAGTGGGTCGTCAGCTCGCCGATGCCGTCGATGCCGACGGTCACCGTGGAGCGGTCGCGCAGGAAGATCTGCGGGTCGCGCGAGTATCCGGCGCCGCCGGGGCTCCCGGTGGAGATGAGGGTTCCGGGCAGCAGCGTCGCGGATTCGGACAGCTTGTGCACGAGCGTCGCCACCGACCGCACCATCTGTCCTGTCGTGGCATCCTGCACCGTGTGCCCGTCGACGACCGTCCAGATGTGCAGATCCTGCGGGTCGGGGATCTCGTCGGCGGTGACGACGAAAGGCCCCGTCGGGGTGAAGCCGTCGAACGACTTGCAGCGCGACCACTGCGCTTCCGAGAACTGGATGTTGCGCGCGGTGATGTCGTTGACCACCGTGTAGCCCCACACGTGGTCGAGGGCGTCGGACTCGGCGATGTCTCGACCCGGGCGTCCGATGATGACGCCGAGCTCGGCCTCGTAGTCGACCGCTTCGCTGAGGGAGCGGGGCCACGAGGTGGTCTCGTGGTGGGCGGTGAGCGAGTTCGGCCACAGCACGAACACCGTGGGACCGGCATCCGTCTTCAAGCCCAGCTCGCCCGAGTGCGCCGCGTAGTTCAGCCCGACCGCGAGGATCGTGGGGGGAGCGAGCACCGCCGAGGCGAACCGGACGCCCTCGAGAGGATGCCGCGGCGCGGTGTCCGCGGCCCCGCGCACGCGGTCCAGGAGCGCCTCGCCGCCGGCGATGAGCTGCTCGAGGGTCGCGGGAGCACCCGGGAAGAGCTCGTCGACGAACGCATACTCCTCGCCGTGGACGCTGACGAGGCGAGGGGCATCCGCCGCCTCCGGGGATCGGACGTGGGCGAAACGCATGCCCCCACGCTACCGGGCCGCACGACGCGAGGTGCCCGGCACCGATGCGGTGTGCAGCGCTTGCGACGCGGCCCCTCGCGAGAGCGCCCCTAGGCTGTGCGCATGAGCTACCCGTCGCCCCTGTGGCAGCCGGGCCCGGGCAAGCCCGCGCCGATCACCGATGCCCCCCGTTCGAGTGCGCCGGTAGCCGCTGCGGTCCCCGCGCGCGCCCGCCGCAGCGGAGTGATCCTGTGGGTCGCCGCCGCGTTGCTCGTCCCGGTGCTGGCTCTCCTCGTGCTGTACTTCGTGCGCTTCCTCGGAGCGGCGGCGTCGCTCGTCGGCGTCCTGCTGGCCGTCGTGCCGTTCGTGATCGTGTGGTTCGCGGTGCGTCTGATCGATCGATGGGAGCCGGAGCCCCGCCGGCTGCTCGTCTTCGCCGTCGCGTGGGGAGCGATCGCGTCGGTGGCCATCGCCCTCGGGGTCGACGCGGTGCTCGCGCTCCTCGTCGGCGGCCTCGGCGACACCTTCGGGTCCGTGGTCCAGGCGCCGATCGTCGAGGAGGTCGCCAAGGGGCTCGGCCTGCTGCTGCTCTACGCGGGTGCCCGTCGCTCGTTCGATGGCCCCGTGGACGGAATCGTCTACGGCGCGCTCATCGGCGCGGGCTTCGCGTTCACCGAGAACGTGCAGTACTTCGCGGTGAGCTTCATCGAGGGTGGGGCGGTGCAGGTGGGCGGTGTGTTCTTCCTGCGGGCGGTGCTCTCGCCGTTCGCGCATGTGATGTTCACGAGCCTCACCGGCTTCGCGTTGGGCCTCGCCGCCCGTCGCGCGCTGCGGACGGGTCCGGCCTTGCGCTACGCCGTGCCGGGCCTCGTCGGAGCGATCGTGCTGCACGCACTGTGGAACGGCTCGGCGGCGTTCTTCAACTTCTTCGAGCTGTACGCCACCCTTCAGGTGCCGCTGTTCGTGCTGTTCATCCTCGGCATCCTGGCCCTCCGCCGGGAGGAGGCGCGGCTCACGCGCGCACGGCTGGGGGAGTACGCCGCGGCCGGCTGGTTCACCGCGCAGGAGGTCGACATGCTCGCCACGGGTCCCGGTCGCCGCTCGGCGGTGGCGTGGGCGCGGTCGCTGCCCGGCGACCGCTCGGCCCAGATGCGGACGTTCATCCGGGATGCCACGGCGCTCGCCGCCGCACGCCAGCGCGCGCTGTCGGGGCGCGATGCGACCGCGGCGACGCAGGAGCGCGCGCTGTTGCAGCAGACGACCGCGGCCCGCGCAGCACTCCTGGCGCCCTGAGTCGGGAACGCCCGGAGGGGTCTTGACAGCGTCGCGGTGGCGGAGCACCATCGATATACACCAACTCAGCGCTCGGGAGACACGCAGGCATCGCCGCGGCACCGGGCGCTGAGTCTTTGTCCGGGGCCGTCATGGGCGCCGTGGTCGTGCTTGGATGGAGTCATGACTGATCGCACCAAGCCGGAGTTCGACGCTCCCAGCGGCCCCGCCCCCTCCGACCTCGTCATCCGCGACATCATCGTCGGCGACGGCGACGAGGCCAAGCCCGGCGACACCGTCACCGTCCACTACGCCGGTGTCGAGTACGAGTCGGGCGAGGAGTTCGACTCGTCGTGGGGACGCGGCGAGAGCATCCAGTTCCCCCTGCGCGGCCTGATCCAGGGCTGGCAGGACGGCATCCCGGGCATGAAGGTCGGCGGACGCCGCGAGCTCGTGATCCCGCCGCACCTGGCGTACGGCCCCGCCGGCGGGCACTTCCTCGGCGGCAAGACCCTCATCTTCATCATCGACCTGATCAAGGTCGGCTGACCGGCGTTTCACCGGTTGTTCACGAACCCGAGGGGGCCGCGGCCTCTTCGGGTTCGTCATTTTCCGCGAACGTGGAATACATTCGGATGAATGAGAGTTGGGCATCGGCAGGACGCCGAACCGGCTCCCCAGACCTCAAGGAGTGACATGACCGACACGACCACGCTCGAGATCCCCGGCTACAAGGCGGGCACCTGGGTGCTCGACCCCTCGCACAGCGAGGTGACCTTCACCGTTCGCCACATGATGATCTCCAAGGTCCGCGGCACCTTCGGCATGAAGAGCGCCACCCTCGTCGCCCCGGAGAACCCGCTCGAGGCCACCGTCGAGGCGTCCGTGGACGTCACCTCGGTCGACACCAAGGACGAGGGCCGCGACCAGCACCTCCGCTCCGCCGAGTTCTTCGACATCGAGACGTACCCGACGATGGACTTCCGCTCGACCGGAACGCGCGTCGAGAACGGCGACTTCCTCGTCGACGGCGAGCTCACCATCCGTGGCGTCAGCAAGCCCGCGACCTTCGCGATCGACTTCGGCGGCTTCGGCACCGACCCGTGGGGCAACTACAAGGCCGGCGCGACCGCCAAGACGGTCATCAACCGCGAGGAGTACGGCCTCACCTGGAACGCCGCGCTCGAGACCGGCGGTGTGCTCGTCGGCAAGGACGTCACCATCGAGCTCGACCTGCAGTTCGCGCTCCAGGCCTGATCGCCTGACTTTTCGAGACCCCGGATGCCACGGCATCCGGGGTCTTCGTCGTCGACGGGCCGCTCAGGGGCGGACGGTGCGGCGCAGTCGAATCCGTTCCTGCACCAAAAGGATGCCGAGGAACACGATCACCGCACCGGCGGGCTCGTTCCACGTGAGGCGTTCACCGAGCACGAGGATGCCGAGCGCGACGCCGACGACGGGCGTGATGTATGTCACCGTCGAGGCGCGGGTCGGGCCCCACGCGCGCAACGTGTTCTGGTTCCACACGTAGGCCAGTCCCGTGCCGAGGACGCCGAGCGCGACGATGCTCGCGACGATCGGGACGGTCAGCTGCATCGGCTCCGCGAGGATCACGGGCGACAGCAGGAGCATGAGCACCGCGGCGGGACCGATGTAGCCGAAGGCGAAAGCGATGCCCGACAGGCCCGTGTCGCCGAGGAAGCGTCGCATGTAGGCGAGGCTGAAGCCGTAGCAGGCGGTCGCCCCGAGGAGGGCGACCTGGGCGATCGTGCTGCCGCCGATGTCGGCGATCGCGCCGGGGGCGATGATCACCACGACCCCGACGATGCCGATCGCGATCCCGATGAGCTGCCCCGGACGCAGGCGCTCCACCTGGAATACCGCCCACGCCATGATCGCGGTCATGATCGGCGTTGTGGCGTTGAAGATGCTCGCCAGACCCGACGAGACGTGCTGCTCCGCCCACGCGAAGAGGAGGAACGGCACGACGCAGAACGTCACGCTCAGCACGCTCAGGTGGGCCCATACCCGCACGGTGCGGGGGAGGCGCTCGCGGCGGATCGCGACGACCGCGGCCAGGGCCAGGGCGCCGAAGAGCAGTCGCCCGCCGGCGACCTGCGCGGGGGTCATGCCCATCAGGGCGACGGCGATGAAGAGGAAGCTCGATCCCCACACGATGCCCGTGAGGACGAACTGGACCGTGATCGATACGGGGGAGGGGGAAGGACCGGATGCCACGTCCCGACCCTAGGCCCGGTGTCGTCGCCGCGCGGACCCGGGCGGGTGAGACGTCCGGAATCCGCCGGCGGTTGGCCGGGCGCTCGCGACGAGGCTCACGGCACGGGGTGGAGTGCGTCGTACTCCCGGAAGCGCGGAGTCAGACGCACGAGCAGCCCCACGAGGGCGAGGATCAGGATGCCGCCCAGCAGTGGCGGCACCCAGAGCATGGTGAGCGTCGCGAGGGTGCCCGCGTACAGGGCGCCGATGCGCGGCCCGCCGGCGACCACGACGATGAAGATGCCCTGCAGGCGCCCGCGCACGGCATCCGGGACGGCGGCCTGCATCATCGTCGAGCGGTAGATCGCGCTGACGTTGTCGGCGGCGCCCGAGACGGCCAGCGTGATCGCCGCGAGGACGATCAGCGCGACGGCGCCGGTGCCTTCGCCGGTGTCCGCGGGGCGCATCCAGCCCAGGGTCGCCGCGAGCAGCACGAGGCCGAACGCCCCGATCGAGAGCCCGTACACCTGGATCGCCCGTTCGATGCCGAGGCCCTGCCGACGTACGCGTCCGACGGGTCCCGAGAACAGGCTCGACAGGAACGCGCCCGCCGCGACCGCCGCGGTCAGCACGCCGGTCGTGATCGCCCCACCGCCCAGCAGGACGGCCCCGATCGCGGGGAAGAGGGCGACCGGCTGGCCGAAGGTCATCGCGGTGATGTCCAGCAGGTACTGCAGGCGGATGTTCGGCGCATTGCGGAGGAACCGCGCACCGTCGCGCAAGGACTGCCATCCCGGGCGCACGATCTCGCCCTCGGGCCGCAGCCGCGGCAGCGACCACAACCCCAGGAACAGCGACGTCATGAGCAGGACGTCGAGCGAATAGGTCCACGCGTACCCGGCCACGGCCACCAGCACGCCCGCAAGGGCCGGACCAGCCATGACCATGATCCCGACGGTGACGCCCTGCAGAGCCGCCGCGGCCGGAAGCAGCTCGCGCGGCAGCAGTCGCGGGGTGATCGCCGACTTCGTGGCCAGCACGATCGAGTTCGCGGCGGAGTTCACCACGCTCAGGACGAACAGCCAGCCGACGGTCTCCAGGCCTGTCCAGGCGAGCGCGGCGAGCAGCGCCGTGGAGACGAAGGTCACCGTCGCCGCGACGAGGGCGACCGTGCGACGGTCGAACGCGTCGGCGAGCATCCCGCCGTAGAGCCCCGCCGCGATCATGGGGAGGAGCCCTGCGACGGCGATCATCGACACGGCGAACGTGCTCTGCGTGAGCTCGAAGACGTGCAGCATCACCGCGACGATCGTCAGCTGCCCGCCCATGCCCGACAGGGTCGAGCCGATCCACAGCCGGGCGAACGCCGGCGACGTCGTGAGGGGCCGCAGGTCGATGAGGGCCCCGCGGTGGCTCACGCGTCGACCTCGACGCGCTTCACGCGGGACGTGTGGCCGCGCAGGATCTCGACGTCGCGCGGCGGGACGCCGAAGTGCTCCGCGAGGGCGCGCACCACTCCGGTGTTCGCGGCACCGTCGACGGCCCGCTCGCGCACGTGCACCACGAGGCCGTCGGGTCCGTCTTCGACGAGGGGCCCGCGCCGGCTCCCGGGCTTGACGCGGACGGTGAACTGCACGCGTCGAGGCTACGGCACTCCGCGAGCGAGGGGCGCGTGCGGCGGTGGGCGTCGGCATCCGGATGCTGGTAGACTCATGCGGTTGCCGTTGGATCGGCCGCGGATAAAGAGAGCCCACGCATCAGGCGTCGGGCGCCGCGCAACAAGAGGAAGGGGATCCCATCTATGGCACTCGAAGCAGACGTCAAGAAGGCGATCATCGAAGAGTACGCGACGCACCCCGGTGACACCGGATCCCCCGAGGTGCAGGTCGCGATGATGACGCAGCGCATCAAGGACCTCACCGAGCACCTCAAGATCCACAAGCACGACCACCACTCGCGCCGTGGACTCTTCCTGCTCGTCGGTCAGCGCCGTCGCCTGCTGGGTTACCTGCAGGATGTCGACATCAACCGTTACCGCTCGCTCATCGAGCGTCTCGGTCTGCGTCGCTAATCGCGCCAGCGTTCTATCGCGCAAAACATTCTTGGAAGGCCGCCCCACGGTGTGGGGCGGCCTTCGTCATTCCCCGGCGAGGTGCTGCGGCTGCGGTCGGGTGTGGCGGCGCGGGGTGTGGCATCGACCGATAAACGCCTCCTGCACTGAGACACGCTCTCGGCGAGCGTTTCCCGGTGCAGGAGGCGTTTATGGGGAAGGGGCGAGGTTCAGGATGCCGCGCGGGCGGCGAGCAGGTCGGGGTGCCAGCGCTCCGCCACGTCGGGGTGGGCGCGCAGGCGCGACTTCAGTGCGTTCTCGCCGTAGGTGGCGTGGATCGGGTTCGTCGGGTCCTGGGAGACGCCGCGGGCGTCGGCCGCCAGCTCGGTGGGCAGGTCGATGATCGGGAGGACCGCGTCGAGCGCCGGGTTGAAGAAGAACGGGACCGAGATCCGCTCGTCGGGGTACCGCGGCGAGATCACGCGGTGGTTCGTCGCCGTGAGGTAGCCCTGCGTCGCGTACTCCAGCAGTTCGCCGATGTTGACGACGAAAGCCCCCGGGACCGGGGGAGCGTCCACCCACTCGCCGTCGCGCTGGACCTGCAGGCCGCCCTTGCCGGGCTCCACCCACAGCAGCGTGAGGACGCCCGAGTCCTTGTGCGCTCCGACCCCCTGCTGGGGAGTGGGGTCGTCCTTCCCGGGGTACCGCACGATCTTGATGAGGGTCTGCGGGTCGCCGAAGTGGCGATCGAAGTACTCCTCCTCGGCGCCGAGCGAGAGCGCCCAGGCGCGTAGCAGTGTGCGGGAGATCTCGGTCAGGCGGTCGTGCCACTCGGTCACGACCTCGCGAAGCTCCGGCTGGGCGGGCGGCCAGAGGTTGGGGCCGACGAGGCGGTTGTAGCCCGGGCCATCGGGATCGGTGATCGCGTCGCGCTCGGGTCCGATGTCGATCTGCTCGCGCCAATCGACGCGCCCCTGGGTCAGTTCGCCGCCCACGCGGGTGTAGCCGCGGAAGTGGGGACTGGTGACGTTCTCGATCGCGAGCTTCTCGGCCTCGGGCAGGGCGAAGAAGTCCTTCGCCGCCTGCAGTAGGCGGGCCTCGAGCTCGGGGCTGATCCCCGTTCCGGTGAGGTAGAAGAAGCCCACGTCGCGTGTCGCGGTGCGCAGATCGTCGCGGAAGCGGGCGGCTGCCTCGGGCCCCTGGTCGAGGAGCGAGAGGTCGAGGATCGGGAGGTTCAGCTCGGACATGCGACGAGGCTAGATCGCCGCGCGCACGTCGCGGCGATTGTTGCCGACGGTTACCGGGGCGGGCCCGCCGTCGGTGCGGTGCCCGCGGGTGGGACGGTCGACGCGCGCGGTCGGGGGCGGATTTTCCCGATCGGGGCGCAAAACTCCCGCCCCGAGCGGAATGTGACGCCCCCCACCCGGGGTCACCCGACGAACGGATATCCCCCGACCGGCGGGGGTGGCCCGCCGATCGGTGGGGTGCGAGGGAGTGCGCTCATTGCGTAATGTGGCTGAGTCAGGTGAGGCTGCCCTTACCTACCCGCAGCGTGGCGGCTCCCACCCGAATCCCGAAAGTCGGTCACCGCCCGTGCTCGCCACCTTCCTCATCGGCCTCCGTGAGGGCCTCGAAGCGGCCCTGGTCGTGGGCATCCTCGTCGCCTACCTATCGCGGCTCGGGCGTCGCGACGCCCTGCCGCGGCTCTGGATCGGCGTGGGGCTCGCTATCGCGCTCGCGGTCGGCATCGGAGCGGTGTTCACTTTCGGCGCCTACATGCTCACCTTCGAGGCGCAAGAGCTCATCGGTGGATCTCTGTCGCTGCTGGCTGTGGCGATGGTGACCTGGATGATCTTCTGGATGCAGCGGGCCGGCCGCACCCTCAAGTCCGGCCTCGAGGGCGGCGTCGACCGCGCGCTCCGCGGCGGCGTGTGGGCGATCGTCGCGATCGGTTTCGTCTCGGTCGCGCGCGAGGGTGTCGAGACGACGCTCTTACTGTGGTCGATGGTGCAGTCTTTCGGCGACGCGCCGCTGGCTCTGCTGGGTGCCGTCCTCGGCCTCGCGGCCGCCGCCGTGCTCGGCTGGCTGATCGCCCGCGGGATGCTCCGACTGAACCTCGGCCGCTTCTTCACCTGGACCGGTGCGTTCCTCATCGTGGTCGCCGCGGGCGTCCTGGCGTACGCCGTCCACGACCTGCAGGAGGCGGGGGCGCTCCCGGGCCCGTTCGGGGCGGCGGCGCCGATCGACACCGCCACGGGCATCGTGGCCGTCGGCTGGGCGGCCTTCCCCTTCGGCTGGGCCTTCGACCTCTCGGGCGTCATCGCCCCCGGCGGTGCGCTGGCGGCGCTGCTGCAGGCCACGGTCGGCTTCATGCCGCAGATGACGTGGCTGCAGGTCGTCGCCTGGGTGCTGTACGTGGCCGTCGTCGTCCCGCTCTTCGTCCGCGGCGTCCGGGCGAACCGCCGCCCGACCGCCCCGCGCACCCCCACGGACGATGTCGCGCCCACGCCGATGTCGCCGTCCTCGATTCCGGATGCCGCTCCCGCCGCGGCATCCGTTCCCCACCCGAACGGAGCATCATGAACTCGACTCGCCTCCTTGCGGCCACGGCTGCGGTCGGCGCGGCCGTCCTCGTCCTCTCGGGCTGCGTCGCCAAGACGGACGCGGCCGGCAGCGGCGCCCTCACCGTCACCTCGACGGCGGACGGCTGCGACGTCTCGGCGGCGACCGCGTCCAGCGGCACGCTCGCCTTCGACGTGGCGAACAAGGGCGATCAGGTGACGGAGTTCTACCTGCTCGCCTCGGACGGTCTGCGCATCGTCGGTGAGGTCGAGAACGTCGCCCCCGGGGCGTCGCGCACGCTCACGGTCACCGCGCAGCCGGGGGATTACTTCACGCTGTGCAAGCCCGGCATGGTGGGCGACGGCGTGGGTCGTGCCGCGTTCGCGGTGACGGGCGACGCCGTCGAGATCACCGGAGAGGATGCCGAGCAGAAGCAACAGGCCATCGACCTGTACGCCGCCTTCGTCAAGGATCAGGTCGGCCAGCTCCTGCCCGCTGTCCAGACCTTCGCCGCCGCGTACGAGTCCGGAGACGACGCCGCGGCGCGCGAGCAGTTCCCGCGGGTGCGCGCGTACTACGAGCGCATCGAGCCGATCGCCGAGGCGCTGGGCGACCTCGATCCGCGTATCGACTACCGCGAAGTGGATGCGGTCGCCGAGGGCCTGACCTGGACCGGCTTCCACCGCATCGAGAAGGACCTGTGGGTCCCGGCGCAGGACGCCCTCAACGCCGACGGCGAGACCCCGGCCTGGAAGGACTGGGCGCCGTCCACTCCCGCCGGGCGTGCGTCCTACGGCGACACCCTGATCGCCGACACGCAGCAGCTGTACGACTACGTGCACTCCGACGAGTTCCAGCAGACCCTGAACGCGCAGGGCGTCGCGGGAATCTCCAACGGCGCCATCGCGCTGCTCGACGAGGTCGCGACCGGCAAGATCAGCGGCGAAGAGGACTGGTGGTCGGGGACCGACCTCTACGACTTCGCGGCCAACGTCGAGGGTTCCAAGATGGCGTTCTCGCTCGTGCGCGATTTCGCCGAGTCCAAGGGTGACAAGGGTGCCTCGCTCGTGGCGCGGATCGACACCGGCTACGCCGACCTCGAGTCGGCTCTCGCGGCGCACGGTTCCTCCGAGGCGGGCTTCGTGGCCTACGCTCAGCTCACCGAGGACGACAAGCGCCAGTTCACCGACCTCATCAACGCCCTCGCCGAGCCGCTGTCGCAGCTCACCGTCACCGTCTTGGAGTGAGATGAGCGACGACGAGAACACCCCGGAGGCGACGAACCCGGTCGACGACTCGGCGACGCCCGTCGGCGGGGTGTCGCGCCGCGACCTGATCGGTCTCGCTTTCGGCGCGAGCGCCACGAGTCTCATCGTCGGCGCGGGCGCGGGGGTCGTCGGGGGTGCCGCCTACGGCCAGGAGCAGGCGCGACAGGCGATGGATGCCGTGGCACCGGCATCCGGCATCCATCAACCGGGCATCACGACCTCGGTGCAGGACCACTTGCACTTCGCCGCGTTCGACATGATGGCCCGCACCACGCGGGACGACGTCGCGTCGCTGCTGCAGGACTGGACGTATGCCGCGACCCGCATGATGCAGGGGCTCGACGTCAGTGCGACCGGTGCGGTCGGAGGATCGCCCGAGGCACCGCCGGACGACACCGGCGAGGCTCTGGGGCTTCCCGCGAGCAACCTCACGATCACGTTCGGATTCGGTCCGTCGCTTTTCGACGACCGCTTCGGCCTGGCCGATCAGCGTCCGCCGGGGCTCGAGCGTCTGCCGGCCTTCCTCGGCGACGATCTCGACCCGGATCGCTCGGACGGCGACCTCTGCATCCAGGCGTGCGCCGACGACCCGCAGGTGGCCGTGCACGCGATCCGCAACCTCAGCCGCATCGCGTTCGGCCGGGCCCGGATCCGCTGGTCGCAACTGGGCTTCGGCCGCACCTCGAAGACGACGAGTGATCAGGCCACGCCGCGCAACCTCTTCGGGTTCAAGGACGGCACGGCCAACATCCTCGCCGACGACACCGCTGCGCTGGAGGAGAACGTCTGGGTCCCGGCATCCGAGGGGCCGGCGTGGCTGGCCGGCGGGTCGTACCTCGTCGCGCGGCGCATCGCGATGCTCATCGAGACCTGGGATCGCACGCGTCTCGCCGAGCAGGACCGCGTCGTCGGCAGGGACAAGGCGCAGGGGGCGCCGCTGTCGGGCGGTGACGAGTTCTCCGCTCCCGACTTCTCGGCGACGGATGCGGCGGGTACGCCCCGTATCGATGCGCGCAGCCACGTGCGGCTCGCGCATCCCGATATGAACGGCGGCATCCGGATCCTCCGTCGCGGGTACAACTTCGTCGATGGGAACACCGACCTCGGCCGGTTGAACGCGGGGCTGTTCTTCCTGTCGTTCCAGCGCAGCCCCGACCGGTACATCGCGCTGCAGCGCGCGCTGTCCACCGACGCGATGGGGGAGTACCTCAAGCACGTCGGCTCGGGGCTCTGGGCGGTGCCGCCGGCTCCGTCCGCCGGGCAGTCGGTCGGGGCGGGGCTGTTGGGCGCCTGACTCTGCTTCCCGCTGACGATAAACGCCGTGCCGAGTGAGACACTCCGTGTCGTGGCGTGTCCCACTCGGCACGCCGTTCATCGGCGCGTCGACGGCGGGGTGGGGGATGCCG
>NZ_VBUM01000070.1 GCF_005774735.1 Microbacterium sp. 5K110 | reverse complement strand
TCCCCGGATCTCCTCCCCCCGGGGGGAGGCAGGCCGTGCGCGCGGCCCTCGGGAGCAGTGGCGCTCTCTACAATGGCGCCATGACGGGCGGCCAGCCGGAATGGGTGATCCGCGAGGACGCGGCGATCCCCGTACTCGTCGCGCTCTACCTGCGTCAGGTGTGCGGCATCCGCGCTCCCGACGAGGTGCCGCCGCTGCGGCGCGTGCCCGCGTACGACGACATCCCTCGACCGGCGGACGACCAGTCGCTGCTCGAGCGGGAGTGGCGCGAGTTCTGGGCGATGACGGTCGAGCCGTTGGCCCACCCGTCGCCGGTTCCGCTCGAGCTCGTCGACGGCTTCGACGACCTGGTCGCGCTGCCGACGGGCCGTGCGGACGCTCTGCGCGAGGCCATCGCTCCGCACGCATCCGCGGCGGTCGAGTTCGCCCGCCTCGCCCACGCGCGCTACTCGGGCGAGCAGACCGCCCGACCCGGAGTGTCCTATCGCGCGTATGCGAGCGCGATCGCCGAACACGAACGACGCGTCGGCCGTCGGGCCCACTCGTTCGAACTCAACGTCCAGGTGCTGCCGCTCGCGCAGCGCGGGGTCTGGTGGATCGGCTCACTGACGGTCGCGGTGACCGACGGCCTGCGCAGCGACGTCGTCGCATTCGACACCGCGATCCACCCGATCATCGCCGAGCTGGCCTGAGCCGGCGGGCGCGGCACAGTCGCATCAAAAGCGGTAGCGCTCCGGAGCCTGCGATCGCGGCGGCGTCGCGTCAGGGGCGGTAGCGCTCGTGGTCGACGGCAGCGTCGCGTCAGGAGCGGTAGCGCTCGTGGTCGATGGCGACGTCGCGGACGCGACGGCCCACCACGCGGTCGAAGATGAGCGCCGAGATCGCGCCCAGGGTGGTGCCGATGACGACGCAGACGAGGGCGGTGAAACCGAAGACCTGCAGCTGCGAATAGACGACCTGCGTATAGGGGCTGATGTCGGCGCCGTCGATCGCGACCGTGAGGATCAGAGCGGCGAGGATGCCGAGAAAGGCCCCCGCGGCCAAGAACACGCCGTAGTTGGGGGCACGACGAACACGCAACGTGACGATCTCTTCGTGCACGAGGGGCGTGCGGTCGGGGGCGGGCTGCTCAGCCATACGACCATTCTCCCACCGACGACGCCGGAACGGGCCACCGGTACCACGCCGTCGAGATCACGGCCGCAGCGGCAGCAGCGCGCTGAGGTCGGCGCGGACGCCGGACGCGACGATGCGGCCCGCAGCCGCGGCATCCGCCCACTTCTCGGCCCCGGTGGCGACGGAGATCCAGGTCGCCGCGTCGGTCTCGACGACATTGGGCGGGGTGCCGCGGGTGTGCCGCGACCCCTCGACCACCTGCACCGCGCCGAAGGGCGGCACGCGCATCTCGACGGAGTTGCCCGGCGCCTTCTCGACCAGCAACTGCAGCAAGTAGCGCACGGCGGTGGCCGTGGCCGTGCGGGGCGCGTCGCCGGCGGCCACGGCGGCGAGCGCGGCACGACCGTCTCCGGTCTCGATACGGCGGGGAGGCATGGCATCCACGGTACGCCCCCGCGCGGCTCGGGCGACGGGTGCCCGGCGACCGCTCGGTAGGCTGGCCGCGTGAGAATCCTGGTCCTCGGTTCGGGCGCGCGCGAGCACGCCATCATCCTCGCCCTGCGCTCCGAAAAGGACTCGCACGCGATCTTCGCCGCCCCGGGCAACGCCGGCATCGCGCGCGACGCCCACGTGGTCGATCTCGACGCGAACGACCCGGCCGCCGTCTCGGAGTTCGCGCTGACCGAGTCGATCGCCCTCGTCGTGATCGGTCCCGAGGCTCCGCTCGTCGCCGGAGTGGCCGATGCGCTGCGCGAGCGCGGCATCCCGGTGTTCGGTCCGGGCAAGGCCGCCGCACAGCTCGAGGGCTCGAAGACGTACGCCAAGCGCATCATGGATGCCGCGGGCGTGCCGACCGGCCGAGCGGTACGCGCGCACGATCTCGCCGGTGTCGAGGCGGCGCTCGACGAGCTCGGCGCCCCGCACGTCGTGAAGGCCGATGGGCTCGCCGCGGGGAAGGGCGTGATCGTCACGTCCGATCGCGCCGCCGCCCTCGCCCACGCCGAGACGTACCTGCCGACCGGTCCGGTGCTCATCGAGGAGTTCCTCGCCGGCCCCGAGGTGTCGCTGTTCTTCCTCAGCGACGGCGACCGCGTGCTGCCCCTCAGCCCCGCGCAGGACTTCAAGCGCCTGCGCGACGGCGACGAGGGCCCCAACACCGGCGGCATGGGCGCGTATTCGCCGCTGCCGTGGCTGCTCGAGCGCTTCGGCGGCGAAGAGGAGTTCGTCGATCACGTCACCCGTGAGGTCGCCGAGCCCGTGATCCGGCAGATGGATGCCGAGGGCACCCCGTTCATCGGACTGCTGTACGCCGGGCTCATCCTCACCGAGCAGGGTGTGAAGGTCATCGAGTTCAACGCGCGCTTCGGCGACCCCGAGACCCAGGTCGTGCTGCCCCGCCTGCTCGATCCGCTCTCGACGCTGCTGATGGCCGCGGCCTCCGGAACGCTCGAAGACCAACCGCGGCCCGCGTTCGCCGAGGCGACTGCCGTCACGGTGGTGCTCGCCAGCGAGGGCTACCCCGAGGCGCCGATCACCGGCCGTCCGCTCACGGGGCTCGACGAGGCCGAAGAGGTCGAGGGCGTGCACGTCGCCCACGCCGCGACGATGCTCCGCGACGGCGATCTGCACGCCACCGGCGGCCGCGTCCTCAATGTCGTGGCCCTGGGCACGACGTTCCGCGAGGCGCGGTCGGCGGCGTACGACGCCCTGAGCCGGATCGGCCTCGAGGGTGGGCAGTACCGCACCGACATCGCGGCCCGCGTCGTCGAGGACTGACGCGCGCCCGGCTGCGGCCGTCCCCCGGGCCGACCCGGGGTGTCCGACGGCGTCGGCGCTCCGATGATCATGCGGGGCCGCCCCCTGCGGGAGCGGGTCGAGGTCTCACCGGATGCCGCGGGGACCTGGCCCGCGCTGGTCGACGGGGCGCGTGCCTACGTCGACGAGATCACGCCTGAGCCTCGAACGATGCGGATGCGTTGCCTGGTCGAGCGTGCGGGCCGACTCCCCGACGGCGCCGCCTTCGCCGGCGATGAGGTCTTCGACGGCTGAGTCCGCACATCGCGTCGAAGGCATCTCGTCAGCCCGGCAGCCTCATTCCCTCGTGGCACGCATCCGCTCGATGTCGTCGACGAGACCGGCGGCCCCGGGTGCGGCGGCGATCGACCTTCCGATGCGCCGCGCGTTCGCCGCGTACTTCGGATCGGCAAGGATGCGCTGGACCGCGGAGCGGACGGCATCCGGGCTCGGCCGACCCGTGCGGAGATTCACCCCGACCCCGGCGTGCTGCACGCGAGCGGACGTCTCGACCTTGTCCTCCGAGTCGCCGGCGATCACGATCGGCACACCGTGACGCATCGCGTGGTGCAGACCGCCATAGCCACCGTTGGTCACGAGCACGCTCGTGCGCGCGAGGAGTTCGTCGTAGGGCAGGTATCGCGCGGCGAACGCGTTCGCCGGCAGTTCGGGCAGCGTCGACAGCTCACGACCGCCCGTGGTGACCGCCACCTGTACGGGAAGGTCGGCCAGCGCCGCGACGGTGGGGAGGATGACTTCGCTGTAGTCGGTGTTGGCGACGGTCCCTTGCGTCACGTGCACGAGCGGGAGCTGCGCGTCCAGATCGGCGAACCACGACGGTACCGGGGTCGGCTCCGTCGCGGCCGTGTCCATGGGGCCGAAGAAGCGGAGATTCTTGGGGGCGTCGCTGCGGGGATACTCGAACTCCGCCACGGTGAACTGAGCGAGCAGGTCGCTGCGGGAGAGCACGTCCATGAAGAACGCTCCCGCCAGAGGCGGCGCACCGACACCGGAGAGGAAGACGTCGAGTGAACGGTGGACCGGACGCAGAACCGCTTTCGCCGTCACCCCCAGCACCCGATTGCGGGCACGATTGAGCACGGACCGGCGCAGCGGCGTGATGCCCAGCCCGTACGGGGCGGTGTCGCGACTGGAGAATCCCGCCGGACCGATACCGCACATGACGGTCAGCGGCCGAGCGGCCCGCGGTCGACTGAACAGCGTCTGCACGCCGAGGAACGTCATGTCGTGCAGGACGACGTCGGCGGGCTCGTCGCGCAGGATCTGCTCGAGGGCCGCGGCGGCCGGGGCGGCCGGGTCGACGAAGGCGCGCTCGACACCTCGGTTGATGGTCGCGAGGCCACGGTCCCGTTCGTCTTCGCCCGCACCGATCCCGTCGAGCGTGTCGGCCTCGGCGGGAAGCGGGAGGAACGTGACGCCGGCGCCTTCGACCATCCCGCGATAGCGGGATCCGGTGAGCATGCGGACGCGCCACCCGCGTCGCCGCAGCTCTCGGGCCACGACGAGCAGGGGGCCGACATGGCCGACGGCGGGCATGCTGCACAGCAGCGCGGATGAGGTCATGACGGTCTTTCCGAGAGAAGACCCTCCGCGCCGGGGGCGGGGGCCTCGACGGTGACGCCGAGGTGATCGGCGAGATGGAGGAGTTGCGAGATGAGCCACGATCGATAGGCCGTGACCTCCCATCCGCGGGAGACCACGAAGTGCGTCCACGGATCGGGGCCGGTGAGCAGCCCGAGGATGTCGGCGCCGCGGCCGAGCTGGTCGTCGCGGATCCGGCCCCGCTGGACGAACCACCCCGCCGCGATGGTCATGTCGCGATGGCGCCGCATCTCGAGGTCGAGGTAGGCGGCGCGCACCTCGGCGTCACTGTCGGCGGCGGCGAGCATCGCCCGCACGATTCCGGCCGAGCGCTGGTTCGCCTCGATGAGGAAGTCGACGTAGCGGGCGATGGCCGTGCCGGTGTCGGGCTCGCCCATGATGGCGACGAGCGCGGGTCGCTCCGCGAGGGAGTGCCGCCCCTCGTCGCCCGCGAAAGTGCGCTCGAAGGCGGCGATGAGCAGGCCGTGCTTCGGCCCGTTGAGGTGCACCGTGGGAACGGAAACCCCTGCCTCGGCGGCGATCGCCTTGATCGAGGTCCCGACATACCCGTCTCGCACGAACAACCGGGCCGCCGCGTCGACGATGTTCGCGCGCGTGGCGGCGGCATCGGCTTGCCGTTGAGGGGAGTGGTAGCTGCGCGGCACGGGAGAACGCTACTCGGCCGCCGTGACGGTCGCTCGGGCGATCAGGATGCCGGCGACGATCTGGGCACCGGTGGAGAAGAAGTACATCGTGTCCGTCACCGCCTCGACAGAGCTGGCGTTCACGGTCACGCCGAGCGCGAATCCGACGAGCGCCAACGCGAGGATGGCACCCCGGGCCGCACCTCGCAGGACCCCGGCTCGAGCGATCACGATGCCGCCGATCAGGAGGAGCACGCCCTGGACCGCGCTCATCGCGACCAGGAACGGCGCGAGCCCTGCGACGGGTTCGACGTCGGGCCAGAGATAGGCGGTGATGAGGTAGATGCTCTGGTTGGCCAGGAAGAACGCACCGAACCCGAGCAGCGCGACCTTGCCGAGCGTGGACGACGCGACGGCCCCGCGTCCGTCGCCGCGCCCGAGGGCGAGAGGGAACATCGCCGCGACGTGCGCCAGTGTGCTCGTGAGGAACAGCGCCCAGAACGCCGCCGCCGCGACGGGCGAGGTGGCGACGTCGGTCCCGATCTCCAGCGCCGTGGCCGCGGTGAGCAGCACTCCCCCGGTGACGATCAGCGTGCCGGCGGTGCGGGGCCATGAGGCGCGACCGTCGGCCGTGACGGCCGACTCCATGGTCGTGGCGGAAGTGGTCATCGATGGCTCCTGAACGCGGGCGGTGGGCGGTGAGAATTTCACTATAGCGCCGTATAAATGAATATGGGAAGACTCTCTCGTCGCACACCTCCACCGGACCCGTCCCCACGCCCGGAGGAACGGAAAAGCCGCCGCACCCGAGGGTGCGGCGGCTTTCGCGTTGAGGCGGGTTACTCACCCGCGGCGGCAGCGGCGGCCGGCCGCGCAGCCGGCGCACCCTCCGCCGGGGCCGCGTCGCGCGGAGCGCCGTGGGGACGCAGCATCGCGGGGCGTCGCATGAACAGCACGGCGACGAGACCGAGCAGGATCACGCCGATCGGGAGCAGAAGCGACTGCCCCATCGCGGTCGAGAAGCCCTCGACGATCTGCGGAGGAAGGGTTCCGCCGCCGAAGCTCGCCCCGGCATCCCCAGCTCCGGGCAGGTTCGCCTCGAGCCGCGCCTGCATGAAGGCGGCGATGGATGCCGAACCGATCACCGACCCGACCGTGCGGGTGGTGTTGTAGATGCCCGCACCGGCGCCCGCCTGCCGCGGCGGCAGGTTGCGCGTGGCGGTGGTGGCGAGCGGCCCCCAGATCCCGGCGTTGCCGACGCCCATGAGGGCCGACGGGATCAGGAACGCCCAGATCGGGGCGTCGCCGAAGATGAGCGCGGCGTACAGCGCGAGGGCGCCTCCGACAAGCAGCAGCCCGGGAACGAGCAGGAAGCGCGGGTCGGTGCGGTCCAGGAGCTTCCCCGCGAACGGCGCCAGGACGCCCGAGAGGATCGCGAGCGGAATGAGCAGGAGCGCCGACTCGGTCGGAGTGAGGCCCCGCGCGAGCTGCAGGTAGAACATCTGCGGCAGGGCCATGCTCGTCACGGTGAAGCCGACGGCGGCGATCGCGAGGTTGGCGATCGAGAAGTTCCGGTCACGGAAGAGATCGAGCGGCACCAGGGGCTCGGTCTTGCTGCGCGCCTGCGTCCAGACGAAGAGGGCCATGACGACGACGCCGGCGGCGACCATCGCCCAGATCCAGGCCGCCCAGTCGAAGTGCTCGCCCTCCTGCAGTCCGAAAACAATGAGGAAGAGCCCTAGGGCGCTCAGGGCCACGCCCACGAGGTCGAACTTGTGGGACGTCTTGGGCAGTTGCGGCACGAGCACGACGGCGGCGACGAAGCCGATGATCCCGACGGGGATGTTGATGAAGAAGATCCACTCCCACCCGAGGCCGTCCACGAGCAGGCCGCCCGCGAGCGGGCCCACGAGAGTGGCGACACCGGCGGTCGCGCCCCACAGCCCCATCGCCGCACCGCGGCGCTGGGGCGGGAAGGTGCGGGTGATCACAGCCATGGTCTGCGGCGTCATCAGTGCGGCACCGAGCCCCTGCACGGCACGGGCGACGATCAGCACCTCGAGCGAGGAGGCCAGACCGCACGCGAGCGAAGCGAGGGTGAAGATCGCCAGACCCACGAGGTAGATGTTCTTGGGGCCGAAGCGGTCGCCCAGGCGTCCGGTGACCAGCAGTGGCACGGCGTAGGTCAGCAGGTAGGCGCTGGTCACCCACACGACGTTGTCGAGATTGTTGGTCGACGGGTCCAGGGCCGCCTTGATGGCCGGGTTGGCCACCGAGACGATCGTGGTGTCGACCAGGATCATGAAGAAGCCGATGACCAGAGCCCAGAGGGCCGGCCAGGGGCTGCGTTCGGGGGGAGCGGATGCCACGGAGGCGGCGCGGGAGTCGGTCATGCGAGGGTCTCCTTCGAGACACGGAGTCGTTCGAGGTGGTCGGTGGATTCGTCGACGACCCAGGGCAGGGTGCCGTTGACGAGGGCCGTGCGCAGGGAGTCCTGCCAGGCGAGTTCGGCGTCGAGGAGAACGGCCTGCCGCTCGACCTCGACCATGTACTGGTGCGGGACGGCACGGTCGCGGGCGCGAGAGAGCCCGTCGCGGTGCACGTCGCGTGAGGCGACGAGGAGGTCCCGCCGCCGGTCGAGGAGCGCGACGACCTCGTCGCGCTCGAGGTTGTGGGCTTCGGCGAGCGCGACGCGGAAATCGCCGGGCCGGTCGATCTGCGGAAGCTCGGCGCGCACCCAGGCGTCCACGGCTTCGCGTCCGGCGTCGAGCAGCGTGTACGTCGTGCGCTCGGGGCGGTTTCCGTCGCGGTCGACGCCGACCTCGGCGATCAGCCCCTCGCGTTCGAGGCGACCGATCGTGTGGTAGATCGTGCCCTTTTGCAACGGAACGAGACGGTCGTCGCTGCGGTCGCGCAGGAGCCGCATGATCTCGTACGGGTGCATGTCGCCCTCGCGCAGGGTCGCGAGCAGCACGACCGCGAGCGGCGTGAGTCGTGTGGGTTGCCGCATCCACCCCTCCATGGTCCGTGTCGACTAGTCCACACGGACTATACCGCACGGCGGAGAGGTGAGGGGCGTCGATCGGGTAGACGGCGAGTGTCCACGACGCGCGGGCCGCGGAGGGCGGCATCCGCGCGTCGTGGACACAAGGGAAAGGGGGAAACCCCGGTTACGACGCCGGCACGTCCTGCTCGGTGTCGTGGGAGGCCGCGGGGCGGCGCCTCCACCACGCGGGCAGGCCGAAGATGCCGCGCTGGTTCGCCTCCTCGACCTCGAGGCCGTAGTGCTCGCCGATCTGGTCGCGCAGCTGCGCCCGCTCGACCTTGTCGTACGCCTTGAGCTCTCGACGGAACGCCACGACCGTCGCCCAGCAGATCGCGAGAAGCACGAGGCTGAACGGCAACGCGATGCTGATGGCCGCGGTCTGCAGCGCCGAGAGACCGCCCGCCACGAGGAGCGCGAACGCGATCACGGCGGTGGCGAGGGTGAAGAACACGCGGACCCAGCGCTTCGGCTCCTCGTCGCCGCCCGTGGCGATCATGCTCATCACGAGCGCGCCGGAGTCGGCCGAAGTGACGAAGAAGATCCCGATGAGGATCAGGAACCCGACCGTGAGGAACACCGAGCCCGGCACCGTCTCGAGCATCTGGAACAGCGCCGTCGACACGTCGACCGTGCCGTCCGCACCGATGAAGGAGGCCGAACCGGTCAACTCCGCGTAGATCGCCGAGCCGCCGAGCACCGTGAACCACAGGATGCCGACGAGCGTGGGCACGAGGATCACGCCGGTGACGAACTCGCGCACCGTGCGACCGCGCGAGATGCGCGCGATGAAGATGCCCACGAAGGGCGCCCACGAGATCCACCAGCCCCAGTAGAACGCCGTCCACGCCCCCTGCCACGCGACGCCCGCGTCGCCGGTGTAGGCGCTCACGGTGAACGAGAGACCGACGAAGTTCTGGATGTAGTTGCCGATGGACTGCACGACGTCGCGGAGCAGGAACTCGGTGGGCCCGGCGAACAGCAGGTACAGCATGAGGACGCCCGCGAGGACGAGGTTGATGTTCGACAGCCACTTCATGCCCCGACCGACGCCAGAGAGCACCGAGAACAGCACGAAGCCCGTGATGATGCCGATGAGGATCGCCTGGCTGATGATCGACGGCTCGACGACGTTGAGGAAGTCGAGGCCGGCGCTGATCTGGATGACGCCGAGGCCGAGCGAAGTGGCGACGCCGAAGAGTGTGCCGACGAGCGCCGCGACGTCGATCGCGTTGCCCCACCCGCCCTGGACGAGGCGGGCACCGAGGATCGGCTCGAGCGCCCAGCGGATCGTGCGCGGGCGCTTGCGGCGGTGGAAGGCGTAGGCCAGGGCGAGTCCGATCACGACGTAGATCGACCACGCGTGCACGCCCCAGTGCAGGAACGTCTGCGACATCGCCTGCTGCGCGAGCTGCGTCGGGGTGCCCTCCACGCCGGGACGCGGCGACGCGAAGTGGCTGAGCGGTTCGCTGACGCCGTAGAAGACCAGGCCGATGCCCATGCCCGCGGCGAACAGGAGCGCGAACCACGACATCGTCGAGAACTCGGGCTCGTCGTCGTCGCTGCCGAGCTTGATCCGCCCGAAACGACTGAACCCCATGGTGAGCGCGAACACCACGAAGAAGGCGGCGATGAGCACGTAGTACCAGTTGAACGCCGACACGATCGCGGTCTGCAACGTGCCGAAGGCCGCCTCGGCGGCGGACGGGAAGATCAGGGCGAACGCGATGAACGCGAGCGCGATCGCGGCGGCGGGCCAGAACACCCAGCCGCGCAGAGTGCGGTGGGAGCTGCCTGCGTGGGGGTCTATGGATACCTCGGTGTCGGGTTTCGCCTCGGTCATCCTTCAACGGTAGCGAGACGCCCCCGCGGGGCACGGGGGCGGGCGCCGAGCGCGGCGATATGGGAAAATCTCCGCCGGCGCGACCGTCGGCGCCACGGACGACCGCGATAATGAGCGGGTGAACCCCGCTCCCCCTCTCGCGCTCGACGGCTGGCGCCACGTCTACTCGGGCAAGGTCCGCGACCTCTACGTCCCCGCTGACACCGCCGACGGCGCCGCTCCCGCGCACCTGCTCGTCATCGCGAGCGACCGGGTCAGCGCCTTCGACCACGTCCTCGAGCCCGGCATCCCCGACAAGGGCGTGCTGCTCACGACACTGAGCCTGTGGTGGTTCGACCGGCTCGCCGGTGCCGACGGGGGTCGTGGCATCCCGAATCACCTGGCCGCCGATCACGTGCTCCAGGGCGATGAGGCGAAAGAGCTGATCCCGGATGCCGTGCGCGGACGCGCGATGCTCGTGCGGTCGCTCGACATGCAGCCGATCGAGTGCGTCGTGCGCGGCTACCTCACCGGGTCGGGCTGGGCCGAATACCAGGCGACGCGCACGGTGTGCGGCATCCCGCTGCCCGAGGGGCTCGGCGATGGCGACCGCCTGCCCGAGCCGCTGTACACCCCGGCCTACAAGGCGCCGATGGGTGAGCACGACGAGAACATCACGTACGAGCGCTCCGTCGAGCTCGTCGGCGCAGAGACCGCCGCCGCGCTGCGCGATGCGTCGCTGGAGATCTACCGCCGCGCCGCAGCGACGGCCGAGGAGCGCGGGCTCATCCTCGCCGACACCAAGTTCGAATTCGGCTTCGACGCGGCGGGTGTCCTGACGCTCGCCGACGAGGTGCTGACCTCGGACTCGTCGCGGTACTGGGATGCCGAGGCTTGGCGCACCGGCACGACCCCCGCCGAGCGCATGGCGAGCTTCGACAAGCAGATCGTGCGCGACTGGCTCGCCGCGAACTGGGACAAGCAGGGCGTGCCCCCCGCCCTCCCCGAGGACATCGTGACGCGCACTCGCGCCCGCTACGCCGAGCTGCTCGCCCGCCTGACGTCCTGACCCGGGTGCACCGGGTGCACCGGGGTGCGCCAGATCACGTGATCTGACCGAACGTACGCGTCACGACGCGCGATAAGCCGTACTCTCGCCGAGATCACGTGATCTGGGCGACATCACCCCCCTCGAGGAGACACATGTTCCGTTGGAAGCTGCACGGGAACGGGCGCACCGTCGCCCCGGGCGCGGTCGTCGCCCCGGGCGAACGCCTGAACTGGGGCGCGACGATCGCGATCGGGATGCAGCACGTCATCGCGATGTTCGGCGCGACGTTCCTCGTGCCCGTACTCACCGGGTTCCCGGTGTCGACGACGCTGCTGTTCTCGGGCGTCGGGACGCTGCTGTTCCTCCTCGTCACCCGCAACCGCCTCCCCAGCTACCTCGGGTCGTCGTTCGCGTTCATCGCGCCGGTGACCGCCGCCACCGCGACCGCGGGGATGGGCTCCGCCCTCGCGGGCATCGTGGCCGTCGGCATCCTGCTCATGGCCATCGGGTTCCTCGTGCAGTTCGTCGGGCTCGGCTGGGTCGACAAGGTCATGCCGCCCGTCGTCGCCGGCGCGATCGTCGCCCTCATCGGCTTCAACCTCGCGCCCGTCGCGTGGTCGAACTTCGAGAAACAGCCGCTCCCCGGCACGATCACGCTCGTCGCGGTGATCCTGTTCAGCGTGCTGTTCCGCGGGTTCCTCGGGCGTATCTCGATCTTCCTCGGCGTCATCGTCGGCTACGTCGCCACGGTGCTGATCCAAGCGGCCACGGGTGAGCAGCTCATCGACTTCGCCGCCGTGGAGGCCGCCCCGTGGGTCGGGTGGCCCACGTTCGAGGTCGCCGACTTCGCCTCGCCGCAGACGTGGTCGGTCATCGCGATGTTCCTCCCCGTGGTGCTCGTGCTCGTGGCCGAGAACGTCGGTCACGTGCGGGGCGTGGCGGCGATGACGGATGCCACGGCCAACCGCTCCACCGGGCGTGCGTTGATCGCCGACGGCGCCGCCACGACCCTCGCCGGCACGTTCGGCGGCTCCGGCACCACGACGTACGGCGAGAACATCGGCGTCATGGCGGCGACGCGGGTGTACTCCACGGCGGTGTACTGGGTCGCGGGTCTCACCGCGATCGTGCTGAGCCTCTCGCCCAAGATCGGGGCGGTGTTCAACACGATCCCGGCCGGGGTGCTCGGCGGCGTCACAACCGCGCTGTACGGCCTCATCGGCATCATCGGCATCAAGATCTGGGTCGACAACCGCGTCGACTTCTCGCGGCCCGTCAATCAGTACACCGGCGCCGTGGCCCTCGTGCTCGCGATCGCCGGATTCACGATGCAGTGGGGCGACTTCCAGCTCGGTGCGATCGTGCTCGGCTCGGTCGCGGCCCTGGTCATCTACCACCTCGGCAACGCCATCGCCCGCGCCCGCAAGACCGGCGCCGACGACGGCGGCCCCATCCCCGCGGTGGGTCCGCTGGGCGGCGACCCGTCCTGACGCCCCGGGGCGCGGCATCCTGCGCCGAGCGCCCACCGCATACATCTCTCTCCAAAAATCAGGGTCGCCCAATCAGTTGATTGAACTCTGAGATCACAGCCGAGATTTCGGCGGGGACTTGGGAAGCAGGAATGGACTTAGCCAGGCTCTGAACATTTAGCGTTCGATTGCCGCCTCTGCTCAGCTCGCGATTAAGCGCCTTGATCACAAGTTTCGCATCCACCGTTGATATACGACCATCTTCCGTAGCCCACAATGAGTTGAACTCCTTGGCCGAATTCTCAAGGATTGTTTTCATGGAGTGCCCTTCTGCACCCCCACCCTTCAGGCGACGCTCGTCAAGCCGCTGCGCCTGGAGGGCAGTAGCCGCCTCGTCACGCTGGCCCTCGATCGCGGAATCAAGTAGATCGGTCGCACGTGACTGCGGCACGCCTGCCACCTTCGCAATCGCAGCGGAATCCAGGACATAATTCTCGATCTCGCGCCGCGCCCAAACATGCACCCTCGCGCCGCTTGTCCGAACCTGGGCGAGTTCCGTATCGATGGCAACCTGGCTGCGCAGGTCACTATCCAGAATGATGAATGACGCCACGTCCCCGCCGAGCGCAGCCATCGTTTCCGAAAATGCGCTTGCGCGCCAGTTCTTACTAAACCCACCCAAGGGAACTGTCGCATAGTTCTCCGAGGTCGCAACGGCCGGAATGCCGAGCGTCCGCGCGAAAACGGCGATGACCGGGGCATCGTCACCTTCAACAAACAACACGGTGCGACTTCGCAGAGCGCGACCGACCCCCAGTTCGTAGCCGCTCCCCAGTCGACGCCCCAGGAGTGCCAAGGCACCGTCAGTTCGGGGCCGCTCAGCCGAGCGCCGCGCCCGATCGATCCACACTGCACTTCCCGGGTCAGCCTCGGCCAAGATTTCTACGCTGTGAGTCGCGAGCACAGATTGCTGCGAGGAGGAGAAGAGAGCCCGAGCTAGTCGACGCTGAAGATCTGGGTGAAGAAAGACGTCTGGCTCGTCCAGAATGATTACGTCAGCGGCCCTTTGTATCCACATGTGATATAGCGCCTGCAACCATATCTGGATTCCGTCGCCTGCCCACGCGATCTCGCGCTCATTGCGCGAGCTCTCCTCCTCGTAGAAGAGATCAAAAGCGTCATCCTTGTTGCCGTAGGAACGGCGGATCGACAGGTTGCTAACTTCAGGCGTCCGCTCGTACACGAACGAGCAGAAATCCTGCCACTCATCCTCTGACAGCCGAAAGAGCGCGTTGCGAAAGTAGCGCGGCGCCCGCCGGCTACCCGCGTGTCGGCGCAGAGTGTCGTCCATAACAAAGGACTCGTGCTGGTCCAGAGGGGTGAGAGTCGGAACGATCGAAATTGTCGGAACTAACGTCTGAGCAATCGTCCGGGGCAAAATGTTCTTCCCAGGAGGCGAGATGACGGACAACACACCCGAGGGTTCGGGCCCGTCGGCGTCTTCGGCTGGGGCCCATGAGGCAATCACGCGAGCTCCGGAACTGCAAGACACCTCGATACGGGTCTCGGAGTTGCGGAAATCGTGACGAATGTTCTCTAACGCAAGCGCAGAGATGTCAATGGCTGCCGCGGATATGGGCCAACCGCGAACCGAACGCCCTTCGACGGCGCCGACCGTCGTAGGCGCCGTTCGTCGCGCGGCGGGAAGCATGGCAGAGATCAAGCGCAGCGCGCCGAGAGCCGTCGACTTTCCTGCGTTGTTGGCGCCGATCAGAACGTTCGCCCCGCGCAAGGAGATCGAATGCCGCTCGAAACCCTTGTAATTGATCAGCTTGAGAGACTTCAATGATTGTTTAGCCATGATTTCTACCCCCTCCCAGGATCATCTCGAGTAGCAGGTTGAGTAAGCGGTCGACTCGCCCAATGAACGCACAAGAAGCGAGCGAGTGGGGCGACTTCCAGCTCGGTGCGATCGTGCTCGGCTCGGTCGCGGCCCTGGTCATCTACCACCTCGGCAACGCCATCGCCCGCGCCCGCAAGACCGGCGCCGACGACGGCGGCCCCATCCCCGCCGTAGGTCCCCTGGGCGGCGACCCGTCCTGATGCCCCGGGGCGCGGCATCCGTCGCCGAGCGCCCACGAAACGGCGTTCGGCGACTTCGCGGGCTTCCGGCGGCGGGGCGCAGCACACGCGGTGCGGAGCCGCAAGCCGGTTCGCGGGGGCGGTGGGCCTCGGTAGCGTCGGCCATCCCGGCGACGGCGCCCGCGCGCCCCGCCATCGATGACGAGAAGGGCATGCTCATGGCATCCGACACCGATCCCTCGCAGGCCGCCGCCGACGAGGACTCCTACGAAGGCGCCGACGTCGAGGTCTCGCCGACGGACGGCGAGCCCAAGCCCGGCGGCCTCGGCGCCGACGGCACCATCCCCGACGCCCCGAACGGCGTCGCGGCCGGCCACTCCGACAAAGCGTCGAACTTCAACCCCGAAGAGGACTGACGGCGCCGCCGCGACCCGCGCCGAGCGCCCACGTCCGCGCCGAGCCCCCACGTCCGCGCCGCGCCCGCGGAAGGGACGCCCCGAACGTGGGCGCTCGACCGGATCGTGGGCGCTCGCGGTCCGCTCAGCCACGTCCCGGTAGAATGGTCGAGGCGTGTCGGGAAGTCTGGTCGACGATCGTGTCGATCGACCCCGAATGGATGCCATGACAGAGAACGACGTCCGCGCGCCGCGCTGGCCCGGATACGCCGAAGTCCACCGCGTCACCACGCTGCTCCGCCGCGAGTCCGTCGGCGGCATGCTGCTGGTGATCGCCGCCATCGCCGCGATCATCTGGGCCAACTCCCCCGCCTCGGACGCGTACTTCGCCCTGCGCGACTTCCGCTTCGGGTACGAGCCGTGGCACCTCGAGCTGAGCGTCGGGGCGTGGGCCGCCGACGGACTGCTCGCGATCTTCTTCTTCATGGTCGGTCTCGAGCTCAAGCGCGAGATCGTCGTGGGGAGCCTCCGCCGCTTCAGCACGGCGATCGTGCCGATCACCGCCGCCGCCGCCGGCGTCGCAGTGCCCGCGCTCATCTACGTCGCCGTGGTCTCGTCGCAGCCGAGCCTGCTGGCCGGCTGGGCGATCCCCGCGGCGACCGACATCGCGTTCGCCGTGGCGGTGCTGGCGCTCGTGGGCTCGCACCTGCCGGGTCCGCTGCGCATCTTCCTGCTGACCCTCGCGGTGGTCGACGACCTCATCGCGATCGCGATCATCGCGCTGTTCTACACCAGCGACATCTCCCTGCTCCCTCTCGCGATCTTCGCGGTGCTCGTCGCGGTCTACGGCGTCATCGCGCACCGCGGCCGCGCCTGGTTCGCGCGCACGCCGTGGGGCGCGTGGGTCGTGCTGCTGCCGATCGGCTTCGCCGCGTGGGCGTTCCTGCACGCGTCGGGCGTCCACGCCACGATCGCCGGTGTCGCGCTGGCCTTCACGATCCCGGTGGCGCCGTCGAAGCGGAAGCCCGAAATCCGCGGGATGGACCTCGCCGAGCAGTTCGAGCACCGCTTCCGCCCCCTTTCGGCGGGCATCGCCGTGCCGATCTTCGCGTTCTTCGCCGCGGGTGTCGCGGTCGGCGGCGGCGAGGGTCTGGCCCGCGCCATCATGGACCCCGTCACGATCGGTGTCGTCGCCGGTCTCGTGATCGGCAAGCCGCTCGGCATCCTGCTCGGCGTGCGCGTGCTCACGCTCGTCACCAAGGTCCGCCTCGACCCGGCGCTGAAGTGGATCGACCTCGCCGGCGTGGGCCTGCTTGCGGGCATCGGCTTCACCGTGTCGCTCCTGATCGCCGAGCTCAGCTTCCCCGCGGGTTCGGAGCACACCGACGACGCGAAGATCGCGATCATGGTCGCCTCGCTCCTGGCATCCCTTTTGGCGGCCAGTGTGCTGCTGGTGCGCAACCGTCGCTACAAGCAACTCACCCTCGCGGAGGACGTGGATGCCGACGGCGACGACATTCCCGACGTGTACCAGCAGCCGATGCCCCCGAAGGGCCGCCCCTCGGCTTGACCCTCACGCGGCGTGAGGCCCGAGCCTGGAGGCATGAGCGAGTTCTCCGACGCCTTCGAGACCAGCCCCGTCCCGCCGCCCGGACCGGATGCCGTGGCTCCGCCGCTGTTCCGGGGCATCTACGGGATGCCGATGTTCGTCACCGTCCCGACGCGCGATCTCGCGGCGTCCGTCGACTTCTGGACGCAGGGGCTCGGTTTCTTCGAGCTGTTCGGCATCCCGGGTCGGATGGTGCACCTGCGGCGGTGGGCGTTCCAGGACGTCCTGCTGGTCACGGCGGACGGTGACGCGGGCGCCTCGGGGACGAGCGTGAGCTTCGCGTGCGTGCTCGATCAGGTGCCCGAGATCGTCGCCGCGCTGCGGGACGTCGGCGTCGAGGCCGTCCCGACCGACAGCCCCTGGAACACGCGCGACGTCGAGGTGCGGACGCCGGAGGGGACCCGCGTGATCTTCACGGCGGCGAAGGTGTTCGACCCCGAGAGCACCGAGGGGCGGAACCTCCGCCGCGTCGGGATCGGCAACGGCGACGGCGACGGCGACGGCGACGACAATGGGCACCATGAGTGAGCGGGGCCTGGCCGTCGGCGAGACCGCCGCGCGCCTGGGTGTGACCGTGCGGACGCTGCACCACTGGGACGAGATCGGCCTCGCGCGGCCCGCCGCCCGCTCCGCGGCGGGCTACCGTCTCTACACGGACGACGATCTCGAGCGCCTCCGCCGGATCCTCGTGTACCGCGAGCTCGGCCTCGACCTCGAGGCGATCCGCACCGTGCTCGACGAGCCCGGCGGCGACGTCGCCGCTCAGCTCCGGGTCCAGCGGGCCCAGCTCTCCCGGCGCGTGGAGCAGCTGCGCGACCTCGACGACGACCTCGCCCGCATGATCGCGGCGCAAGAGCGCGGCATCCTGCTGTCCGAGGAGGAGCAGACCGCCGCCTTCGGTCCCGACTGGGACACCGCGTGGCCCGCCGAGGCCGCCGAACGCTACCGCGGGTCCGAGCAGTGGCAGCAGTACGCCGAACGCTCGGCGGCGCGCACCGCGGGCGACTGGGCGGAGGTCACCGCGACGGTCGCGGCGCTCGACCGGGAACTCGGCGACGCCCTGGCATCCGGAGTCCGCCCCGGGGAGGCCGCCGCGAACGCCCTGGTCGAACGCCACCGCGAGGTCGTCTCGGCGTTCTTCCCGGTCAGCCGGCAGATGCAGGTGTGCCTGGGGCGGATGTACGCCGCCGACCCACGGTTCACGGCGCACTACGACGGGGTTCGGGAGGGCCTCGCCGTGTGGCTGCGGGACGCGATCGACGCGAACGCCCGCGTGCACGGCGTCGATCCGGACACCGCGACGTGGGAGTGAGCGTCAGCCGTAGATCTGCGCGGCGATGTCGGACAGCCAAGCGCGCGCGTTGACGTTCACGGTCTCGAGGTAGATCCACACGTCGTCGCGCGCGACGATGACGTCTTCGCTGTCGGCGGCGTCACCCGGACGCGCGCAGTACTGGGCCCCGAAGTCCTGCGCCGCCTGACACTGGTACCCCTCGGATGCCAGCCCCGCGATGCCCTGCGTCACGGCGGCGTCGCTCGCGGTGCTGACGATCAGCAGGACGGCGGCTGCCTCTTCCTGGATCCAGTTGCACGACAGGACGGTCGTGGCATCCGCGGGGGCGGGGCGGACGAAGCCGTCGGCGTGCTGGGCGGTGAGTGCGCCGACGGTCTCGGCGCGGCTCGTCGCGGTGCCCAGATCGTCGCACGATGCCGGGATCTTCGACGCCACGCTCGCCGCCGTCTCCGACACGGAGGGGGTGGGCGTCGGGCTCGGGACGACGACGGTCACCGACGGGGTCGAGGTGGCAGAGGCCACCGGCGTCGCCTCCTCGGGAACGCACCCTGCGAGACCGGCGACCGCGATCAGTGCGGCGGCCGCGACGAGGCTTCTCCAACGACGCATGTCATCCTCTCGGCGCCGGCGTGGACTCGGGTATCCGCGCGGCGCTGCGCTCAGGGTAGCGTCTGGCCACCGCGCGCGCCGCGAGGGATGTGCTCGATCGCCCGCCGCCGGTCAAGCCGAGGCGCGCGGGACGATCTCGATGGGCAGGATCGCGGAGTTCGGGGTCGCCCGCCCGGCGAGCACGTCGAGCAGCATCATCGCCATATGGCGCCCCTGATCGTGGGAGGGCTGCCGAACCGTCGTGAGCGCGGGCACGAGCGAGGTGGCGACCGCGGAGTCGTCGAAGCCGATCACCGCGATGTCGCGCCCCGGTTCGTGTCCGTGCTCGCGCAGCGCCGTGTATGCGCCGCGGGCCATCAGGTCGCTCGCGACGAACACCGCGTCGGGGAGGTTCCCGGATGCCAGGATCCGGCGCATCGCGGCGGCACCCCCGACCTCGGTGAAGTCGCCGTCCTCCGCGGCGGCGGGCTCGAGCCCGGCGTCGGCGAGGGCGTCGCGGAAGCCCCGGAGGCGATCGATCCCCGCGGGCATGTCGGAGGGACCGGCCACCGTGGCGATACGCCGGTGTCCGCGGTCGAGGAGGTACTGCGCCGCGGCGCGCCCGCCCTGCACGTTGTCGACGTCGACGTAGTGGTCGGTGTCGCGCACGCGAGCCGGACGTCCGCCGTAGACCACGGGCACGGCATCCGCGAGCCGGTCGACGAAGGTGTCGCTGGTGTGATGCGAGGCCACGATCGCGCCGTCGACGCTCCCGCTGCGGAGGTAGCCGAGCGCCTTGGCGCTCGCGTCATCGCTGGCGATGAGCATGTTCATGACGTAGTCGGACTCGCCGATCACCTCGCCGATGCCGGCCACGATCGACCCGAAGAACGGGTCGCCGAAGAACCGGTCGGTGTCCTCGGGGATGACGAGCGCGATCGCGCGCGTCTGGCGGCTCGCGAGCGAGCGCGCAGCGCGGTTGGGGACGTACTGCAGTTCCTCGATCGCACGGCGCACCGCTTCGAGGGCAGAGGGCGAAACGGCGGTCGAGCCGTTGACGACGCGCGAGACGGTCGAGCGCGAGACGCCCGCTCGAGCGGCCACCTCTTCGATGGTGGCGGCACCGCGCGTGGGAGCGAGATCCATCGGTCTCCTCCCGGGTTCAGACACGACCGCGTGCGCCGGATCACTCCCGGCGACGTTGTGAGCGTACTCCCCCGGCGTCATGCGGGTCTGTCACGCCGTGCTTGGTGAACGCGTCCCTGAGCGCGCGTCCGGACGGGAATCCGGCCATCTCGGCGATCTCAGCCAGACCGAGGCCTCGTTCGGAGTCGACCAGAGCCGCCGCGAGGCGCAGCCGGTGAGAGCGCAGCACGTCGCCCGGCGACTCCCCGTGCACGCGGAAGGCCCGCTCGAGACGCCGTCGCCCGGTGCCCAGACGCAGGGCCACGGCATCGATCGTGAGGTCGCGCCGCGCAGCCTCGGCCTCGAGGATCGTGCGCGCCCGCTCGTAGAGGCGGTCGTAATCCTCCTCAGCCCGATCCCGTGGCATCCGGGGTCCCGATCGGGCCAGCGCCTCGGCCCGGACCGCGGCGATCAGTGCCTGCAGGGATGCCGCCACCGCCAGGGCAGCGCTGATTACCCC
>NZ_VBUM01000006.1 GCF_005774735.1 Microbacterium sp. 5K110 | reverse complement strand
GTCGGGAGTCGACGCGGGGGTCGGCGTGGCCGCGAGGGCCGCGAGCGCGGTGAGCATGAAGTCCTTCGGTCCGGGCGGAAGCGCGTAGCCTGGAAGTCCAGCCTAAAGCCCGGGGAGACCATGACGACGCAAGCGATGCTCGATGAGCGCTACGGTCGCACCCGGTCGCCGCGCCGCCGCATCGCCCTGTGGAGCATCGTGGCCGTCGTGGCCCTCGCACTGACCGGGGCGCTGGGGTGGACGACGGTCGCGAACAGCCTCGCCTCCGTCACGTCCACGGGAACCGGCTTCACGGTGGCGGATGCCGAGCGCGTCACGGTCTCGTTCCAGATCACCTCCCCCGTCGGGCAGCCGGTGGCCTGCGCGCTCGAGGCACAGGATGAGGAGCACGGCACGGTCGGATGGCGGGTCGTGGAGTACCCGGCATCCGAGGAGCACAGCCGGGCGTTCACCGAAGAGATCCCCACCCTCGCCCTCGCGACGACGGGTTTTGTCAACTCCTGCTGGGTACCGTAGGCTTTTTCTTCAAGACGCGCCCCGGCTCGATGCCGGGGCGTTCGACATATGTCCCGGCGGGTGCAGTCTGTGTGCCGCTCACGCCGGCCTGATCGACGAAGGAGACCACCGTGACTGGCGACACTCAGGTGACGTTCCTCACCCAGGATGCCTACGACCGTCTCGCCCACGAGCTCGAGCACCTCTCGACCACGGGCCGCGAAGAGATCGCCAAGCGCATCGAATCGGCCCGCGAAGAGGGCGACCTGAAGGAGAACGGCGGCTACCACGCCGCCAAGGACGAGCAGGGCAAGCAGGAGGCCCGCATCCGCACCCTCCAGCAGCTGCTCAAGGACGCCAAGGTCGGCGAAGCCCCCGAGAGCACCGGCGTGGTCGAGTCCGGCACGGTCGTGACCGCGCTCATCGCCGGCGGCGAAGAGAAGTTCTTGCTCGGCAACCGCGAGATCGCGGTCGACTCCGAGCTCGACGTCTACAGCGAGGCCTCGCCGCTGGGCGCCGCGATCCTCGGCATGAAAGAGGGCGAGAGCGGTTCCTACGCCGCCCCCAACGGCAAGCAGATCCCCGTCGAGATCATCACGGTCGAGACCTACTCCGGCCAGTGAGCCGGTGATCCCGCGAGCCGCTCCCCCGATTCGGGTGGGCGGCTCGCGGCGTTGTGGGCGCGTGTGCCGCGGGCGACTCAGTCCGGGACGACGGTGGCGATGAAGCCGGCCTCTTCGAGCGTGCGGATCACGAGCGCTCGGTGCTCCGCGCCGCGGGTCTCGACGCTGAGCTGAAGGATGACCTCGCTGATCTGCAGGCCCTGACCGTGCCGCGTGTGCAGCACCTCGATGACGTTCGCGCCCACGTGCGCCAGCAGCTCCGACACCCGCGCGAGCTGCCCCGGTCGGTCGGGCAGCGGAATCCGCAGCGACATGTACCGACCGGATGCCGAGAGCCCGTGGGCCACGACGCGCTGCAGCAGCAGCGGGTCGATGTTACCGCCGGACAGGATCGTCACCGTGGTGCCGGTGGCCTGGACCTTGCCCGCGAGGATGGCCGCGACACCGACGGCGCCGGCGGGCTCGACGACCTGCTTGGCGCGTTCGAGCAGCACCAGCAGCGCGCGCGCGATGTCGTCCTCGGTGACGGTGACGACCTCGTCGACATACTGACGGATGAGCTCGAAGGGCAGGTCACCCGGACGGGCCACGGCGATGCCGTCGGCGATCGTCGGAGTCGTGGGCACCTGGATCGGATGTCCCGCGGCGAGCGAGGTCGGGTAGGCGGCCGAGTTCTCGGCCTGCACCCCGATGATGCGCACGTCGCGCCCCTCGGCGGCAGCGCGCGCCTTGACCGCGGCGGCCACACCGGCGGCCAGTCCCCCGCCGCCGATACCGACGATGACGGTGTCCAGGTCGGGGAGGTCCTCGACGAGCTCGAGACCGAGGGTGCCCTGTCCGACGATGATGTCGCGGTGATCGAACGGGTGGATGAGCACCGCCCCGGTGCGCTCGGCGAACTCGGCGGCCAGGCGCAGCGGCGTCTCGACCGTCGCTCCCTCGAGCACGACCTCGGCGCCGTATCCGCGGGTGGCGAGGAGCTTGGGCACGGGCACGCCCAGCGGCATGAAGATCGTGGCCGCCATGCCCAGCTGCTGCGCGGCGAGAGAGACGCCCTGCGCGTGGTTGCCGGCCGAGGCCGCGACCACTCCGCGGGCCCGCTCCTCTGCCGTCAGCCGCGACAGACGGTACGTCGCGCCGCGGATCTTGAACGACCCGGTGCGCTGGAGGTTCTCGAGCTTGAGGTGCACCGGCACACCGAGGAGCTCGGTGAGGTGCAGCGATTCGTCGAGGGGCGTCCGCGTGATGATGCCGCGCAGGGTCTGCGCGGCATCCTCGAACTCGGCCAGGGTGGGCGTGTCGTTCATGATCTCCTTCCGGAATCCCGCGGCACCGTCTGCCAGATCAGGTCGGCGGCGTCCACGGACGAACCGTCATCCCGCCACGCCTTGGTGCTGAGGTAGACCGCGACCACGTTCACGAACGCGGCGAGCGGGACGGCAAAGAGCGCGCCCGGGATGCCGCCGATCATGGCGCCACCGGCGACGACGAGCACCACGGCCAGCGGGTGCACCTTGACCGCCGTGCCCATGAGGATCGGCTGCAGGACGTGGCTCTCGAGCTGCTGGACGCCGAGCACGACGATCAGCATGAACAGGGCGATCAGCGGCCCGTTGTACACGAGGGCGATGAAGACCGCGAGGGCGCCGGTGACCACGGCCCCGACGAAGGGGACGAAAGCGCCGAGGAAGACCAGCACGCCGATGGGGATCGCCAGCGGCACGCCGAGAAGGAACGCGCCGAGACCGATGCCGACCGCGTCGATCGTGGCCACGAGCAGCTGCGTGCGCGCGTACGTGATGACGGTGCGCCAGCCCGCACGGCCCGCGCCATCGACCGCCGGTCGGGCTACACGGGGGAAGAGCCGGGTCGTCCAGCGCCAGATGCCCCCGCCGTCGGCGAGGAGGCACAGCAGGATGAACAGCGTCAGGAGGAGGCCCGTGGCCACGTGTCCGAGCGTCGTGCCGATCGCGAGGGCTCCGGTCCACAGAACCTCGGCCTGCTGCTGCAGGAACGTCCCCGCCTGCTGGAGGCCGTCGTCGATCTGCTGCGGGCTCAGGTGCAGCGGACCATCGATGAGGTACTGCCGGAACTGGCCCACGGCATCCACGGTCCGGTCGCGCACCGACGAGAACTCGCGCGTGATCTGCCAGACCGCCAGCCACAGCAGTCCCGAGATGACCGCGATCGTGCCGAGGACCGTGACGACGATGGCGAGCCACCGCGGCCACCTGTGCCGCAGCAGGAACGAGAACGCCGGCCACACCAGTGCGGTGATGAGGATCGCGACGAGCATCGGGACCACGAGGAGCTTGAGCTGGATGACCAGCCACACCACGACGCCGATCGCGGCCGCGATGACGAGCAGACGCCACGCGTAGGCCGTGGCCTGTCGCAGGGCCGGCGGGACCGGCGGCTGCAGATCGCTGGAGACCGTGCGGCGCTTGAGGGCGTCGAGGAAGGATCCGCGAGGTTCGGGATCGTTTCCGCTCATCCCGTCAGCCTACCGCCGCGCTCCCGCCGCCATGTCCGGGTCGTGTCGGAGGTCACGGTTACGGTGAGACGCATGACCACGACGCTCCGGCGTGCGGACGCGCGCCGCATCGCCCTGGCCGCCCAAGGGTTCGGCCGCCCCCGTCCCGAGACCGTGGGGACGCGCCAGATCACCGGTGCCCTCCACCGCATGCGCATCCTGCAGATCGACTCGGTGAACGTGTTCTCGCGTTCGCACTACATGCCGCTCTTCGCGCGCGTGGGCGCTTACGACACCGCTCTGCTCGACAAGGTCGCCTTCTCGCGGCGCCCGAAGTGGGTGGAGTCCTGGGCGCACGTGGCCTCCCTCGTCGCCGCCGAGGACTGGCCGCTCTTGCAGTTCCGGCGCGACGACATGCGCCGCAAGTACGGGCACGACGACTGGGCGCAGGCCAACCAGCCGCTGCTGCAGTGGCTCCGCGACGAGCTCGCCGACCGAGGCCCGCTGCGCCCGGCCGAGATCGACCACGACGCCCGCAGCGGCTCGCGTGGATCGTGGTGGGGGTGGGACGACGTCAAGAACGGCTTGGAGCGGCTGTGGCTGTTCGGCGAGGTCGCGATCGCGGGGCGCCGGGGGTTCGAACGGCGGTACGCGCTGACCTCCGACGTGCTGCCGGCCGCCGCCCTGGATCGCGTGGTTCCGCGCACCGCGGCGATCGCCGAACTCGTCCGACGCGCGGCGCTCGCCTACGGCGTCGCCACGGCGGCCGACCTGGCCGACTACTGGCGCATCCGCGACCGCCCCGCCGTCCTCGCCGCGATCCACGACCTCGTCGACGCGGGTGAGCTCCTCCCCGTCCACGTCGAGGGCTGGCAGGTCGGCGGCCGCCCCGCCCGGGCCTGGCTGCACCGGGATGCCGCGCGCCCGCGCCGCATCGGGGCGACCGCGATCCTCACGCCGTTCGACCCGGTCGTGTGGTTCCGCGACCGCGCGGAGCGGCTGTTCGACTTCGACTACCGCATCGAGATCTACACCCCCGCCCCGCAGCGCCGCTTCGGCTACTACTCGCTGCCGGTGCTCGTCGACGACGACATCGTGGGCCGGCTCGATCTCAAGGCCGATCGCGCGGCCGGCGCGTTGCGCGTGCAGTCGGCCTGGTGGGAGCCGGGGGCTCCGCCAGACGCGGCCGAACGCGTGGCGGAAGAGCTGCGCACCGCGGCGGGGTGGCAGGGCCTCGAGCACGTGACGGTCGCACGCTGGGGCGACGCGGCGGACGCGATCGCCGGCGCGCTGGGGTCGGCGCGCCACGAGCACCCCGACGGTCGCCGGAACTGAGGCGCCCCCTCTCCCGGACCGGGAGGAGGGGGCGCGTCACGCGGATCGCGTCAGAACTGCACGCGCGGCGGCTCCGAGATCGCGGCACCGTCGACGACCTCGAAGAACTCGCGCGAGTGGAAACCGAGCTGCCGGGCGAAGAGGTTGTTGGGGAACACCTTGATCTTCGTGTTCAGCTCGCGGACACCGCCGTTGTAGAACCGGCGCGACGCCTGGATCTTGTCCTCGGTGTCGACGATCGACTGCTGCAGCTGCAGGAAGTTCTGGCTCGCCTGCAGCTGGGGGTACGCCTCGGCCACCGCGAACAGCGACTTCAGCGCCTGCTGCATGTGACCCTCGGCGACGCCCGCCTCGGCGGGGCTCTGCGCCGAGATCGTCTCGGCGCGCGCCCGCGTGACGTTCTCGAACACGGCCTTCTCGTGCGCCGCGTAACCCTTGACCGTCTCGATGAGATTGGGCAGCAGATCGGCTCGGCGCTTGAGCTGGACGGTGATGTCGCTCCACGCCTCGTCGACGCGCACGTTGAGGGAGACGAGCGCGTTGTACGTCGCCCAGAGATAGATCCCCGCGATCACCAGGATCGCGACGACCACGATGACGGGGACGAGCCACTCCCACATGTTTGGGTTCTCCGTTCGACGACTGCCGCATAATCCTAACGGCGCGGTCGCCGTGCGGAAGGAGCACGCGGACGACTCCCAGTGGATACGCACGCAGGACGCCCGATACGTACCCCCGGTGGGACTCGAACCCACACTGAAGCGATTTTAAGTCGCCTGCCTCTGCCATTGGGCTACGGGGGCGGATGCCACGCTCCACCGTAGCGCGGAGGGTGACGGCATCCGGGAACGACGAGACCCCCGCGGTCATCCGCGGGGGTCTCGGTCGGAACGTCAGCTGGCGGCGCCGACCTTCTCGGGCTTCGAGTCGGCGGGAGCCTCGGCCGCGGGCTGCGCCGGACGCGGACGGGCGGCGAACTCCTCGAAAGCGGCGCGCGGGTTCTGCACGGCCTCGAGCGACACGGTCTCGCGGCCGTGGAAGAAGTTCTGCACCCAGTCGCCGACGACGCGGAACTTGCGCTCCCACGTCGGCATGGCGAGGCCGTGGTACCCGCGGTGGGCGAACCAGGCGAGCAGACCCGTGAGGGCGAACTTTCCGGACTGGAACGCACCGTTGTACAGGCCGAGGCCCGCGACGGCGCCGAGGTTCTTGTGGAAGTACTGCTTGGGCTCCTCGCCGCGCAGCACCGCCACCAGGTTCTTTGCCATGAGCTTGCCCTGGCGCACCGCGTGCTGGGCGTTGGGGACGCAGAAGCCGCCCACGCCACCGCCGGACAGGTCGGGCACGGCCGAGACGTCGCCGGCAGCCCACGCGCCCTCGACGATCTCGTCGTCGGTGCCGACGCGCAGGTCGGGGCGGGTGCGGATGCGGCCGCGCTCCTCGACGGGCAGGTCGCTGCCGCGCACGACGGTCGGGTTGGCCATGACACCCGCGGTCCAGATGATGAGGTCGGTCGGCAGCTGCTCGCCCGTGGAGAGCTCGATGACGCCGTCGACGGCACCCTTGACCTGCGTGTCGAGGTGCACGAACGCACCCTTCTTCGCGAGGTCGGCCAGCACCCACTCGCTCGTCTTCTGCGACACCTCGGGCATGATGCGCCCCATGGCCTCGATGAGGTGGAAGTGCGTGTCGTCGAACGCGAGCGTCGGGTACTGCTTCAGCAGCGACGACGCGTAGGCGCGGAGCTCGGCGAACACCTCGATGCCCGCGAAGCCGCCCCCGACGACGACGACGGTCAGCAGACGGTCGCGCTCGGGGCCGGCCGGGAGCACGGACGCCTTCTCGAAGTTTGACGTCAGGCGATCGCGGATCGCGACGGCCTCTTCGATCGTCTTGAGGCCGATGGCGTTGTCGGCGATGCCCGGGATCGGGAACGTGCGGGACACGGCGCCCGCGGTGACGACGATGTGGTCGTACTCCTGCTGCCACGACTCGTCGCCCGCGATCGGGGTGATCGTCGCGGTCTTGGACGCGTGCTGGATGCCCGTGATCTTGCCCGCGATGACCGTGGTGCGCTTGAGGTGACGACGCAGACCGACCACGACGTGACGGGCCTCGATCTCACCGGCGGCCACCTCGGGGAGGAACGGCTGGTACGTCATGTAGGGCAGCGGGTCGACGAGAGTGACCTCGGCCTCGTTGCGGCCGAGGAGCTTCTCGAGCTTCCAGGCGGTGTAGAAACCCGCGTAGCCTCCGCCGACGATGAGGATCTTGGGCACGGTGCTGGTCACGATGGAAGAGACTCCTGGTTTGTGGTGCGGCTCGGCTCGCGAGATGTGCGCGCCTGTCGGATTCGCCGGGCAGCAGCACTGACGCCGAGCGTGATCATTATAGCGGCGAGGGTGCCTCCCGCGAGCGGCAGCGTGCCGTACAGCAGGCTGTCGCGCGTGGGGAGCAGGGGCGACGCCGCTCGCGGAGCGGAATCGACCGGCGGCAGGGGCGGGATCTCCACCGGCGCCGTGGTCGGCTCGCCGGAGGGCGCGGGGGCGTCGGCACGGCGATACAGACGCACCCATTCGGCCAGATCACCGAGCGGATTGGACGAGACCGAGGGGACGGTCGCCGACACCGCGGCCGCCGCGTCGACCAGACCGTAGCCGTAGAGCGCGTTCTGCCCCGATCCCGCCCCCGGCGCGGGCTTGGCGGTCCGGATCAGCCGGTTCAGCACGTTGTCGGCATCCAGGTCGGGATGGGCGGCGCGCACCAGGGCAGCGATCCCCGAGACGATCGGGGCGGCCCCGCTCGTCCCGTTCCACTGCACGAGCGTGCCGTCGGCCGAGACGCCGAGCAGGCGCTCGCTCGGGGCCGAGAGGCCGATCGTGATGCCCTGCGTCGAGGCGTCGTTGCTCGCGGTGCCCGAGGGGTCGACCCCGCCGACCGCCAGCACACCGGGGATCGTGGCGGGGGCGCCGACACGCGATGTCCCACTCCCCCGGTTGCCTGCCGCCACCACCACGACGACGTCGTGGTCGAAGGCGTACTGGAACGCCTCGTCCCAGCTGGGGTCCCAGTCCAACGTGTTCGTCGTCAGCGACATGTTGATGACGGTCGCACCCTGATCGACCGACCAGTGGATGGCGTCGACGATCTGCTCGGTGAAGGGCTTCGAGGTCACCGCGCCGAAACCGACCGAGACCGACAGCAGTTCGGCGTCGGGCGCGACCCCGATCATGCCGCGTCCGTTCCCCGTTCCGCGCGAGGCCGCGAGCGATGCCACCCAACTGCCATGGTTGGAGTCGACGGCGCCGACGGGCGTCCGCCCGTCCGCCGCGCCCACTCCCGACACATCGGTGCCCGCTGCCACGGCGCCCGAGAACTCCACCGGTCCGCGTGCGATGCCGGTGTCGATGACGGCGATCTTCTGGCCCGCCCCGCGCGTGGTCTTCCAGGCGTCCCGGATGCCGTACTGGTCGAGCCAGTACTCCGCGGCGCGGACCGGATCGGTCGGGTCCTCCGGAACCGGCCCCGTCGTCGCGCCCGTCAGCAGCACCACGCCTAGAACGACGGATGCCACGGCCGCGACGACGCGTCTCACCCGCCCGCTCCGGGCGTCTCGCACTCGCACCGCTCGGGCGACCATGTCCCCCTCGCGAGAGCGCGATCGCCGATGGGGTTCACACCCGGCCCCGCGGCCAGGGAGTGACCGGCGAGCGCGTGGAGGCACTTGACCCGGGTCGGCATCCCTCCGGCGGAGATGCCGGCGATCTCTTCGGGTTCGCCGTAGGCCGCGCGATCGCGGAGGTAGGCCTGGTGCGCCGCGGTGTAGGCGGCACGGAGCTCTTCGTCATCCGCGAGCTCGTCGGCGAACTCCTTCATGACGTGACCGGCCTCGAGCACCGACATCGCGGCCGTGGCGGCGGGATGCGTGAGGTAGTAGAAGGTGGGGAACGGGCTGCCGTCGTCCAGGCGCGGAGAAGTGGCCACGACCGTGGGGTTGCCGCACACGCAACGCGCCGCGATACCGATGACGCCGCGCGGCACACGACCCAGCTGCGACTGCAGCACGTCGAGGTCGGCGTCGGAGGCGGGGGGCAGGGGCGAGGTGCTCATCGTCTCCCAGGGTACCCGGCGACCCCGCGGCCGTCCGCGGGGAGCGTCCGTCGCCCTCGCGCGCTCAGGGGGCGGGCGAGGCGTCGGGCGCCGGATCCGGCACGCCGATCGCGGGGGCGACCACCTGGACCGCGCCGGCGGAGGTCACCGAGCGCACCAGCTGCGACATCCAGTCGGTGCGCGTCTGGCCGACGTCGGCCGACACGTCCTGCTGCTCCTGCGGCGCCTCCGAGGCGGGCAGGTCGTCGTCGATGAGGTACACGACCTCGCCGGGCAGCGTGTAGTACAGGCGTTCGCGCGCCTGAGTGGTGATGTAGGCGGGGTCCGACCAGCGCTCACGCTGGGACTGCAGATCGGCGACCTCGCTCTGGCTGAGGGCCACGGCGCTCTGCAGTGCCTGGATCTGCTGGCGCTGGTCCATGTAGGTGCCGACGGTCGGCACGAGCACGAAGGTCCCGAGCACGACGAGCCCGAGCATGATGACCACGAAGCCCGAGATCCGGAGTCCGCCCAGCCACTCGCGGACGTCGACGCGACGCGCACGCGGGGGTCTGGAGCCCCCGGAGGCCGGCGCCGTCGCGGATGCCGACCCCGAGCGGTTTCGGGAGCGGCGGACCTTCGCGGCGCCGGAGGCCGGGGCCTCGTTGCGCCCGCGAGACGAGGGGAGCGTCGGTCGTTCCACGACGTCTCCTTCCTCACGTTGCGTCGGGCGCGCGCCACGGGCGGTAGCCGAGTCTATGTCGGTGCGGGCGTGCGCCCCGGTGACGCGCCGGGGTCATGGCATCCACGGAGCCGGCCGGGAACGACGAAGGGGGAGCCTTACGGCTCCCCCTTCTCACGCGGTGACGATCAGCCCTGGAAGCGGGGGAACGCCGAGCGGCCTGCGAAGACCGCGGCGCCGCCGAGGTCTTCCTCGATGCGGAGCAGCTGGTTGTACTTCGCGACGCGCTCGCTGCGCGCGGGGGCACCGGTCTTGATCTGGCCGGCGTTGACCGCGACGGCGAGGTCGGCGATCGTGGTGTCCTCGGTCTCACCGGACCGGTGCGACAGCATCGACGTGTATCCCGAGCGGGTCGCCAGGGCGATGGCATCCAGGGTCTCGGACAGCGTGCCGATCTGGTTGACCTTCACCAGCAGCGAGTTGGCGACGCCCAGGTCGATGCCCTGCTGGAGGCGCTTCGGGTTGGTGACGAACAGGTCGTCGCCGACGAGCTGAACCTTCGAACCGATCGCGTCGGTGAGCTTCTTCCAGCCGTCCCAGTCGTCCTCGGCGAGGGCGTCCTCGATCGTGACGATCGGGAAGTTCGCGACGAGGTCGGCGAAGTAGTCGACGAGCTCGTCGACGCTCCACGCCTTGCCCTCGACGGTGTACACGCCGTCCTTGTAGAACTCGGTCGCGGCGACGTCGAGACCGACCGCGATGTCCTTACCGGGGGTGAAGCCGGCCTTCTCGATCGCGCGGATGAGGAAGTCGAGGCCCTCGCGGTTGCTGGGCAGGTCGGGAGCGAAGCCGCCCTCGTCGCCGAGACCGGTGTTGTAGCCCGCGGACTTCAGCTCGCCCTTGAGGACGTGGTAGACCTCGGTGCCCCAGCGCAGCGACTCGCCGTAGGTCTCGGCGCCGATGGGCGCGAGGAAGAACTCCTGAAAGTCGATGCCGTTGTCGGCGTGCTCGCCACCGTTGATGACGTTGAACAGCGGCACGGGCAGCAGGTGCGCGTTCGGGCCGCCGAGGTAGCGGAACAGGGGCAGGTCGGCGCTGTCGGCGGCGGCCTTGGCGACGGCGAGCGAGACGCCGAGGATGGCGTTGGCACCCGTGCGCGACTTGTTCTCGGTGCCGTCGGTGTCGATGAGGATCTCGTCGATGATGCGCTGCTCGCTGGCCTCCACACCCTCGATGGCCGGGCCGAGCTCGTCGACGACCGCGGCGACGGCCTTCAGCACGCCCTTGCCGCTGTAACGGCTCTTGTCGCCGTCGCGCAGCTCGTAGGCCTCGAACGCGCCGGTGGACGCGCCGGAGGGGACGGCCGCCCGCTGGACGATGCCGTCGTCGAGGAGCACCTCCACCTCGACGGTCGGGTTACCGCGCGAATCCAGGATCTCGCGCGCGTTGACAGCCTCGATAAGTGCCACGAAGGACTCCTCGTTGGTTCTGGTGGAAAGAGGGCGGAGCGTCGTCGGTCCAGGGTCGAGTCTAGTGACCGCGGTCGTCGCCCGTGGGGTCGGGTCGGGGCGCCGTTCGTGTGGCGATCACGGCGACGCGGGACCGACCCCGGATGCCACGGCGTCCGTCAGCACCGCGAGGGCGAAGCCGTCCCAACCCTTGCGGTCGAGTGTCTGCAGGGCGGTGGCGTCGAAGCGCGGGTCCTCGCCCAGCATCACCACGCCCGCTCGCGCGCCCGCGACCTTCGTGTCACCCGGGGCCGGATCCGCGACCTCGCCGGCCCGCACGACGTTGTCGAGCACGACGACGGTGCCGGGGCGGCCCAGACGCGCGGCCCAGTCGAGGTAAGCGGGATTGGACTCCTTGTCGGCATCCACGAACACGAGGTCGAACGGTTCCTCGCCCGCGAGCGTCGGCAGGACGTCCGTGCCGCGCCCGATGCGCACCTCGACGCGGTCGGCGACGCCCGCCCGCGCCAGGTTGGCGCGGGCGATGCCGGCGTTGCGCTCCTCGGCCTCGATCGTCACCACGCGACCACCCTCGGGCAGCGCCCGCGCGAGCCAGATCGTGGAGTATCCGCCGAGCGTGCCGATCTCCAGTACCCGTCGCGCCCCACTGATGCGCACCAGGAGATGCAGGAGTTTCGCAGCGACCGGCGACACCTCGATCGCGGGGAGCCCCGCCTCGTGTTGCGCGGCGAGCGCGGCATCCAGGATCGGATCGGCCCCGATCAGGGTGTCGGTCAGGAAGCCGTCGACGTCGTCGTGTGTGGGCACTCCCCCAGCCTGGCGAGCCGGAGAGCGCGGGTCAACGGCGTCCGTCGAGGTGCGCGCGGGTCATCGCGTCGTACTCCTCGTCGGACAGGTCGTCGAAGCTCTTCGCCTCGACACGGTCGGTACGCATCCAGCGGATCAGCAGGATGACGAGGATCGGCACGTCGGCGAATTCGGCGATGAACCAGATCAGGTCGCCGGCGAGGTGCTGGTCGTGCAGCGTCGTCGGCCACCACGACACCGCTCGGGCGGCATCCGGGATCAGGTCGAGCACCGTGTCGTTCAGGCGGAGGAGCAGACCGGGCACGGAGTCGATGAGGAGCTCGACGAACGCGAGGAGGAACTCGATCGCGATGAACGTGCCGGTGTGGACGGCGCCGAGGGCCATCATCGGCAGCACCATCGCCAGCCCCACGAGGGGAACGACGATGCCGAGCGACGCCTCGACGACGGGGTTCACGCGCAGGACGCCGGCGAGGGGCGTCAGGAACAGACAGAACACGGCGGCGATCACGACGGTGGCGACCATCGCGTTGCCGGTGATCCGCACGAACCGCGTCGACAGCAGCCGCTGGAGCCGACCCCGGCCGGTCTCGCCGCTCACGCGGGCGAGCAGATCAAGGGGGCGACCGGCGGCGATGCCGGCCGGGACGGCGAAGATCAACAGCGCGATGCGCGTCGAGAACGCCCACCGCAATTGCGACGAGTACACGCCCAGGAAGCCCAGTTCGATCACGGCGTACGGCGCGAGCCCGAGCACGAAGAACCCGATCGTGCGCAGCGCGGGCCAGTGTTCTCCGCGGCGACGGAGGCGCACGACGGCCGAGGCATACGCGACGGATGCCACGACGATCACGCCGATCGCGACGGGATCGGCGTGCCAGGGGGTCAGGAGAACGTGCAGAGGAGGCGTGCGGTCACGGTAGGCCGGGCGGCTATGCGTTTGCCGGAACCGCGGCGGGTTCGGTCGCCCGGCCTCGCGTGCGAAACTCCTGAATCGTCGTCCGGTTCCGCCGGGCAGCGGCGTCGCCGCCCGGCCCGCCGTGCGGAACTCAGGAGTTTCGACCGCCGACCGGGACCGCCGCCGCCCCGAGGCCGGCGAGCACGGCGGGCAGCAGCGCTTCGGCCGTACGGCGGTAACCCAGGGCGCTGGGGTGGAAGCGGTCGACGCTGAACATCTCGTCCGGGCGTTCGGCGAACACCGGCCCGACGGCCCGCGCGAGGGGGACGACGCGGCCGCCGGCGCGGTGCACGGCCGCCGCCTGGGCTGCCGCGAGCTGCCGCGACGACCGCGCCGCCAGGGCGCGTAGCGGTTGCGGGATCGCGCGGAGCGTGCCGAGGTCCGGGCACGTGCCGACCACCACGGGCACGCCCGCGTCGCGCAGCGCGCGCACGATCACCTCGAGCTGTTCCGCGGCACGGGATGCCGGGATGCGGTGCGTCACGTCGTTGCCGCCCACGACGATCACCGCGACGTCGGCCCGGTAGTCCGGCGGAACCGCCGCAAGCTGGCTCGCGAGCGCCGAGCTCTCAGACCCGACCACCGCGGCCGTCCGCAGCCGCACCGGCCGGCCTTCCGCGCCGGCGATGCCCTTCGCGAGCCGCGCCCCCAACGTGTCGCGTCGGTGACCGGCGCCCAGACCCGCCGCGATCGAATCCCCGAGCAGCAGGAGCTCGACCGGCGGACCCGGGTGCTTCTTGCGGCGCCACACGCGATCGGCATCCAGAGCGTGCTCCCCCAGCGGCTTGCCGATGCGCCGACGCGCGATCGCGGCCTGTCGCGCGATGAGGGTGCGCACCCCGACCGCCGCCGTGCCCAGCACCGCGACCGACGACGCGACGGTGACGGTGATCGGCCGACGCCTGCGCATGGTGTCATTCCATCGCGGCGGGGTGAACGGCGGGTGACGTCCGTGCGGTGGGCAGGGCCGCGGGGGGGCTCAGGCGTCGGGCTCAGGGCCCGCGCCCGGCTCAGACCTCCACGCGCCGCCGGCCCCGCGCCCGCAGCACGAGCGCGAGCACGAGCACCGCGACCGCGAGGACGATGTCGAGCGCGAGGCCGGCGAGCAGTTCGTCGCGGCCCTCGACGTGCGTGAACGACACGACCCCGCCGATCACGATGACGCCGAACGAGAGCGCGATCTGCTGGGCCGTGCTGAACATGCCGCCCGACAGCCCCGCGGCTCGCACCGGAACCTCGCGCACGACGAGCTGCGTCAGCGGCGAGAAGATGAGCGCCTGCCCCGCACCGAGGAGCACGAGCGCCGGCTGCAGCCACAGCCCGATGTCGGATCCCCACGCGAGAACCACCGTCGCCGTCATCGCCAGCAGCGCGACGAGCTGCAGAGCGACGCCCCACGCGAGGGTCGCGTCACCGAGCCGCGCCTGCACGCGCGCGACCGTGAGCGAAACGACCGCGAACACCACGGCGAACGGCAGCAGCGCCAGGCCCGCCTGCAGCGACGTCATGCCGCCCGCCTCCACCGCGCGCGGGAAGACGTAGAGGAGCGCCGAGTATCCGGCGAAGAACAGCGCCGCCGACAGCAGCCCGAGCTGCAGCGGGCGCAGACGCAGAACGCTCGGGGGCAGCAGCGGCACGCGACCGCTGCGCTCCACGGCATCCTGATGCCGCCACATCGCCACGAACGCGACCGCGGCGACGAGCAGCACGACGTACACCGGCCACGACCAGCCCCACGCCGGGCCGAAGGTCAGCGCGACGGACGCGGCCAGGATGCCGATGCCCAGCGCGGCCGTGCCGACGAGGTCGATCGCCACGTGCTCGTGCGACCGACTCCGCGGCGCGAGGGGCGCCAGCGCGATCGCCCCCGCGGCCACCAGCGCCACGACGACGAACACCGCGCGCCAGCCGTCCACCACGCCGAAGCTCGTCGCGGCGAGCGCGCCGCCCGCGACCTGGCCGACGGCGGATCCGATGCCGCCGCTCGCGCCGAAGGCCGCGATGGCGCGTGTGCGGGCGGCGCCACCCGAGGTCGCCTGGATCGTCGCGAGGACCTGCGGGGTGCACAGCGCGGCTCCCACGCCCTGGACGACGCGCGCGGCGATGAGGGTCGACACGGACGGCGCGAGCGCGCAGGCCACGGCGGAGACGAGGAACAGCCCCATGCCGACGGTGTACAGACGGTGGCGGCCGAAACGATCGCCCAGACGTCCGCCGAGGATGAGCAGGACGGCGAACGGGATGCCGTAACCCGCGATGACGAGTTCGAGCGAGACATCGTCCGCGCCGAAGCGGTCGCGCAGTGTGGGCAGGATGACGGTGACCGCGTTGAAGGCGAACGTGCCGACGCCGGGGCCGAGCAGGAACCCGACGTAGCGCCACGTCGGGACCGCCTCGACGCCCGGGACCGTGGGGACGGGCAGGGTGCCGCTGGCGGGGTGTGCGGAGGTCGTCATGGTGCCAGCATGGAGGGTGCCCCATCCTGGTACCAGGAGTCTCCTGATCCTGGTAGTCGGAGCAACACCCTGAGCCCCTCCGGAGAGCACGCCGAAGCCTAGGCTCGCGGCGGAAGGAGACGTCATGACCCGATCCGACGAGACGCGCGCGGAGTTCGCCGCGTTCCTGCGCAGTCGACGAGCGCGACTGCAGCCGTCCGACGTGGGACTTCCGGACGGTGCACGTCGCCGCGTCGCGGGACTGCGCCGCGAAGAAGTCGCGCAGCTCGCCGGTGTGGGTCTGACCTGGTACACGTGGCTCGAGCAGGGCCGCCCGATCGCGGCATCCGTCCAGGTCATCGCCGCGATCGCCCGCGCCCTCCGACTCACCGATGACGAGCGCGACCACCTGTTCGCCCTCGCCGACCTCCCCCGACCCGAACGCGCGGCGCGGGCCTGCGTCGAGACACCCCACCTCGATCTGCTCGAGAAGCTCCTCCCCTACCCCGCGGCGCTGCAGACCTCGCGTTTCGAGATCCGCGCCTACAACCGGGCGTACCGCTACCTCTTCGACGACCTCGACGAGATGCCGACCGCGCGTCGGAACTGCGCCGTGCTGCTGTTCACCGACGAGACCTGGCAGCGCTCGCACGTCGACCTCGATCATGCGCAGCGGCGCATGGCCGCGCGACTGCGCTCGGCGTACGGGCGACACCACGACGAACCGGCGTGGCAGCGGTTCATCGCCGACCTCGAAGCCGCCTCGCCGCGCTTTGCGGAGCTGTGGAGCCGCGGTGACGTCGGCGGCGAGCCGCACGCCGTCAAGCACCTCGTCAGCGCCCGCGTCGGCGAACTCCACCTGGAGATGTCGAGCGTGTGGGTCGACGAGGGCCTGGGGTCTCGCGTCGTGTGGTTCGCCCCGCGGGATGCCGGGACGGCGGCGCGCCTGGAACGACTCGCGGCCGAGCATCCCGAGCAAGCGCTCATCAGCGCGGTGGCGTGAGGGCGCGACGCCCGCCCGCGGGGCTGCGTCGGGTCAGCCGAGCGGCTTGATCTCGAGACTCTCGCGCGTGGTCGCGCTCCCGACCGTCGCGAAGGCGGTGTATCCGTCTGCGTTGGCGCGCTCCAGCAGCGCCTTGAGGTTCTTGGTGCGCTGCTCCAGTCGCACCCGACGTCCTTCGCCCACGAGCACCGTCTTCAGACTCACCAGGTCGACGAGGGGGACATCGCGGTCGTGGACCAGCACCACGGCGTGGTCGCCCGCGCTCTCGGCATCCGGGAGCAGGTCGACGATGCGCTCGAAGCCGATCGAGAAACCGACCGCCGGCACGTCCTGGCCGAGGAAGCGGCCGATCATGCCGTCGTAGCGCCCGCCGCCACCCAGCGAGTAGTCGACGCTCGGGTGGGCGAGTTCGAAGATCGTGCCGGTGTAGTACCCCATACCGCGGACGAGGAACGGGTCGAACCGCAGGGGGACGTCGCCGCCGCGCGCGGCCGCGACCGTCTCACCGAGCGCGACGAGGTGGTCGACGATCTCGTCCGGGATGCCGTCGGGCAGGGCCGCACGGATACCGACGGCGTCGAACCCCGCGGCGTCGGAGTGCGGCCGGTCGAGGTACGCGGCGAAAGCGTCGACCGCGGGCGCCGAGGCGCCACGCCCCCGCAGCTCGGCCACGACGCCGGAGGCGCCGATCTTGTCGAGCTTGTCGATCGTGATGAGCACGCCCGGGCGCTCGTCGGGGGCGAACCCGAAGACGTCGAGCATCGCGTCCAGCGCGCGACGGTCGTTGACGCGGATCGTGCCGCCCTCGAGTCCCAGGGCGTCGAGCACGTCGAGGCTCGCCGTCATGAGCTCGGCCTCGGCACGCGCGGTGGCGTCGCCGATGATGTCGATGTCGCACTGCACGAACTGGCGGTAGCGCCCCTTCTGCGGGCGCTCGGCGCGCCACACCGGTGCGATCTGGATCGCGCGGAACACCGAGGGCAGCGACGCGCGGTGGGTGGCGTAGAACCGGGCGAGCGGAACCGTGAGGTCGTAGCGCAAACCCAGGTCGGCGAGCGCCGCCGGGTCCTCGGCCGCGGCGCGGATCGCCTCGGCATCCAGTCCGCGCCTGAGGACGCTGAACGACAGCTTCTCGTTGTCGCCGCCGATCCCGGCGTGCAGACGCGCGTACTCCTCGACGACGGGGGTCTCGATCTCGTCGAAGCCGTGCGCGCGGTAACGCTCGCGGATCACGGCGAGCACGCGCTCGCGTCGGGCCTTGTCAGCGGGGAGGAAGTCGCGCATGCCGCGCGGCGGGTTCACGGATGCCACGCTCCCATTGTTCCAGTCCTCGAGCGCCGCGTCCGTCCGGGCGGGTGGGGCGCCAGATCACGTGAACTCGCCGACAGCACCCGTTATGGCGCGTCGCAAGGCGTGACCTCGGCCAGATCACGTGATCTGGCGCGCCTCAGACGCCCGCACCTCGGCGGACAGGTGGCGGAGACGGGAGCGCAGCGCGCGGTCGGCATCCCACCCCTGCTCGCGGGCGAGCTGCACGAGGGCGAGCAGCGCGTCGCCGAGCTCGGACTCCGTCGTGGGCGCCAGGGGCGCGCGGCCCGCGGTCACCCCGACCTGCGCCGCCTTGCCGAGCACCTTCTGCGCCAGGGCGAGCGAAGGCATGTGGTCGCTGACGCCGTCGAGCACACTCGTGCGCTCGCGCTTCTCGGCGGCCTTCGCCGCGTTCCAGTGCACCAGCACCTCTTCGGGAGTGGATGCCACGGCGTCACCGAAGACGTGCGGATGCCGGCGCACCATCTTCTCGGTGAGGCCGCGGGCCACGTCGTCGATGTCGAACGGTTCGTCGGGGTCGCCGGCGGCGATCTCGGCGTGGAACAGCACTTGCCAGAGCAGGTCGCCGAGTTCCTCGCGGAGGTCCGCGCGCGTCCCGGACTCGACCGCGTCGATCACCTCGGCGCTCTCCTCGACGAGGTACGGCACGAGGTCTCGATGGTCGATCGTCTGCGTCCAGGCGCAGCGTTCCCGCACCGCGCGCATCGTCTCGGCGGCCTCGCGCAGCGCGTCGTCGCTCACGGTCCCTCCTCCTGCGGCACGGTCGGAGCCGCTGCCCCGAGTATGCCCCGCCCCCGTGCCGCGCGGTCCCGCGGCAGGCACAACTCCTGCAGATCCGGGGCGCCGGCGCCCGGAGCGCTCGACCGCGCTCGGGCAGCCGGAGTTGTGCCGCCCGATACGGGGACACAACGCAGGAGAATGCGGGATGCTGACGCACGAACGGCCCGAAATCCTGCGGCATCCCTCGCCAGAGCCCGGAGAATCTCCTGCGTTGTGACCGCCGGAACGGCACGGAACGGCCCGCGTGACATGGCCGCAACGTGACGCAACTACTCTGGGGCGTGTGCGTGAACTGACCCCGACCGAGGCCATCGACCTCGTGGGCCGCTTCGAAGCAGGCCAAGAACTCCCCGAACAGATGCGCGCCGACGTGCGTCTGCTCGGCTCGCTCCTGGGCCGCGTGCTTCGCGAGAGCGGCTCCCCCGGCCTCTACGACGACGTCGAGAAACTGCGGACGGCGACGATCCAGGCCTACACCGACGAGACGCCCGAGGCGTTCGAGCGGGCTGCGGCGATCGCCGACGGCTTCTCGATCGCCCGCGCCGACGAAGTGGCGCGCGCCTTCACGGCGTACTTCCACCTCGTCAACCTCGTCGAGGAGCACCAGCGTGTGCGCGTGCTCCGCGAGCGCGGCGACCGTCCGTCGCGCGGCGGCACCCCCGACACGATCGCGACGGCCTTCGAGCGCCTGTCGAGCGAGATCGGCGAGGAGGGCGCGCTGGCGCGTCTGCAGGCGCTGCGGTTCCACCCGGTCTTCACCGCGCACCCCACCGAGGCCCGCCGCCGCGCGATCTCCACGAGCATCCGCCGGCTGTCCGAGCTGCTCGCCGAGCACGACGACGCCGGCGAGAACGACACCGAGACCCGGCGCACCGAGCGCCGCATGCTCGAGGAGATCGACACGCTGTGGCGCACCGCGCCCCTCCGCCGCGAGAAGCCGTCACCGGTCGACGAGGTGCGCTCGGTCATGGCCGTCTTCGACGAGACGCTCTACACCGCCGTCCCACGGGTGTACCGCCGCATCGACGATATCCTGCAGGGCGAGAACGCCGGTGCCCGCGCGCCGATCGTGAAGCCCTTCGTGCGCGTCGGCTCCTGGGTCGGTGGTGACCGCGACGGCAACCCCTTCGTCACGGCATCCGTCACCCGCAAGGCCGCCGCGATCGCGAGCGAGCACGTGCTGATCGGCCTCGAGCGCACGACGCAGCGCGTGGGTCGCGGACTGACGCTGGATGCCGAGACCACCCCGCCGAGCGACGCGCTCGTTGCGCTGTGGCACCGCCTCCGCGCCGCCGACGAAGACGCCGCGGCCGAGATCGCCGAGCGCTCCCCCGACGAGCCGCACCGCCGCATCCTGCTGCTCCTGGCCCGCAAGATCGCCGCGACGCGCACGCGCAACGCCGACCTCGCCTACCGCGATCCCGAGCACCTGCTCGCCGATCTGCGCACGGTGCAGGACTCCCTCGTCGCGGCCGGCGCCGCACGCCAGGCCTACGGTTCGCTCCAGCGCCTCGTCTGGCAGGTCGAGACGTACGGCTTCCACTTGACCGAGCTCGAGGTGCGCCAGCACTCGGCCGTGCACGCGAAGGTCCTCGCCGAGCTCCGCGCCGGCGGCGAGCGCAGCGAGCAGACCGAAGAAGTGCTCGAGGTCTTCCGCTCGATCGCCTACGTGCAGGAGCGTTTCGGGCCGCGCGCCGCCGGCCGGTACATCGTGTCGTTCACGCAGTCCGCCGACGACCTGGCCGCCGTGCACGAGCTCGCGTCGTACGCGATGGGCCCGGGCGAGCAGCCGCCGGTGCTCGACGTCATCCCGCTGTTCGAGACCTTCGCCGACCTGCAGGCCGCTCCCGGCATCCTCGCCGAGATCGTCTCGCACCCCGCTTTCGTCCGTCGACTGGATGCCACGGGTCGCCGCCTCGAAGTGATGCTCGGCTACTCCGACTCGTCGAAGGACGTCGGCCCCGTCGCCGCGAACCTCGCGCTGTACGAGGCCCAGGCGTTGATCTCGACGTGGGCCGAGGCCGAGGGCATCGAGCTGACCCTCTTCCACGGCCGCGGCGGCGCCCTCGGGCGCGGCGGCGGTCCGGCGAACTCCGCGATCCTCGCGCAGCCGCCGCACTCGGTCGACGGCCGGTTCAAGCTCACCGAACAGGGCGAGGTCATCTTCGCCCGCTACGGCGACCCGGACATCGCGATGCGCCACATCGATCAGGTCGCGGCCGCGGTGCTCACGGCATCCTCCCCCTCGATCGAACGCCGCAACCGCGGGGCGGCCGAAGCGTTCGCCGACGTCGCCGCCACGATGGACGTCGCGTCACGCGAACGGTTCTTCGCCCTGGTGAAGGCCCCCGGCTTCGCGCCGTGGTTCGCCACCGTCACCCCGATGGAAGAGCTCGGGCACCTCGCGCTCGGCTCGCGCCCGGCGCGCCGCGGCCTGTCGGTCGAGTCGCTCGAAGACCTCCGCGCGATTCCGTGGGTGTTCTCGTGGACCCAGGCCCGCATCAACCTCGCCGGGTGGTTCGGCCTCGGAACGGCGCTGGATGCCGTCGGTGACGAGCAGCGCCTGCGCGAGGCGTACGAGCAGTGGCCGCTGTTCCGGACGATGATCGACAACGTCGCGATGAGCCTGGCGAAGGCCGACGAGCGCATCGCGCGTCGGTACCTCGCTCTCGGCGACCGCGACGACCTCGCCGGCCTCGTGATGGACGAGATGCTCCTGACCCGCTCGTGGGTCGAGCGGATCACCGGTGGCGGGCTGCTGGGCAACAAGCCCGTGCTGCAGCGCGCGGTCAAGATGCGCAGCCCGTACGTCGACGCCCTGTCGCTTCTGCAGCTGCGGGCCCTGCGGGCTCTGCGCGACGCACCCGCCGACGCCCCCAAGACCGATCCCGAGCACCAGCGCCTGCTGTTGCTGTCGGTCAGCGGCGTGGCCGCCGGTCTGCAGAACACCGGCTGAGCTGCCCTCACTCCGCGGGGTCGGGGGCGGGCAGGTGGGAGTGGAGGCGAGGACCGCGTACCGACAGTCCCGTGACGACCTCGTACGGGATGGTGGCCGCTGCCTGCGCCCATCGCGCTGCGGACTGTCCCCGAGAACCCCCGAGCACCGTGACGGTGTCACCGACCTCGACCGGGACGGCTGATTCCGCAGGCCCGAGGTCCACGACCAGCTGATCCATGGCGATCCTCCCCCGCACGGGGAAGGTGGCCCCGCCGATGAGAACGCTCATGCCGTCGGCTGTTTGAGGCAAACCGTCTCCGTACCCGAGCGGGACGAGCCCGATTCGGGTCGGTCTCGATGTCACGAACTGTGCGCCGTAGGAGATCCCGTGGCCAGCGGGAAGGACGCGCACGCTCGAAAGGACGGTCGAGACCGAAAGGGCGGGACGCAGGTCGATGGGCTCGCGCGCGTTCACCCCCAGGGGAGACAGCCCGTAGGTGCCCAGCCCCAGCCGGACCATGTCGAAGTGCAGCTCGCGGTGACGAAGGGCCGCTGCCGTGTTGGCGATATGCCGACGGTGCGGCCGGATGCCGTGGCGACGGGCGAGCTCGACCGTCGCAACGAACGTCCGTGCCTGCGCACGCGTCCTCTCGTCCTGCTCGGGATCCTCCGCGGCCGAAAGGTGCGACATCATCCCCTTCACCTCGATGCGCCCTTGCGCCTCGTAGGCCGCGGCCCAACCGAGGATCTCGTCCAGGTCGGCGGGCGAGGCTCCGTTGCGTCCGAGCCCCGTGTCGACCTTGAGGTGCACTCCTGCGCGGCCGCCCGCCGTCTCGACCGCGCGGGCCACCGAGTGCAACTCCGCCAAGGAGGAGACGCCGAGGTCGACAGCGGCTCTCACGGCTCCCGTCATGTCGGTGCGCGGCGTGTGGAGCCATGCCAGGACCGGCGCGCCGATGCCGGCGCGTCGGAGCTTCAACGCTTCCTCGACGTGGGCGACCCCCAGCGTGTCAGCACCCGCTCGCAGGGCCGCGCGGGCCACCTGCACGTCGCCGTGCCCGTAAGCGTCCGCCTTGACCACCGCCATGACCGCTGCAGGTGCCACCCACCGCGCGACCGCGGCGACGTTGTCGGCGATCGCGTCGAGGTCCACATCGACCCAACGCTCCGCACCACTGCCGGCGGTGATCGTCGCCTCCGGCCGTTGACCGGATGAGGATGCCATCACAGTCGCCGCAATCGGAGCTGGAGCATGAGATTGAAGCGGTCATCGGGGTTGTCCAGGTCGACGCCGAGGAGTTCCTGGATGCGGCGGAGCCGCAGTCGGAAGGTGTTCGGGTGCACGATGAGTTCCTCTGCTCCCGCACGCACGTCGCCGAAGTTCTCGAGATATCGGTCGAGGGTGAGCAGCAGCTGCGTCCCGTGGACGGCGTCCCAATCCGTGAGCTGATCGACCTGGTGCAGAAGAGAGCTCTGCTCGTCCGTCCACCGATCCTTCATCTCGGCGAGCATGACGTCGTGTCGCACCTCGTCGATGCGGTACGCACCCCGCTCACGAAGCCCGATGACCCGCAGCACGCGATCGGCACCAGCCTTGGAGCGGTGCAGATCGCCGATGTCGCGAACGGATTCACCGATTCCCAGCCGAACCGGAAGGCGGGTTGCACGCTGAGCGACGAACGCCGTGCCCACCGCCGAGAGGTACGCCCCCTCGGCCCCGTGCTCCTCGTCCACCGGCAGGATGCCGTAGACGATGTCGCCGACCGAACCGGCGAGGCTGTGCGGGTGGTAGGTCACGAGGTGCAGTTCGAATGTCCGGCTGATGCGCTCCATTCGCACGATGTCGGCCGGGTCGTCGGTTCCTCCGTCTACCGAGGAGACGCCGAAGACGATGTACTTTCGCGAGCGCAGGCCCAGCTCGGTCGCCGCGCTCCGCGCCTGGTCACCGCCGTTCAGGAGGGCCGCGAGCTGGCGCCGTCGATGCCGACGTGACGCATCCGCCTCGACTCGCTCCCGCAGCATCTGGACGGCGACGATCCTCGCAGCCTCCACCATCACGCGCTGACGGCTCGCGTCGAGCGGCTCGTCCACCACCGCCCAGATGGACCCCAGCAGAGAATCTCCCGCGGTCACCCGAACGACGGCTCGGCCGCGCTCGTAGACGTCTCCCGGCTTGATGAAGATCGGAAGCGGCTCGGCGTAGACGCGGTGGAAGATCCCCGCGTCACGCAGACGCTGCTGGGAGGACTCCGGCACCCGCTGTCCGAGTACCGCCGCCCGTCGCGATTTATCGGTCTTCTGCTCGCCGGAGGAGAACGCCACGATGCGGGAGTTGACGTCCTCGATGGTCACCGCGGCATCGAGGAGGGCCGCGACGGAGTTGGCGAGCGAGCGCAGATCGGTCGCTTCGCCGATGATGTCCGTGTCGTCGCCGAAGCCGTCGATCGCTTGGCGCGAGATCGCCAATGTCGCGGCCGCGGCGATCTGATTCCACGGCACGCCGCGCACGAGACCGATGACCGGGACCCCCGCACTATCGAGGACGGCGGCCGCATCGCGGTCCACGGATACCGGCTCGCGCAGGACGAGGGCTGCCGCTCTGCGCTCCGCCAGCTGGCGCACGAGCTCGAGCGTGGGTTCGCCACCCGCGACACCCACCCCGAGCACGAGGGAACCGGGGATGATCAGCGAGGGATCCAACGGATCGAAGATCGTCACCGACGACACCGTCGAGGTCGGCTGTACACGTCCGAGCGCCAGTTCAACCACGGTCGTCCCCAGCTCGCCGAGCACCTTGTTGAGCGGCACCCCCGCAGACGCGCTCATGTCGACGACCTCATCGAGCCGCCTCCGCGCCGCAAATACGGGGAATCCGCGACGGGGGCCGGACCGGCGTCCTCAGGCCACCAGTGCCGCAGGAGCAGGTGGCCGATGCGTCCGTTGGTGACTTCGCCCTCGTCCTCGGGCGCGAAGAGCGTATCGTCCGACCCCCGCGTGCAGGCAGCGTACGTGAACCCCGTGCCACGGAACCGGACGATGCCCATGTCATTACGTACCCCGGGGTAGAACCCGGTCTTGCTGGCCGATACCACGGGCTGAACGATGCGAAGCTCCTCCGCATACGGTGCCACGCTCACGTACCGCAGCACCTGGTCGAGATACTGCTGCTGCGACAGCAGCTTCTCGCACGCCTCGGACACGGCCGGCGAGAAAGCCGTCCGGTGAGCTATGGCTTGGGCGAGAGTGTCGAGGTCGTTCGTGCTCGCCACGCCCAGGTGGGCGATGTCGCGACCTATGACGTCGAAATCGAGCCTGTTCTTCAACCGGATGCTGTGCAGTCCGAGCTCGGTCATCGCCCGATTGACCTCAGCGATCCCGCCGAGCTGATCGATGACCAGGTTCGCGGCCGTGTTGTCGCTCACGGCGATCATGAGGGCAGCCGCGTCGGCGACCGTCAGTGTCAGACCGCCCGACAGCAGCTTCAGGACCCCGGAGCCGGGCACGCGGTCCTCCTCGTGCATCGTCAGGCGGCGGTCCAGGTGCACCGCACCCCGTTCGGCTCGGTGAAAGAGCGTCACGAGGATCGGCACCTTGATGACGCTGGACGCGGGGAACGCTTCGCGCGAATTGAACTCCACGTGCTCACCGGTACGGAGATTGGTCGCCGCCACACTGATCTCGCCGCTGAACTCGTCAGCGATACGCGCGATCTCGGCCTGAATGTCCTCCGCGGCCCCCATGAGGCACCTCTTCCTTCGCTCGGAACCCTCATTCTCGACGACGTGCTCCCGCGCGCGACACCATGGCCTGAACAGTGTTCGCCGGCCAACGCTGGCCGGTTGCACATCGCTCCGAGGAGCGTGTCTGCGCATCCTTGTGGTGGAGGCTCACATATGACACCCGAAGACGCCGCACACACTCCGGCTCCCGCCGATATCGTCATCCGCGGGGGGCGCGTCGTCGACCCGCGATCCGCGCAGGACGGCATCGCCGATGTCGCCGTTCGTGACGGCAGGATCATCGCCGTCGGCCAGGTCTCCGCGACGGCACGCTCCACGATCGACGCGCGCGGGCTTGTCGTCGCACCCGGGTTCATCGACCTGCACAGTCATGCTCAGACACCTATCGGACTCGGATTCCAGGCGCTCGACGGCGTCACTACGGCACTGGACCTCGAATCGGGCACTCTTCCGGTGCAGGCGCAGTACGCCGCCGCCGTCACCGAGGGTCGCCCGATCAACTTCGGGTTCGCCGCTTCGTGGGCCGTCGCCCGCATGCATGTCATGGCGGGGATCCCTCTTCCCACCCCCGCTGAGGACGGCACGCTGACCACCGCCATGGAAGTTTTCCAACGCAACCAGCGGCTGCCTGCGTGGCATCGGATCGCGACCCGGGCAGAGGTGGACTCGATCATCGGTGTGCTCGCCGATGCGGTGAGTCAGGGCGCCATCGGGATCGGGGTACTCCTCGGCTATGCACCCGCCTCAGGCCGTGAGGAGTACTTCCGCGTGGCTGAGCTCGCCGAGTCGGCCGGAGTAGCGGTCTTCACGCACTCGCGTCAGATGTCCAATCAGGAACCGGGCTCATCCGTCGACGGGGCACTCGAGGTGATCGCTGCCGCCGCAGGCAGCGGAGCCCGTATGCACATGTGTCACATCAACAGCACCTCGTTGCGACGCATCGACGATGTCGCCCGCGCCGTGACGAAGGCGCAATCGCGGGGCAACCAGATCACGACGGAGGCCTACCCGTACACGATGTCCAGTACGGGGATCGGCGCCGCCTTTCTCGCCCCCGACCGCCTCGACCGCCTCGGCATCGAGGCCTCCGCCATCACCTACCTTCCGACGGGTACACGAGTCCGTGACGTCGACGAGCTCGCACACTTGCGCGCGACCGACCCGGGGGGACTGTGTCTGATCGACTATCTCGACGGCGACGACCCCGTCGACGTGAGAACGCTCCTGCGCAGCTTCGATGTGCCGGGAACAGTCGTGGCCTCGGATGCCATGCCGATCGTCGGCCCCGACGGTCGCTATCTCTCCGGGCGGAGCCCGCTCCCGGAGGGTTCGCGCGTGCATCCGCGCAGCGTCGGAACGTTCGCGCGCACGTTCGGCTGGCTGGTGCGCGACCTCGGCGCACTGTCCCTGCCGGATGCGGTCCTGCGCACCTCGACGATCCCCGCCGAGATCCTCGCCCCCTTCGTACCGCGGATGCGGACGAAGGGCCGCGTGGCACCCGGATTCGACGCGGACATCACCGTCTTCGACCCTCATCGCATCAACGATCGGGCCAGTGCGATCAGGATCGAGGCATCAGTCGGCGTGCGTCACGTGATCGTCGGCGGGGAGCCGGTCGTCATAGAGGGCGCGCTACGGACGGGCACAGCCGGACGCCCCCTGAAGTCGCGCTGAGCGGGTCATGGCGAGGCGCCGCAGTGTGCGCCCGCATACTCGCTCGGCCACAACGCTGGCGAACTGGACATAGGTGACCCCGTCGCCGCTTCCTAACCTGGACCCACTATCGACAACACCGACCCGGAAGGTACGCGATGGATCCCACCCCGGTTTTGTCCGTCGACGGCGTGACAAAGCGGTACGGCGAGAATGTCGTCCTGGACGGCATCACCTTCTCCCTCGCGGCCGGAGAGCGCACGGCATTGCTCGGCGAGAACGGCGCGGGCAAGTCGACCCTCGCCAAGATCATCGCCGGGTCGACGCGTCCCGACGACGGCGGCATCGCCGTGGACGGCCGTGGCGTACGGTTCACCGTTCCTCGCGATGCGCTGGCCGCGGGGGTGTCGTTCATCCCCCAGGAACTCGTCTACGTGCCGGCGCTGACCGTCGCCGAGAACATCAGCCTGGGTGCACCACCGTCGCGCTTCGGGTTTACATCGCCCTCGGCGATGATCCGCGCCGCTCGCAAGTACGCCGACATCGCCGGCTTCGATCTTCCGCTCGACACTCCGATGGCCGACATCTCGCTCGCGCAACGTCAACTCGTCGAAATCGCCAAAGCCGTCACGCGCCAGGCCCGCATCCTGATCCTCGACGAGCCGACCGCCGCGCTCGAGTCCGAGGACAGCGCGCGACTGCACGAACTGCTGGGACGCCTGTCGGCCTCCGGGGTCGCCGTCATCCTCATCAGCCACCGTCTCGAGGAGGTTTTCGCAACGTGCGACACCGTGCACGTCCTGCGCAACGGTGCACTCGTACGCTCCAGTCGCACCGCGGATCTGACCCCCTCGCAGGCGATCGCCGACATGCTCGGCCATGAGCAGTCATCGACGGCGAAGGTCGACCGCTGCCCCAGCGACGCGCCGCCCCGGCTGGAAGTGCGGGGCCTCCGGCGCACTCAAGCCCCGATTCTCGATGATGTTGATCTGGTCGTGCGTGAGGGCGAGATCGTCGGACTTTACGGGCTCCGCGGTAGTGGCGCCGACACTCTTGCGGAGACCCTGGGCGGCCTGCACCCTGACGCGGTCGGTCGCATCGCTGTGGCCGGCGCCACGATGAACCGTCTACGCAACCCCCGCCAGAGCTGGCGGGCCGGCATCGCCTATGTTCCCGCAGATCGGAAGTCCCAAGGACTCGTCCTCATCGACTCGATCCGCCGAAATTTCACGTTGCCCGACCTGCGCCGCGTGTCTCGTGCGGGCTGGATTCTCCGCCGCCGCGAGAGGGCCGTCGCTCAGAATCTCTATACCCGTGTGCGGGTACGGGCCCGATCGATCGACCAGACCGTCGGTGAGCTTTCGGGGGGAAACCAGCAGAAGGTGCTGGTCGGAAACCGTCTGCTCGCAGACGCACCTGTTCTCGTCCTGCACGAACCGAGTCGCGGCGTCGACGTCGGGGCACGTGAGGAGATCCACGACATCCTGCGCGGCCTCGCCGACGGCGGTACCGCGCAGCTGGTGGTCACCTCGGACATCGAGGAAGCGGTCCTCCTGTGTGACCGGCTCCTTATCGTGCACCGCGGTCGCATCGTCGATGACATCGCGTTCCCCACCCGAGCAGATCAAGCCCGCGCCCTCGAAGCCGCCGGAGGTATCCAATGACCGAGAGCTCCATCCGCCCCACCAGACGTGTACGGCTCCCCCGCCTCTCGTCTCAGCTCCTGGTATTGGGGGGGTTCCTCGTCGTGGTCGTCGGGGTGTTCGCGAGCATGAGTGCGAACTTTCTCAGCACCGCGAACGTCCTCAACATCCTGTCGATCTCGGCTGTTATCGGGCTCGTCTCCCTCGGACAGGTCCTCCCGCTCATCTCGGGTGGCTTCGATCTGTCCGTCAGTGGCGTCGTCCCTCTGGCGGGCGTGCTGTTCGCGCTCCTGACGAATGCCGGGCTCGGCCTCGTACCCGCCCTGGTCGTCGTGCTGGCTGCCGGGGGCGTTGTCGGGCTGGTCAACGGCTTGCTCATCACCCGGGCTCGCATCAATCCCTTGATCGCCACCCTCGGAACCCTTTCCGTGGTGGGCGGGCTCGCCCTCGTCATCTCCAACGGATTGCAGATCCCCTTTACCAACCCCGATGTCGGTGCCTTGACCTCACGAGGCCTGTTCGGTGTGAACAACCAGGTGTGGCTGTTCGTCGGTCTCGCGATCGTGGTTCACATCGTCCTGTCGTACACCTCATACGGTCGACGCATCTACGCCGTCGGCGGCAACGTGGAGGCGGCCCGGCTCGCCGGCATCCGGGTGAACTCCGTGACCTCCTCGGTCTACGTCCTCTGCTCGATGCTGGCGGCTTTGGCCGGTGTCGTCCTCGCCAGTCAGCTGCTGACCGGCTCGGGCACGGCCGGCATCAACACGAACCTTCAGTCGATCACCGCCGTCATTCTCGGCGGGGCGGCCCTCACGGGCGGCGTGGGCGGCGTTCCGGGAACGGTTCTCGGCGTACTGATCCTCGGCGCGCTCTCCAACGGCATGGCCCTCACCCACGTGCCGTCCTTCTATCAGACCATCGCGACCGGACTCGTGCTGCTCGCGGCGGTGGGTCTGAGCCAGATTCGGCGCCGACTGCGCTGACCGCGTTCACCCCTCTGCACCATCACACCCGAAAGGAATCCCATGTCCGCACACAGCGCATCCGTGTTACGCCGACTCGCTCTCGGCACGAGTGTCACGGCGATCACCGCACTTGCCCTCTCCGGGTGCTCGGGCGGGTCGACCGCCGACGCGTCCGACGGCACGATGACGGTCACCTTCGCCAACTACAACGAGAGCGTGCCGTTCTTCCAGGTGATCCACACGACCCTCGACGGGCTCGACCCCGCATCCAAGGGTGTGGATGTCACATGGTTCGACAACAAGGGCGACGCCTCGACCATGCTCCAGAACGTGCAGCAGATGATCGTGGAGCAGCCGAATGCCATGGTGCTCTACCCCGTCTCGTCCGCCACCGACGGAGTCTCCAAGCTCATCGCCGACAGCGGCATCCCGTGTGTGGCCCTCAACATCGACGCGAGCGCATGCTCCTTCCTCAACATCGACAACGCCGCGCTGGGAGACGAGAGCGCGACGATCGTCGGAGAAATCGCCAAGCAGCGGGGGTGGGACGCGTCGAACACCACCGTCCTGATCGGTCAGAACGCCGCCGCCGGCGAGGGGGTGAACGCCGCCGTCCACCACTTCTATTCGACGGTGGCCGACGTCCTCGGCTTCGAGGCCGTCGCGCCCGACGCGATCAGCGCGACCACGACCACGATCGGGACGAACGGCATCCAGTTCGACGGCGGGTCGACGCTGCAGCCGAGCTTCGAAGCCGTCCAAGGTCTCATCGCGAGCATCCCCGCGGATCGGAACATCATCCTCTACACGGTGAACAACGACTCCACCAACGGCGCTCTCCGCGCACTGGAGGACGCGGGTCGCGGGGGAGCGGACAAGCTGCTCATCGCCGGCCTCGGCGGTGACGAGACCGGGCTCGCCTCACTCAAGAACGATCCCCGATGGGTCGCTGAGGGCGACATCTTCGTGTCCTACTGGGGCGAGTACGCGGTGGCCATGGCGCAGGCTCTCGCCGACGGCGTCAAGCCTCCCGCCGATGTGACCCCGCTCCCCCAGCTCGTGATGAACAAGGAGCAGCTGGCCACCTACCACCCGGACGGCACCACCGCGGTCGCGAAGCTCCCCCCGCTCAACGAGGACAACCGGTTCCTCGGCGACACGGGGTTCCTGAAGGCGATGGGCAACGTCGAGGGCGTGGAATGACCCCAGCGCAGCGCGATGACCTCATGGGCACCCTCACCGACATCGACGAGCGCTTCTCCGGCTCTCTGCACGTGTCGGCTCGGAGCCTGAACGGTACGGGGGCGGTGGAGCTCAACTCCACCGCCCCCGTGGCCACCGCGAGCGTCATCAAGATCCCGATTCTGCTGACCGCTCTGCGCCACGCGGAGCTGGGCCGGATCGACCTCGATCGTGTCAGCTCACCCGCTCGAGACCACGGGGTGCAGGGCTCGGGGATTCTCCGCCTGCTGCGAAGCGACCTACAGGTCACCTTCGAGGACCTGCTCGTGCTCATGATCGCGACGAGCGACAACATTGCCACCAACGCCGTGCTCGCTGAGATCCCGGGGGGCGTGGACGAGGTCAATCGGATGATGGACGCCGTCGGCCTGCGACGCATCCGGCTGCGGAACCCCGTCGACCTGGACCTCATCGCGGACGACCCGGAACTGCTGGGCGTGGCTCCGGTAAACCAGCTGCGCGCTCTGATGGACGCTGTCCAGTCCCGCACGGCCGTTTCGCCGTGGGTGTCGGGCAGGGCGGAGCAGATCCTCACGACTCAGCTCTATCTCGATCAGGTGACGAAGTTCTACAAGGTCAACCCGTACGCTGCGGAGCTCGCCGCGCTGGCGCCTCTGACGGTGGCGTCCAAGACGGGATTCGTCCCCGGGACCCGCGTCGACGCCGGGATCGTGCGCTGGCGCACGGGCGGCTTTGTCTACGCGTGCGCGGCGGTCGGTTCATTGGACGAGAGCTTCGCCTCGGACGCCGAACCGTCGTTGGCCCTGGCCGACGCGGGGGTTGCCCTCTTGGAGGCGTTCTGGACAGGCCCCGACATTCCCCTCGTCCCGGGCGCACACCGCCACGTGTGATGATGATCAGCGGTCCGCGCCACCCTCCCGCGGCCGGTGGACGTGAACAGCATCGGATGCCGGGGCCCCCGCCCCGTCTCAGTCGAGTCGGCGGTCGTGGGCGTGCCGCGCGAGACTCCGGCCGTACCGCTCGGTGAGCTGGATCATGAGGTCGGGGGTCTCACGGTCGAGGCCGAAGACGTATCCCGGGAAGTCGAGCTCCTTCTGGGCGGCCCAGATCTCGTCGTGCCGGTCGGGCGAGAGCAGCTGCACCGGATCGCCCACCGCGACCCATCCGATCGGCACCACCGTCTCGGGCGCAAGGACGGTACGCAAGTGGACCACCGCGTTGATGCGCACCTCGCACCTGTCGCCGACCTCGGCACCGTTGAAGACCCGCGTGCCGGTGGCCAGGAACACCTCCGCGCCGATGTCGGCTCCCGCCACGCTGGCCATGGGACCGATCAGAGTGTGGGCCCCGACGTGCACCGCGTGGGTCGAGCTCGCCCGCACCAGCGCGTTCTCCATCACGACCGTGTGCTCTCCCAGCACGATCCGACTCCCCTCGGCGGTGAGCACGGCGCCGTGGAGGACTTGGCATCCGGGACCGATCGTGACGTCGCCGCTGATGACGGCGGTCGGGGCGACGACGGCGTCGGGATGGATACGGGGCTCGGCCCCCAGATGAGCGAAGCGCATGAGCGGCGTCCTTCCCGTCGGTGCCGTCAGCGTAGCGCCGGGGCACGAGACGGGGCGAGGGGGGGCACGGCACCGCCGCGCCGGATCACGTCCGGTCGGTCACCTCGCGCGCCGCGCGTCCGCCGACCACTGCCGCGCGCACGGAGAAGCCGATCACCGTCACGGCGCCGAGCACGATCACGGCGGCCATCACCGGCTCCTGCGCGGCCCCGGGTAGGAGGAGAGCACACCACGGCAGCACGGCCGTGACGACGGCGACGATCGCGCTCCGGCGGAGATCGGCCGCCCCGGCGCGATGCGCGGCGATCCAAGCGGCGTCGGACGCCTGAGTGGCGACGGTCCGGATGCCGATGAGGTCGTTGCGCGCGAGCGTTCCCGCCGCCGAGCGGCGCGCGGTCCACGACGCGACCCCCGCCAGGGCGAGCATCGACACGCTGACGATGACGAGAGTGGGGATCACGGCATCCGTCCGATCACGCCGGCGCGGTCTCGGACTCCTTGGCCGCGGGAAGCGGCCACAGGGCGTCGAGCAACTGACGCACCCACGCGATGAGGTTCCCGTCGGCGGTGTCCGACGGGAGCGGGACGACCATCGCGTCGCCGTTCGCGACGAGCTTCGCCTTCGGGTAGAGCCGCTGCAGGCGCACGCGCATCGAGTCGGGGAGGTTCGCGGGAGCGATGCGGAGGTTCGAGCCCATCGCGACGACATCGGCGAGGCCCGCTTGCGCGGCACGGCGGCGCAGCCGCGCGACGGCGATGAGACCCTCCACTTCGGCCGGCGGCTCGCCGTACCGATCGCGGAGCTCGTCGACGACGAGGTCGATGGCGTCGTCCTTGGCGGTGGCGGATGCCGCGGCCGAGAGCTTCTGGTACGCCTCGAGCCGCAAGCGCTCGCTGTCGATGTAGGTCTCGGGCAGACGCGCATCCACGGGCAGCTCGAGCCGCAACTCGGTCGGCCCCTCGGTGTCTTCGCCGCGGAAGGTCGCCACGGCCTCGCCGATCATGCGCAGGTACAGGTCGAACCCGACGCCGGCGATATGGCCGGCCTGCTCGGCACCGAGCAGGTTTCCCGCACCGCGCAGCTCCAGGTCTTTCAGGGCCACCTGCATGCCGCTGCCGAGGTCGTTGTTGACCGCGATCGTCTCGAGACGGTCGGCGGCGGTCTCGGACAGCGGCTTCATCTCGTCGTACAGGAAGTACGCATACGCACGCTCGCGACCGCGGCCGACGCGACCGCGCAACTGGTGCAGCTGCGACAGACCGTATTTGTCGGCGCGATCGATGATGATCGTGTTCGCGTTGGCAATGTCCAGGCCCGTCTCGATGATCGTCGTCGACACGAGCACATCGGCCCGGCGCTCCCAGAAGTCGTCGACGACCTGCTCGAGGGCGTGCTCCCCCATCTGGCCGTGCGCGACGACGATTCGGGCCTCGGGCACGAGTTCGGCCAGGTGCGCGGCGACGCGCTGGATCGACGACACGCGGTTGTGCACGTAGAACACCTGCCCCTCGCGCAGCAGCTCGCGACGGATGGCCGCGGCGATCTGCTTGTCGTTGCGGGGGCCGACGTACGAGAGGATCGGATGCCGATCCTCGGGCGGGGTGGCCAGGGTCGACATCTCGCGGATACCGGTGACGGCCATCTCGAGCGTGCGGGGAATGGGCGTGGCGCTCATCGCGAGGATGTCGACGTTGGTCTTGAGCTTCTTCAGCGAGTCCTTGTGCTCGACACCGAAGCGCTGCTCCTCGTCGATGATCATCAGGCCGAGATCTTTGAAGATGACCTTCTCGGTAAGGATGCGGTGCGTGCCGATGACCATGTCGACCGTGCCGTCGGTGAGGCCCGCCAGGGTGGCCTTGGCCTCTTTGTCGGTCTGGAACCGCGAGAGCGGTCGCACGGTGACGGGGAAGCCGGCGAAACGCTCGGCGAAGGTCTCGAGGTGCTGCTTGACGAGGAGGGTCGTGGGCACGAGCATCGCGACCTGCTTGCCGTCCTGGATCGCCTTGAACGCCGCGCGCACCGCGACCTCGGTCTTTCCGAAACCGACGTCGCCCGAGAGCAGACGATCCATCGGAATCGGCTTCTCCATGTCGGCCTTGATCTCGTCGATCGTCTGGAGCTGGTCGAGCGTCTCGGCGAACGGGAACGCCTCTTCGAGCTCACGCTGCCACGGGGTGTCGGGACCGAAGGCGTACCCCTTGGATGCCATGCGCGCCGAATACAGCTTCACCAGCTCGACCGCGATGTCGCGGACGGCCTTGCGAGCACGGCCCTTCGCCGCGGCCCAGTCGCCGCCGCCCATCTTGGACAGAGTCGGGGCCTCGCCGCCGACGTACTTCGACAGCAGGTCGAGCTGGTCGGTCGGGACGAACAGCTTGTCGCCCGGATATCCGCGCTTCGACGGCGCGTACTCCAGGACCAGGTACTCCTTGGTCGTCTTCACGGCGTTGCGTCCGCCGCTCGAGACCTCGCGGCGGGTCAGTTCGAGGAACTTGCCGATGCCGTGCGTGGCATGGACGACGACGTCGCCGGGCTTGAGCTGCAGGGGGTCGACGACGTTGCGTCGCCGCGACGCGAGCTTCTTCACACCGCGGTTGTCGCCGCCGACCGCGCGGCCGTAGAACTCCGTCTCGGTGATGACGGCGAACTTCGTCTCTGTCAGTTCGAAACCGCGCTCCAGCGGTGCGCACACCACGTGCGCGACACCGGGTTCGGGCGGGGACAGCACGGCGTCGACGCGGCGAGCCGCGATCCCGCGCTCGGCGAGGACGTCGCGCGCGCGGTCCACCAGACCGGGTCCGGATGCCGTCACGACCACGGACCACCCCTCGGTGAGTAGTCCGCCGACGTGGGCGGTGGCCCCGTCGACGTTGCCCTGGAAGGACGGCACCGGGTCGGCCTTCACCCGATGCGCGGAGTCGTCGCCGACCGCGAGGCCCTCGGCCTCGGCATCCGCCGCTCCGGAGTCGAACGCGCTCAGGCGCCACCACACCCCACCGCGGCCGCCGGCGATCTCGCGCAGGTCGTCGAGGGTGAGGAAGTCGCCCGCGCCGAGGTCGACCGGGGTGTCGGCACCGGCGGTGGCCGCCGACCACGCCGCCTCGAGGAACTCGCGGTTCGTGTCGCCGAGCGTCGTGGCACGCGCCAGCGAACGTTCCGGGTCGACCAGGGCGACGGCGGTCCCCCCGGGCAGGTAGTCGACGATCGTGGTGAGGCCGTCGATCAGGACCGGGATCAGCGACTCCATGCCCTCGGCCGGAATGCCTTCGGCCATCTTCTCGAGCAACTGGCGCAGACCGGGGTAGCCGTCGCGCAGTTCGGCGGCCCGCGCCCGCACGGCGGGCGTCAGGAGCAGCTCGCGGCTCGGCACGAGGGAGACCTCGAGCACCTCGCCGGGCAGCGAACGCTGGTCGGCGACCGAGAAGGCACGGATCTGATCGACCTCGTCGCCGAAGAACTCGACGCGGTACGGGTGGTCGGCGACCGGCGGGAAGACGTCCAGGATGCCGCCGCGCACGGCGAACTCCCCCCGGCGCGAGACCATGTCGACGCGGTGGTAGGCCAGTTCGACCAGACGCGCGGAGACCTCGTCGAGCTCGCTGCCGCGGCCCCCGACCCGCAGGTCGACCGGCTCGACGTCGCCGAGGCCCGGGGCCAGCGGCTGCAACGCGCTGCGTACCGACGCGGTGACCACGAGTGGCGCGGCACCGTCCCACGCGGCGATCCGGCGCAGCACGTCGAGGCGACGCCCGACTGTCTCGGGGCTCGGGCTCAAGCGCTCGTGCGGCAGCGTCTCCCACGCCGGGAAGTGCATGACCTGCGCGCCCGGGAGCACGGCATCCAGGGCGGGGCCGAGAGACTCGGCGCGACGACCGGTCGGAGCGATCACCAGAACGGCGCCGGGCGAGCCCGCGGTGCGGCGGTGCTCGAGGAGAGCCGCGATGACGGGGGCGTCGAGTCCATCGACGACGGAGAGAGACAGATCGGAGGATGCCGCCGACGCGGCCTCCCGGTACGACTCAGCCTGCTCGAGGGCGCGCACGATCCCGGGAACTGTCACTCGACACATCCTACGCGGAGGCACCGACACCGGCTCCGAACGCCCCGTAGGGTGGCTTCATGACCTCGCCCCGCGTTCCCGGCGAGCCCTCGTTCGCGGCTCCCCACACGGCGCCGCCGGCCGGTACCTTCCTCACCGCTCCCCCGGCCGCGAAGCGGCGGCGTCCGCTGGGTGCGCTGGCCCTCCTTCTCTCGATCCTCGCCGGGGTCGTGGCGTCCGCGATCGGCGGATTCGCCGCCTTCCGGGTCGCTCGAGGTGCCGGGGCGGAGTTCCTCGCCCGCGGAGGGCAGTCCGTGGACTGGCGAATCCTGTCGCCGGTTCGCGACCTCGTCCTGCTGGCGGAGGTGTGCTTCTGGGCCGGGACCGTCCTCGGCGTGACGGCGTTCGTGCTGGGGATCGTCGCGACCGCACGCGATCGCGGTCGCGCCGCAGGCATCGCGGCCATCGTCGTCTCGGCGCTCGGTCCGTTCCTCTTCGCGGCGCTGGTCTTCCTGGCCCTCACGGCAGGCGCGAGCACCTCCGTCGGCAGCGTCGGTTCTCCGGTCTGAGGCTCGTTACCCGCTCCCGCCCCCGCGCGTCCACCCCCGCGGGCGTGTGCGGCTCCGTCCGTAGGCTGACCGGGACGGGGGTGACCAGGCCCTCGCCGACCAGAGGAGGACACCGTGAGCAGCACACCGCCGCCCTTCGAGCCCGATCGCACGCCGCCCGCCACCCGCGCCGAGGCCGCTCAAGCCTCCTACGCCGCACCCCCCATCGCCGAGCCGCACGGACGCGCGCTGTCGGCGAAGGGCCCCCGCGGCCTCGGGCTCATCGCGTTCGTCGTGTCGCTGGCCGCCATCGTGATCGGTTCGGTCCTCGGCATCCTCGGTGGGATCCAGAGCGGAAGCCTGACGCAGTTCGCCGCGATCACCGACGGGACAGCCTCCATCGACCCCGACGCCCTCCCCGCCGCGGCGAACCAGATCGGTCTCGCCGCCGGCATCCTGTCGGTGTCGGCCTTCCTCGCGTGGGGCGTGCTCGCCCTGTGGGGCTTCATCCAGGGAATCGTCGCCGCGGTGAAGAACCGCGGGCGCGGCTGGGCCATCGCCGCGATCGTGCTCGCCGTCGTCGGCGGAGGAGTGGTCTTCGTGTTCTTCGGCATCGGAGCCGCCATCGGCGCGGCGCCCTACGTGCAGTAGCACTCGCGACGATGGCCCCGGTCCGCGGACCGGGGCCATCGTCGTTTCGGGGCGACGTGCGCACCGCGCCGCACCCGGGTGAGGCCGCCGGTCGGACGAGTTATCCACGGATGTCACCACGAGCCCCGCGGGGCACCGAACGATGGCGCTAGCTTTCGAACCTGACTTCGATCGACTCGCCCAGCGGAAAGGCACGCGATGAGGGACCCCTCCACGAAATCGACCGGCCCCACCCGGAGCACCCCGTCCTTCGAACGGGCCGCGTCGAGATCGCCCGGTGCGGGCGCGGGCCGACGCGAAGAGGAAGAGCCCTCGGGTCCGTGGCTCGCCGTCTTCGCCGTTCTCGCGGGAATCGCCGTGGCGGCGTGGGCGGTGGGCAACGTCCTTCGCGACAGCCCCGACCCCGCCGTCGGACACCTCGGAGGAGTCTGGGTACTCATCGGCGCAGCGGTGGGTCTCGCCGCGTGCGTGGCCGGCGCGATCGGCATGGCGATCGCCTTCCGTCGCTCGCGCACCGCCCACCGACCTCCCGGAGGGACGAACCGGTCCGCTCCTCCCCCGCATCCGGGGCGTCCCGTCGCGAGACGACGCCCGTCGCCGGCACGGGGTCGCTCGAACGGCCCGGAGTGACGCGCGCGCGGGCTCAGCGCGGGGCGTGGAATCGCTGCTGGGCGGCGACCAATCCGTCCTCGACCAGCAGCTCGACCGCGTCCGCGGCGTCGGAGATCAGGATGGGCAAAGTTTCGCGCTCTTTCGAGCCGAACGGATCGAGTACCCAGTCGGCCGGGTCCTGCCGCCCGATGGGTCGACCGATGCCGACGCGCACGCGCGGGAAGTCGGGGGTCCCCAGCGCCTTCGCGACGTCGCGCACACCGTTGTGCCCCCCGTGGCCGCCGCCGGTCTTGAGCTTGAGGGTGTCGAAGGGAATGTCGAGCTCGTCGTGCACGACCACCACGCGTTCGGGCTCCACGGCGTAGAACCGCGCGAGCCCGGCGACGGGACCGCCCGAGACGTTCATGAAACTGTTCGGCTTGGCCAGGACCAGCTTCGCTCCCCCGGGACGCAGCCACGTCTCCACGACGCGCGCGTTCGCCTTTTGCGCGCGGAACGACTCGCGACGCCGTCCGGCCAACTCATCGACCACCATCTGACCGATGTTGTGCCGCGTCGCCTCGTACCGCGGACCGGGGTTGCCGAGCCCGACGATCAACCACGTGTCCGCCATGGCATCCATCCTTCCGGATCCGCACGCGGACCCTGACAGCAAAAACGAGGGGGCGTGGATGCACGCCCCCTCGTCGGTCGCGGACCGCTCGCGCGGTCCGCTGAGATCAGTTCTGGTCGCCCTCGGACTGCTCCTCGGCGACCTCGGCGTCGGCCTCCGCGATCTCCTCCTCGGCAGCGAGGGTGTCCAGCGGCACCGAGACACCGACGACGAGCGTCTCGGGGTCGGTCAGCAGCGCGGCACCGGCGGGCAGCGTCAGGTCGGCAGCGGTGATCTGCGTGCCGTCCTCGGCGCCCTCGACCGAGACCTCGACGTTCTGCGGGATGTGGGTGGCCTCGACCTCGAGCGACACCGTCGTGTTCTCGAGGTTGACGATCGTGCCGGGGAAGGGCTCGCCGACGACCGTGACGGGGATGTCGACCTGGACCTTCTCGCCCTTGCGGACGACGAGGAGGTCGATGTGCTCGATGATCTGACGCACGGGGTCCTTCTGCACGTCCTTCACGAGCACGAGCTGGCTCTTGCCCGCGATGTCGAGGTCGAGCAGCGCGTTGGCGCGACGGATCAGCAGAGCGACCTGGTGGCCCGGCAGCGCGACGTGCTGCGGGTCGGTGCCGTGACCGTAGATGACGGCCGGGATCTTGCCCGCGGCGCGGAGGCGACGGGCGAAGCCCTTGCCGAAGTTCTCGCGGAGTTCCGCGACGACCTTGTTGTCTTCCGACATGATGTTCTCCTCGCGGGCACGGGTCCCGCAGCTTGTGAGCGGACGGTGTCCGCACGTATGTGGTCTGGATTCGACTCGAACGCGAGCGCGTGAGGAAAGCCGGGAGCCTGCATCACCGCGTCGATCACGGATGCCACGCGCACCACCCGGGCGCACGAGGTTGCATCCCTCGCCGAAGTTCCCCGGAAGTCTACCAGCGACGCGCTCCGCGTTCGACCGGGCTGCCGCACCGGCTGCGCGAGACGCACCGGTAGGATTTGGTGAGCCCCACCGACCGGAGGAACTTCATGGACAGCGGCCTCTTCTCTCACGTCGTGCTCTGGACGATCGGCGTGATCTCCGCGATCGGCGCCGTCGGCGCGATCGGCGCCCTCTTCTCGCTCGGGCGCACCGCCGACTACAAGAAGCACTGACCGCTTCCGCCGAAGAAACGACGGACGGCGCCGGGCCCGAGCGGCCCGGCGCCGTCTGCGTGCCGGCGGATACCGCGCTCTACAGCGCGAACAGCACCTTTCCGGACGCATCGGAGTCCCGAGCGGTGGCGAAGGCGGTCTCGGCCTCCGCGAGCGGGAACTCGTGCGTGATCGCGGCCTCGATGTCGGGCCGTTCGACCAGGAGGCGAATCGCCTGATCGATCTCGTCGGCGAAGCGGAAGCTGCCCAGATAGCGCACTTCCTTGGCGATGAAGGGGGCGAGGTTCACGGATCGCTCCGCGTCGGGGAGCATCCCGACCTGCACCACGGTCCCCGCGATCCGCACCGCCCGCAGGGCCGCCGAGATGGACTGCGGCACACCCGAACACTCCAGGACGACGTCGAACGCTCCCGCGGAGAGCTCCTCCGCCCGCACGTCCACGGTCTCGGCCGCGCCCAGCTCTCGCGCCCGGGCGAGCGGTCCGGGCAGGACGTCCGTGGCGGTGACCCGCGCTCCGGCCGCCGCGGAGGCGGCCACGGCCATGAGCCCGATCGGACCGGATCCCGTGACGAGCACGCTCCGGCCCTCGACGGGTCCGGCCTTTCCGAGCGCGTGCAGAGCGACCGCGAGCGGCTCCGCGAGCGCCGCCCGGCGCACCGTGAGGCCGTCCGGCAGAGGCCTGACCATGCGACGGTCGACGACGAGATACTCCGCGGCCGCGCCCTGGGTGTGCGGCCACGTCGAGGCGCTCCCCAAGTAGGAGCCCCCGGGCCACAGGTGCGGGTCGTCCTCGATTCCGGGACGAGGTCGGCCGAACCGGGCAGGGTGCACGGTCACCGGGGTTCCGGCGGCCCAGCGACCCGCGGGGTCGTGATCGATCCGCCCCGAGAGCTCGTGACCGGGGATGAGCGGCTCGCGCACGACGAACGCTCCGTTGGCCCCGTGGAAGTAGTAGTGCAGATCCGAACCGCAGATCCCGACGTAGTCGACCCGGATCCGGACCTCGTCCGCCCCGGGCTCCGGAACGGCGATGTCGCGCACCGCCGCCTCGCGGGCGGCGTCGATGAAGAGTGCCTGCATGTCTCGTCCTTCCGTCAGACGACCGCGGTCATTCCGCCGTCGACGAAGATGTTCTGGCCCGACACGAAGCTCGAGGCATCCGAGGCGAGGAAGAGCAGCGCCCCGTCGAGCTCGGCGAAATCGCCCCACCGGCGCGCGGGCGTGCGCTGGGTGAGCCAGGCCGTGAACTCGGCGTCGTCGACGAGGTCGCGATTCATCTCGGTCGCGAAGTAGCCCGGCGACAGCGCATTGACCTGGATGCCGTGGCGAGCGAGGTCCGCGGCCATTCCGGCCGTCAGCTGGGCGACGCCCCCCTTGGCGGCCGAGTACGGCGCGATGGTCTGCCGCGCCAGACGCGACTGGACGGACGCGATGTTGACGATCTTGCCCGAGCCGCGGGCCACCATCGCCGGAGCGACGAAGCGCGTCACGTAGAACACACCGGACAGGTTCGCCGCCATGAGCTCGTCCCAGTCCTGCACCGCGAACTCGTGGATCGGAGCGCGACGCTGGATGCCGGCGTTGTTGACGAGGATGTCGGGGACCCCGACCCGCTCGATGAGGGTCTCGAGCTGCGCCTGTGCGGCCGCGGCATCCGTCACGTCGAACACGACGGATGCGGCCTCGCGGCCCGAGAGGGCCGCCAGGTCGCGACGGGTGGCCTCGACGGCATCCCGGTCGCGCCCGTGCACGATGACGCGCGCGCCGGCGCGGGCCAGCGCGGTCGCGAGGGAGCGGCCGAGTCCGCGCGACGACCCGGTCACGAGCGCCAGACGGTCGCTGACGTCGAAGAGCGAAGTACTCATGCGTCCCGCCCGGTCAGATCAGCGCGCCGACGCCGAAGACGGCGAGCGCGGCGAGGAAGCCGAGGACCGACTCGATCGCCTGCTGCACGGTCCAGGTCTTCAGGGTGGTCTTGACGTCCATGCCCATGAGGCGGCCGACGAGCCAGAAGCCGGAGTCGTTCACGTGGCCGGCGAACACCGAGCCGGCCGCGGTGGCCAGGGTGATGGCGGCGACCTGCAGGGGCGAGAAGTCGCCGGCCATGACGGCGGGGGCGGCAAGGCCCGCGGCGGTGACGAGCGCGACCGTCGCCGATCCCTGCGCGAGGCGGAGGACCACGGCGATGATGTAGGCCGCGAAGATGATCGGCAGGCCGAGGTCGCTCAAGCTGTCGGCGAGGGCGTCGCCGATGCCCGAGGCGCGCAGGACCGCGCCGAACATGCCTCCGGCGCCGGTGATGAGGATGACGGATGCCACCGGGCCGAGCGACGAGTCGACGACCTTCTCGATCGCCGTGCCCTTCTCGCCGCGGCGGAAGCCGAAGACGATGGTGGCCACGATCACGGTGATGAGCAGGGCGACGGCGGAGTTGCCGAGCAGGATGAGCACCTGCACCCAGGTGTCGTCCGTCGAGACGGCACCCGCGCTCGCGAGGGTCGAGAGCCCGGTGTTGAGGAAGATCAGCAGCATCGGCAGCAGCAGGACCGCGATGACGGTCCCTGGCTTCGGGGCGTTGACCGGCTGGTCGTCGTCGATCTCGCCGAAGAGGGCGGGAACCGGCAGCTGGATCCGCTGCGCGACGAATTTGCCCCACAGGTAGCCCGAGACGTACCAGACGGGGAAGGCGATGATGAGGCCGACCAGCAGGACGATTCCGAGGTTGGCGCCGTACAACTCGCTCGCACTGACGGGGCCGGGGTGGGGCGGCAGGAAGACGTGCATGACGGAGAAGGCCGCGGCGGCGGGAAGGCCGAACAGCAGCACGTTCGTGCGCGAGACGCGCCGCGCGATCGCGAAGATGATCGGCAGCATCATCACCAGGCCCGCGTCGAAGAACATCGGGAAGCCCAGGACGAGCGACGTGATGCCGAGCGCGAACGGGGCCCGCTTCTCGCCGAACACCCGCACGAACATCTCCGCGAGCGACCGGGCACCACCGGAATGCTCGATCAAGCGCCCCAGCATGGCTCCGAGGGCGACGAGCAGTGCGACGGTGCCGAGCGTTCCGCCGAACCCTCCGGTGAGAGTGCTCACGATCGCCGACACCGGGATGCCGGCGACGAACGCCGTCACCAGCGACACGATGATCAGTGCCAGGAAGGCGTGCACTTTCAGCCAGATGATCAGGACGAGGATGAGGGCGATCGCTCCCGCCGCGATGGCCAGCAGCGGGGCCGTTCCGAGTGTCTGAGTCCAGTCGTCCAAGAAGATCTCCATTGATTAACGATGGTCGGTCGTGCGCCGTGCGCGGCTGCCTCGATCGGCTCCTGCCGCGAGGCGTCGCACGATCTTCACACAATGATCATATTTTTGACAAGATATGGTCGTACCTAAGGAGGGGTCATGGCCCGAGCCTCACACGGCTCCGTCACCGATGCGATCGGCCGACGGATCGCGGACGGTGTCCTCGTCCCGGGCACGGTCCTCACGCTCGGCGGGCTGGAGGCCGAGTACGGCGTCTCCCGGACGGTCGTCCGCGAGGCCGTGCGCGTCCTCGAGGCGATGGGTCTGGTCGAACAGCGCCGTCGCGTGGGTGTCACCGTGCGTCCACCGAGCGCCTGGAGCGCGCTGGACACGCGTCTGATCGGCTGGCAGCTCGCCGGACCCCGCCGCGACCAGCTCATCGTCAACACCACGGAACTGCGCGCCGCCATCGAGCCCATCGCCGCCCGCCTGAGCGCGCAGCGCTCCACGGACGTGCAGCGGGGCGAGATCCTGCGCCTGGCCGAAGAGCTGGCCCGACTCGGAGCAGCGGGGCTCGGCAATTCCGCCGAATACCTGGAGGCCGACATCGCCTTCCACGACCTCATCCTCGTCTCGAGCGGCAACCTCATGCTCGCCGCCGCCCGCGCGCCCATCGCCGCGGCGATCGAGGGGCGCGCGCTCCACGGATTGACCCCGGGCGTGCCGAACCCCGACGCCTTGCACAACCACGTCGAGACCGCGGCAGCCATCGGGCGCGCCGATCCCGACGCCGCCGAAGAGCACACCCGTCGCTACGTCGCCGCTGTGCTCTCGGAAGTCCGCCACACCATCTGATCGCCCCCGCACATCGACGAAGAGAGAGCCTCTTGGACAGCACCGCACCCGTCCTCGTCTTCATGGGCCCGGCAGGGACCGGGAAATCCACCGTCGCCGCGCTTCTGGCCGGCCGCCTCGGGTGGGACCTGCAGGAAGGCGACGATCTGCATCCCGCCGCCAACGTCGCCAAGATGGCCGCCGGTCACGCGCTGAACGACGACGATCGGGGGCCCTGGCTCGACCGCGTCGCGGCCTGGATCGACGGACAGATCGCCGCGGGCCGGCCCGGCGTCATCACGTGCTCCGCCCTCAAGCGCCGGTACCGCGACGTGCTGCGCCGCGACGACGTGACGTTCGTGCTGCTGATGGGCGACCCCGCGCTCGTCCTCGAACGGCTGCTCCGCCGGCAGGGGCACTTCATGCCGCCGTCGCTGCTCACGTCGCAGTTCGACGCCCTCGAGATCCCGGATGCCGATGAGCAGGCGATCCGCGTCGACCTCGACATGACGCCGCAAGACCAGGTCGACGCCGTCATCGCCCGACTGCACCTGTCCCGCGGCGCCTGAACCGCGTCGGACCGAGCCGATACAGTGGCGGGGGACCCGATCCCGTCCGTCCCCCTCTTCCGCACGTGAACACGGAGCAACGAATGACGTCGACCCCCTCCCCGACCGGACCCTCGACCGACCAGGACCAGGCACCGCACGAGGCCGCTCCGCACCACGAGGGTGCGCCCGCCCCGGAGGAGGTCGATCGCCCCACCGCGGAGGCCGATTCCCGTCCCGAGGGTCAGGGAGACGCCAACGCGAACATCGGTGTCGTCGGGCTGGCGGTCATGGGCTCGAACCTGGCCCGCAACCTCGCCAGCCGCGAGGGCAACACCGTCGCCGTGTTCAACCGCAGCGCCGACAAGACCGAGCACCTCGTGGCCGCGCACCCCGAAGCCGGGTTCGTGGACGCGTACTCCTACGCCGACTTCGCCGCGTCGCTGTCGCGGCCGCGCACCGCGATCATCATGGTCAAGGCCGGTCGCGCGACGGACTTCGTCATCGACGAGCTCGTGAAGGTGTTCGAGCCCGGCGACATCATCGTCGACGGCGGCAACGCGCTGTTCACCGACACCATCCGCCGCGAGAAGGCGGTCCGCGAGACCGGAATCAACTACGTCGGCATGGGCGTCTCCGGCGGCGAGGAGGGCGCCCTCCTCGGACCGTCCCTCATGCCCGGCGGCTCCGACGAGTCGTGGCAGACGCTCGGCCCGATCCTGACGTCGATCGCCGCGGTCGCCGAGGGCGAGGCCTGCGTCACCCACGTCGGCCACGACGGTGCCGGCCACTTCGTCAAGATGGTGCACAACGGTATCGAGTACGCCGACATGCAGCTCATCGCCGAGGCCTACGACCTCATCCGCCGCGCCACCGGCAAGACCCCGGCCGAGATCGCCGACGTCTTCGCCGAGTGGAACCGCGGCGAGCTGGAGTCCTACCTCATCGAGATCACCGCCGAGGTGCTGCGCCAGACGGATGCCGAGACCGGCACGCCCCTCGTCGACGTCATCCTCGACCAGGCCGGCGCCAAGGGCACGGGCGCCTGGACGGTGCAGACCGCGCTCGACCTCGGCGTCCCCGTGTCGGGTATCGCGGAAGCCACGTTCGCCCGCTCGCTGTCCAGCCACCCCGAGCAGCGCGAGGTGTCCCGCGAGCTCCCCGGCCCCGCGGGCACCGACGTGCTCTCGGGCGAGGATGCCGACGCGTTCATCGAGCAGGTGCGTCTGGCCCTGTACGCCTCGAAGATCGTCGCGTACAGCCAGGGCTTCGACGAGATCCGCGCGGGTGCCGCCCAGTACGGCTGGAACATCGACCTCGGGGCGGTGTCGAAGATCTGGCGCGGCGGCTGCATCATCCGCGCGCAGTTCCTCAACCGCATCGCCGAGGCGTACGACGCCGAGGCCGAGCTTCCCGTGCTGCTGACCGCCCCCTACTTCGTCGAGGCCCTCGGCCGGGCACAGGACGCGTGGCGCCACATCGTCGCGCTGTCGGCGGCGAGCGGCATCCCCGCCCCCGCCTTCAGCTCGTCGCTGGCGTACTACGACGGCCTGCGCGCGGAGCGTCTGCCGGCCGCCCTCATCCAGGGCCAGCGCGACTTCTTCGGGGCGCACACGTACCGCCGGATCGACAAGGAGGGGACGTTCCACACCCTCTGGTCGGGCGACCGCACCGAGATCGAGGCCGAGGACACGCACTGAGCCAGCTCTCAGCGAAGCGGCGACGGGCACTGCTCGTCGCCGCTTCGGCGTCGTACACCGTCGGGCTGTGGTGGATGACGTTGCGGCCAGAGCCGTACGGGCCCGAAACCGGAGGTCTCGTGCGTGGGCTCCTCGACCTCCTCTCGGGGTGGCCGCTGACCGCGTGGGTGACGTTCGACCTCGTGGAGTTCTCGGCCAACGTCGCGATGTTCCTCCCCCTCGGCCTGCTCGTCGTGGCCTGGGGCGGGCGCCCGTGGCACGGCATCCTGGCGGGTCTCGCGCTCAGCGCGACAATCGAGACCGCGCAGCTGCTGTTCCTCCCCACCCGTGTCGCAGATCTGCGCGACGTCGTGGCGAACACGCTCGGCGCGACTCTCGGCGTGATGGCGGCCGTCCTGATCGCCCGCACAGGTCGACTTCACAGCGAGCGCATAGCGAGTGCCATAGAAAGCTCATAGATACGCCGACACAATGAGTTCATGACCGCGACCGCCAGCGCCCCCGCTTTCACCCGCCCGGACGGCAGCGCCCTCCGCGTCCTCGTCGTCGACGACGAGCAGATGCTCACCGACCTGCTGTCGATGGCGTTGCGCATGGAGGGGTGGGAGGTGCGCACGGCCGGTTCCGGCTTCGACGCGCTGCAGGCGGCCCGGGACTTCGAACCGGATGCCATGGTGCTCGACATCATGATGCCCGACCTCGACGGCATGGCCGTGCTGCAGCGGCTGCGTCACTCGGGCAATGACGTGCCGGTGCTCTTCCTCACCGCGAAGGACGCCGTCGCCGACCGCGTCGCCGGGCTCACCGCCGGCGGCGACGACTACGTCACGAAGCCCTTCAGCCTCGAGGAGGTCGTGGCGCGCCTACGCGGACTGATGCGTCGCGCGGGCACCGCGCTCACGCGCGACTCCGAGCCGATCCTGCGCGTGGGCGACCTCTCGCTCAACGAGGACAGCCACGAGGTGGTGCGCGCGGGAACCGAGATCGAGCTGACCGCGACGGAGTTCGAGCTGCTGCGCTTCCTCATGCGCAACCAGCGCCGCGTCGTGTCCAAGGCGCAGATCCTCGACCGCGTCTGGAACTACGACTTCGGCGGACGTTCGAGCGTCGTCGAGCTGTACATCTCGTACCTGCGCAAGAAGATCGACGCGGGCCACGAGCCGCTCATCCACACCGTCCGCGGCGTCGGCTACATGATCAAAGCCCCTCAGTGAGACGGGTCGAGGCTCGCCACCGCTGGACGCTGCAGTCGCGGCTGATGGCCGCGGTCATCGGAATGGTGGCATTCATCCTGGTGATGATCGCGGTGTCCACCGCGGCGATCATCTCGGGGGTCCTGCAGAGCAACCTGAACACCCAGGTCGCCGCGGCCGTGCGCAATGTCCAGCAGGTGGGGCCCTCGACGAGCGCCATCGACGCGCTGGCCGGAGGCCCGTTCCCGGATGGCACCGTGCTGGTGCTGCGCACCCCCGGCCGGGGCGACACCGGGGCGTACGTCGACGGGCGGTCGGTGCGGGCGCTCGACGAGGCGCAAGTCGATGAGATCCGGGATGCCGTGGCCACGGGGCTGCCGGACTCCGACACCATCGACCTGCCGGGCCTCGGGGACTACCGCATCGGGGTGACGGCCAACCAGACCGGCACGGTGGCGGTCCTGGGGTTGCCGCTCAGTCAAGTGACCGCGACGATCGGGGCGATCCTGACCACGGTCGCGCTGGTCACGGCGGGCGGTCTCTTCCTGCTCGCGGCGATCATCGCCATCGTCATCCGGGTGGGTCTGCGGCCTCTGCGCTCCGTGGCCGAGACCGCCGCCCGGGTGGCATCCATCCGCATGGACCAGGGCGATGTCGCCATCGACGAGCGCGTGCCGGCGGATCAGGTCGACGAGCACACCGAGATCGGCCGAGTCGGCGCGGCGTTGAACACGCTCCTCGACAAGGTCGACGCCTCGCTCGCCGCTCGTCAGCGCAACGAAGAGCTCATGCGCCGATTCGTGGCGGATGCCAGTCACGAACTGCGCACGCCCCTGGCATCCATCCGCGGGTTCTCGGAGCTCTCGCTGCGCGCGATGCGCCAAGCGCAGGACGACGAGAGCCGACAGCGCATCGCGATGGCCGTCGAGACGACCGAGCAGTCGCTCGAGCGCATCCAGGCGCAGTCGCTGCGCATGACGACGCTCGTCGAGGACCTGCTGCTGCTCGCGCGCCTCGACGAGGGTCAGGAGCTCGTCTACGGCACGGTCGACCTCACGCGCCTCGCGGTCGAAGCCGTCGGCGACGCCCGACCGGCCGGTCCCGACCACGCGTGGTCGATCGACGTGGACGACGAGCCGGTCGAACTGGCCGGCGACACGTCGCGCCTCAACCAGGTCGTCGCCAACCTGCTCGCCAACGCCCGCACGCACACCCCGGCGGGTACCGAGGTGACGGTGTCGGTGACGCGAGAGGGTCACGACGCGGTGCTGCGCGTGCACGACGACGGGCCGGGCATCGACCCGGCGGTGACACCGCAGCTGTTCGAGCGGTTCGCCCGCGCGGATCGCTCGCGCGACCGCAAGACGGGCGGCACGGGTCTCGGGCTCTCCATCGCGAAGGCGATCGTGGAGGCGCACCAGGGCACGCTCACCGTGCGCAGCGCTCCCGGCGACACGACCTTCGAGGTCAGGCTGCCCGCCAAGCCCCGGGACCCGGCCGGAGTTCAGTAGCCCGCGAACGCGTCCGTCGTGAGCGAGGTCGCTTTCGCGAGAGCCGGAGCCAGAGCCGCGATCAGCCGCGGCGGACCCGACACGTACGCGGCGCGCTGTGCGAGGTCGGGAACCGCGCGCTCGAGCGCCTCGGCGTCCACCCGGTCGGGACCGGCCCATACCCAGCCCGCGGGCAGATCCCGCGGCTCGTCGCGGCAGAACACGACCACGGGGATGCCGCTCGCGGCGATGTCGTCGCGGAAGGCCAGCTCGCTCGCCGCCGAGACGACGTACACGAGCACGACGTCGCGGGTCTGACCGGTCGCAGCGAGGTGACGCAGTTGCGAGACGAACGGTGTCACCCCGATGCCGGCGGCCACGAGCAGCACGGGCGCGGTCGGACGCGCGGGCAGCACGAAGTCGCCCCAGACGCCGGTGACCGCGAGCGTGCCGCCGACGGGGACCTCGGCCAGGGCGCGCTTGTACGAGGACTGCGAGCCGTCCTTGAACGCGATGCGCACGATCGGCAGATCCTCCGGCGCCGAGGCGATCGAGAACTCGCGGCGCGTGCCGCGCGCGTCGACGCGCCGATGCGGGACGTCGAGCTCGAGGTACTGGCCCGGCGAGAAGGAGAAGGGCCGCGCGGCGCGGAAGGTCAGCTCGCGTACCGTCGGGGTGAGGTCGCGTCGGCCTTCGACGCGCAGCCGCACGGCCGCGCGCAGACAGAACAGGAACGCCACGAGATTGCCGATCAGCAGCGCCCGCTCCTGGCCGAGGGTGATCCCGCCGAGGGCGATCGGCCAGCCGGCGAGCACACCGACCACCACCGCCACGAGGAACTGCTGACGACGGCGCGGCGGCAGCGTCAGGGGCTCGGACAGCATGAAGGCGCCGAGGAACAGGAAGGGCGACGAGAACGCCACCTGCAGCAGTACCGCCGGCACGTCGACAGGGAACCCCGCGGCCTGGAACTGCACCGTCGTGCGGACGAAGGCCACCGCCACGGCGACGACCCAGAAGACCGCGACGATCGCGAGACGGTCGGTACGAGCGAGCAGCAGCAGCCCGAGGACCAGGACGGGCCCCGCCAGCCACGGCGTGCCCACCCACCACGCCGAGCCGCCGAGGTCGGGCGCCCACACGCTCACGATCGTCAGCACGGTCGCGCCGGTCGCCGCCGGGTTGAAGATGTGCCGACCGCGCCACACGAGAAGGTACTTCGACAGGGATGCCACGACCCCGGCGAGCACGAGTCCGGCCAGGCCGAGGGGATCGAGCGTGGGCCGCACGACGAACAGCAGGATCGCGGCGGTGATGAACGAGGACTCCAGGCGACGCGGCATCCGGAGCACGCTCTGCGCGGCGAGGTCGGTGAGCGCGCACGCGGCCGTGAGCACCGCGGCGCTCACGACGATCTCGAGCGGGTCCGGACCCACGAGACCCGCGAACGACAGCGCGAGGGCAATGACCGCCAGAAGCCCCAGCGACGCGAGGACGAGGCGGTACATCGACACGCGGCCGAGCAGGCCGCGCACGCGGGTGGAGCCCGCGGTGAGGGTGGCGCTCATCAGAAGATCTCTCCTTCGAATCCGGGCGACCATTCCACGCGGCCGTCGGTGCGGATGCGTACCCACGTCGCGCCCCAGGCGGCCGCGAGCTCGGCGCCGCCGTCGAAGAACAGCGCGGTGGCGAGCGCGTCGGCCCGCATCGCCGTGTCGGCGACCGCCCAGGTCGCGGCGTACGCGCGCACGGGAGCCCCGGTCCGCGCATCCAGGACGTGGTGCAGCCCGTCGCCCCACGCGCGGCGCGTGATCGCCGACGCGCATAGAGCACCGTCGCGCACCGTGACGACACCGATCGCGCGCTCGGGATCGTAGGGATGCTCCAGGCCGATGCGGACGGGCGCACCGCGCACCGCGAGATCCCCCGAGCCGTCCACGATGACGTCACCGGCGGTGTGGGCGCGAACGATGTCGAGGACGCGGTCGACCAGACGCCCCTTGCCGAGCGCACCCACGTCGAGCATCGCCGGTCGGGACATCGACAGGATGCCGCTCCCCCACGTCAGCACGTCACGCCAGGCCGGCGCCGGCTCCGCCGCTCCCCGCGGCGCGAGCGTGAGCCGGGCGTCGTACCCGAGCCGGGCCAGGGCATCGCCCACGAGGGGGTTCACGGCACCCCGGGTCGCGGCATCGAGCTCGTCGTACAGCGCGAGCATGGCATCCGTGTCCGCGGGAGCGACGACGGAGGCCGTGCGTCCCTCCGCGAGCGCCGAGACCAGCGAATCGTCGCGGAACCGCGACCACTCCCGGTCGAAACCGTCGACGGCGACCGCGACCCCCGCGCGGGCGACCGCCGACAGCGGGTGCGCCGTCTCGATCGCCCACGAGGTGCCGATCGCGTCGAACGTCCAGACCGAACCGGTCGTGGTCGCCGCGGTCATGGGGTCAGGCCTGGGCCTGGGACTTGATCGCGTCGACAGCCTTCATGAAGCCGCCGCTGGTCAGCGAGGATCCGGCGACCTTGCTGACGGAGATCTCGTCGAGCTTCTTGCCCACGACCTCGTCCTTGATGCCGCCGATGAACTCGCCCTGGTACCGGCGGGACTCCGCGGCCTGCGGGTCGCCCGTGACGGTGACGTCGGTGACGGTGTCGCCGGCGAGCGTCAGGGTGACGTCGACGGTCTCGACGCTCTCGGGCGTGGCGTACTGGCCCGTGGCCTCGTACGTGCCGTCGGTGTACGTGCCCGAGGACGACGAGCCACCGGCGGCGGCGCTCGTGCTCGGTGCCGACGACGCGGCGGGTGCCGGCGCCGCGGCGTCGGTGGTCCCGCCGGAGCATCCGGCGAGGGTCACGATCCCGGCGACGCCCAGCAGGGCGGTGCCGACGCGGACGGGGCGGGGGACGGCGGTCGTACGGATCATGCGGGTCCTCTTTCGGTCGTGCCTCTCGGCGCGGTCGTGCTCACGATGAGGACACGATCTCGACCCGACCCTGGTTCAGTCTTGGGCGAACCTCTGAGCCGCCGATGAATCTCAGGCGTCGCCGCCGAACATGCTCGTGACCGACCCGTCCTGGAAGACCTCGTGGATCGCGCGAGCGAGCAGCGGCGCGATCGGCAGGACGGTCAGGCCCGGGAATCGGCGCTCCGGCGGGAGCGGAACCGTATCGGTGACCACGACCTCGTCGATCGCGGGATCCTGCAGGCGCACGCTCGCGGGATCGCTGAAGATCGCGTGGGTCGCGGCGACGATGACCTTGCGCGCGCCGCTGGCCTTGAGCGCCTGCGCCGCCTTCTGGATCGTGCCGCCGGTGTCGATCATGTCGTCGACGAGCAGGCACGTGCGCCCGTGGACGTCGCCGACGATCTCGTGCACCGAGACCTGGTTGGCGACCTTCGGGTCGCGGCGCTTGTGGATGATCGCGAGCGGCGCGCCGAGGCTGTCGGACCAGGTGTCGGCGACGCGCACGCGCCCCATGTCGGGCGAGACGACGGTCAGGGTCTCGCGGTCCTCGCCGGTCAGGCCCTGCTCGAAGTGCTCGAGCAGCACGGGCTTGGCGAACAAGTGGTCCACGGGACCGTCGAAGAAGCCCTGGATCTGCGCCGCGTGCAGGTCGACGCTCATGATGCGGTCGGCACCGGCGGTCTTGAGCAGGTCGGCGACGAGGCGCGCGCTGATCGGTTCGCGGCCGCGGCCCTTCTTGTCCTGGCGCGAGTACGGGAAGTACGGCGCGACGACCGTCACACGCTTGGCAGACGCGCGCTTGAGCGCGTCGAGCATGATGAGCAGCTCCATGAGCCACTCGTTGACCGGCGGACCGAAGGACTGGACCACGAAGACGTCGCACCCGCGGATCGACACCTCGAAGCGCGTGTAGATCTCACCGGACGCGAACGTGCGGTGCTCGGTGGGCGCGAGTTCGGTGCCCAGGTGCCGCGCGACCTCCTCGGCCAGTTCGGGGTGCGACCGACCCGAGGCGACGACGAGCCGCTTCTTGGTCTTGGCGACGAGCCCGGGGGCGATGCCGTTGTCGCGGTCGAGATCTACACGGTTCTTCTTACGAGCCATCGCGCGCTTCCTGTTCACCCCGAGCCCGCGCAGCCACATCGGCCGCTCCGGTGCCCGGTCGATTCTTCTCGACCCACCCCTCGATGTTCCGCTGGGGTGCGACGCTCAGGGCCAGCGCACCGGCCGGGACATCCTTGCGGATCACAGCGCCGGCGCCGGTCTTGGCGCCATCCCCAATCGTAACGGGCGCGACGAAGACGTTGTGCGAGCCGCTGTGCACTTCGTCGCCGATCACGGTGCGGTGCTTGGTGATGTCGTCGTAATTGGCGGTGATGGCCCCTGCCCCGAGGTTGACGCCGCGACCGATGTCGGTGTCGCCGATGTAGGACAGGTGCGGGACCTTGCTGCCCTCGCCGATGGAGGAGTTCTTCACCTCGACGAACGTGCCGACCTTGCCGTTCACGCCGACGCGGGCGTTCGCCCGGAGGTAGGCGAAGGGTCCGACCGTGGCCCCCGCCGCGACGACGGCGAGCGTCCCGTCGGTGCGGGTGACCGTGGCATCCTCGCCGATCTCGCAGTCCACGAGAGAGGTGTCGGGTCCGATCGTGGCACCCGCCGCGACGACCGTCGCCCCGCGCACGTGCGTGTTCGGGAGGATCGTCACATCGGGGGCGAGCACGGCGGTGACGTCGATCCAGGTCGTGGCGGGGTCGACGACGGTGACGCCCTCGAGCTGCCAGCGGCGGACCGTGCGGGCGTTGAGCGTGCGGCCGGCCTCGGACAGCTGGACGCGGTCGTTCACCCCGAGTGCGGCGCCCGCATCGGGCGTGACGGATGCCGCGACCCCCAGGCGCGCGTCGCGCAGCAGCGCCACGACGTCGGTGAGGTACTTCTCGCCCTGCGCGTTGGCGGTGCCGACGAGCGCGAGCTGCTCGCGCAACGGCGCCGCGCGGAAGACGTAGACGCCGACGTTGATCTCGCTGACCGCGGCCTCGTCGGCCGTGGCATCCTTCTGCTCGACGATGCGCTGCACGCCGTCGTCGCCGTCGCGGATGATGCGCCCGTACCCCCGGGGGTCGTCGACGCGCGCGGTGAGGAGCGTCACGGCGGTACCGCCCGCGCGATGCGTCTCGACCAGCTCGGCGAGGGTGTGCGACTGCAGGAGCGGCACGTCGCCGCTGAGCACGAGGACGTCGCCGGCGAAGTCCTCGAGCGCGCCGAGCGCAGCCTCGACCGCACGCCCGGTGCCGGGCACCTCGTCCTGGTCGACGATCACGACGCCCGGGGCCAGTTCGCTGACCGTCTCGGCCACGCGCTCGCGCTCGTGACGGACGACCACGACGATGCGGGACGGGTCGAGGGATGCCGCCGTGTCGAGCACGTGCCCGACGAGGGGACGGCCGCCCACGGCGTGGAGGATCTTCGGCGTACGCGAACGCATACGCGTTCCCTGACCCGCAGCGAGGACGACGACGGCCAACTCGGTCGGTGATGTCATGCTCCGCCGCCAGGATTCGAACCTGGACCTAACAGCTCCAAAGGCTGTCGTGCTGCCGTTACACCACGGCGGACCGCGCCAAGGGGCGCCGGTCAAGTCTGCCAGACCGCGGCGCCGAGACGTTCTCGACATAATGAAGACGTGAGCCGGGACAGCGACGAAGTCGATCGCATCGTCGAGGCCTGGGTGCGCCAACGACCCGACCTCGACTTCTCGCCGCTCGAGGTGCTCTCGCGGGTCGCACGCTTGTCCCGCCACCTCGACATCGCGCGCAAAGAGGCGTTCCGCCGCAGCGACATCGAGTCGTGGGAGTGGGACGTGCTCTCGGCCCTCCGCCGCGCAGGTGAGCCGTACCAGCTCAGCCCGAAGCAGCTGCTGCAGCAGACGCTCGTCTCCAGCGGCACCATGACCAACCGCATCGACCGGCTCGTCGCCCGCCGGTTCGTACGACGCGAGGCCGACCCCGGCGACGGACGGAGCATCCTGGTGACCCTGACAGATGACGGACGTGTGCGCGTGGATGCCGCGATCACGCGCCTCGTGGACGCCGAGGCGGTGCTGCTGGAGAGCCTCTCGCGCGGCGACCGCGAGCGACTGGCGACCCTGCTGCGCAAGCTGAGCCTAGGGTTCGACGCATGAGCGCCCCCGCCGCACCGCCGTCGGTGGGACGCCGGGTGCTGAACTGGTTCGACGTCCGGTTCCGCTCCCCGGCGGCCATCTACGGGCTCATCGTCTTCACGGCGTTCGTCACGATCGCGGAGGACCACGCCGAGAGCATCGAGGACATGCTCGCGACGTCCGTCGCCAGCCTGATCGTGTTCTTCATCGCCCACGTCTTCGCGCACACGCTCACCGAGCATTCCGAGCACGGCTTCCGCGCGGCGACGAGGAACGCCGTGCGGCACGGTGCGGGGATGCTGTACGCCTCGGTCCCCTCGATCCTCGTGCTCGTGATCGCGGGTTTCAGCGGCGCCACGGTCTCGGACGGGGTGGATTACTGCATGTTCGCGGCGTTCATCGTGTTGGCGATCCTCGGATACCACGCGTTCCAGAGCCGTCGCGCGCCACTGCTGGCCCGGATCTTCGGGGCTTTGGCCACCGCGATGCTGGGACTGTTCATCGTGATCCTCGAGTACGGCTTCCACTGAGGCCGCGAACGGATCTCAGCCGATCGTCTCGGTGAGCTCGAACCAGCGCAGCTCCAGTTCGTCGCGCTCGGACTCCTGGTCCGTGATGCGCTGCATCTCTTTGCCGAGGCCCACGTAGTCCGCCTGGTCGTGGTCGGCCAGCGCCGCCTTGGCGCGGTCGATCTGGGCCTGGAGTTTCTCGATGCGCCGCTCCAGCGCCGACGCCTCCTTCTGCGCCGCACGCAGGTCCGCACCCTGGAGCCCCGGCTCCGCGGGGGCGGACGAGTGCCCGGATGCCGCGGAGCGCGAGGGCTCGGCATCCTGGAGCGCCCGCAGGCGCAGGTACTCTTCGACGCCGCCGGGCAGGTGTCGGAGCTTGGCGTCGAGGATCGCGAACTGCTGGTCGGTGACGCGCTCGAGGAAGTACCGGTCGTGCGAGACGACGATGAGCGTGCCCGACCACGAGTCGAGCAGGTCTTCCATCGCCGCGAGCATGTCGGTGTCGAGGTCGTTCGTCGGCTCGTCGAGGATGAGGACGTTCGGCTGGTCGAGCAGGATCAGGAGCAGTTGGAGGCGCCGCTTCTGCCCGCCGGACAGGTCTTTCACCGGGGTCGACAGCTGGGCGCTGGAGAAACCGAGACGCTCGAGCAACTGCCCCGGGGTGAGCTCTTGCGCCTTCGATCCGGCGCCGAACGTGTACGTCGTGCGCAAGCCGGCGATCACGATGCGCACGGGGTCGTTCATGTGCTGCTCGAGCTCGTCGAGGCGCTGGGTGAGCGTCGCGACCTTGACGGTCTTGCCCCGTTTGACGCGACCGGTCGTCGGCTCGACCGTGCCCGACACCAGGCCCAGCAGCGTCGACTTGCCGGCGCCGTTGACGCCCAGGATGCCGGTGCGCTCCCCCGGCGCGATGCGCCACTCGACGTCCTTCAGGACCGTGTGCTCACCGTAGGTGACGCCGGCGTCGAGGAGATCGACGACATCCTTGCCGAGGCGCGCGACCGCGAGGGACTGCAGCGCGACGCGGTCGCGGATCTCGGGGACGTCCGCGATGAGCTCGTTCGCGGCATCGATGCGGAACTTCGGCTTCGACGTGCGCGCGGGCGCACCGCGCCGCAGCCACGCGAGTTCTTTGCGGGCGAGGTTCTGACGGCGCTGCTCGATCGAGGCGGCCTGACGATCCCGCTCGACGCGCTGCAGGATGTACGCCGCGTACCCACCCTCGAAGGGCTCGACGATGCGGTCGTGCACCTCCCACGTGACGGTGCAGATCTCGTCGAGGAACCACCGGTCGTGCGTCACGACGAGCAGACCGCCCGCTGACGGCGACCACCGGCGCTTCAGATGCCCCGCGAGCCACGTGATGGCCTCGACGTCGAGGTGGTTGGTGGGCTCGTCGAGGAACAGCACGTCCCAGTCGCCCGAGAGCAGCCGTGCGAGCGCTACCCGGCGGCGCTGGCCGCCCGACAGGTCGCCCAGACGCGCGTCCCACCGGAGGTCGCCCAAGAGTCCGGCGATGACGTCGCGCGTGCGCGCGTCACCTGCCCACTCGTGCTCGGGGCGGTCGCCGACGACGGCGTGGCCGATCGTGTCGTCGTCGTCGAGGGTGTCCTGCTGGTCGAGGACGCCGACCGTCACTCCCCCGCGCACCGTGACGCGACCGCCGTCGGGCTCGCGGAGTCCGGCGAGCATGCCGAGCAGGCTCGACTTGCCGTCGCCGTTGCGGCCGACGATGCCGATGCGGTCGCCCTCGTTCACGCCCAGCGAGACGGAGTCGAACACGACCTTGGTCGGGTATTCCAGGTGCAGGGCTTCGCCCCCGAGCAGATGTGCCATATCCGTCCCAGGCTACGCGGCTCGGGCACCCCGGCGCTCCGCGCTGCGCTCGGACGGTCCGCGGGGCGCTCGCCCGCGCCCCGGGTCGCGCGCTACTCGGACCGAGGGTTGCGCGCTGTTCGGACCGCGAGACTGCATCCGCCTGACATCTCCACTGCACTCTGCAGTGGGGATGTCAGTCAGAAGCAGTCTCGGTGGACGGCGGTGCCCAGACGCGCAGCGGCGGTACCCGAACGCGCAGCGGGGCCGCCCGGACTCCCGGACGGCCCCGCTGGTGTGGCTTCGGCTCAGAGGTTGTTGTCGGCGAGCCAGGCCTTCGCGATGTCCTCGGAGGACTGCTGGTCCACCGTCGACTTCACGTTCAGTTCCACCAGACCCGCGGGGGTCAGGGCGGCGGAGACCTTGTTCAGGACGTCGGAGACCTGCGACGCGACCTTGGAGTTCACCACGGGCACGACGTTCGACGCGAGGAAGAGACCCTCGGGGTCTTCCAGCGTGACGAGGTCGTCGGTCTGGATGCGCGGATCGGCGGTGTAGACGTTCGCGATCTGGACGGTCCCGGCGATGAGGTCGTCGACGGTGGTCTCGCCGGTCGGCGAGAACTGCACGTCCACGCCGTACGTCGACTTCAGGCCCTGCGGGCCGTAGGGACGCTCCGCGAGCTCGGCGTTGCCGCCGAGGGTCAGCGGGGTCGTGACCTTCGCGAGGTCGGCGATCGACGTCAGGCCGTTGGCCTGTGCGAACGCGGCGGTGACGGTGTACGAGTCCTGGTCGGTGGCCGTCGACTGATCGAGCACCTCGAGGCCCTCGGGCAGGGCGGCCGGCAGCGCGGCGTAGACCTCGTCGGCCGTGCGCGCCGTGGTCTCTTTGTCAAAGAACTGCAGCAGGTTGCCGCTGTACTCCGGGAAGACCGTGACGGTGCCGTCCTCGAGCAGCGGGATGTAGGCGTCGCGCTGACCGATCTGGAACTGGCGCTTGACCGTGAGCCCGGAGTTCTCGAGGGCCTGGGCGTAGATCTCGGCGATGATCTCGTTCGAGAAGTACGCCTGCGAGCCGACGACGATCTCGTCGGACGAGGCGCTGGCGTCGCCGCCGCCGCTCAGGGGATCGCTCGAGGCGCCGCAACCGGCGAGGGCGAGCGAGGCGACCGCGAGTCCGGCGAAGACGCCGAGACCCTTGCGAGTTCGTGCTGTGAACATGGGTTCCTCTTTCTGGTGGTGGGAGTCGGGTGAGTCAGGAGGTCGTCGACGACGCGGGTGCGCCGACGGCGAGGGCCTCGGCACGCCGCTCGCGCGCAGAACGCGCGCGCGGCGAGGCGGCACCGGCGGCACGGATGCCACGGGGCACGACGAGGTGCTGGAGCAGGGCGAACAGCCCGTCGATGACCAGCGCGAGGACGGCGACGAGGAGAGCACCGCCGATGAGGATGTCGAAGCGACGGAGCGGGATGGCGGCGATGATGTACTGCCCGAGTCCGCCGAGGCCGATGTAGGCCGCGATCGTCACGGTCGCCAGCACCTGCAGCGTCGCGGCGCGGATACCGCCGACCAGGAGCGGGAGGCCGAGCGGCACTTCGATGCGCCACAGGATCTGGGCCTCGGTCATGCCCATCGACCGGCCCGCGTCGATGACACGGCGGTCGATCGCCTCGAAGCCCGTGTACGCGCCGGCGAGGAGCGAGGGGATCGCGAGGACGACGAACGAGATGACCGCGGCTTCGGGCTTGTGCAGCACTCCGAGCAGCAGCGTCAGCAGGATCAGCAGGCCGAACGACGGGATCGCGCGCGCGGCGCCCGAGATGGCCACCGCCACCTCGCGGCCCCTTCCGGTGTGCCCGATGTACCAGCCGAGCGGCACGGCGATCGCCGCGGCGATGAGCACGGAAACGACGGTGTAGAGCAGCTGCACGCCGATGGCGGCCGGGATGGAGTCGAACTGGCCGGAGTCCCCCGAGAAGATCCAGGCGATGGCGTCGCCGAAGAGGTTCATGCGGTCACCGCCGTCCGGGTCGCGCGACGCGCGGGGGTCTTCACCCGGCGCGTCCACGGCATGAGCAGGCGACCGGCGATCACCAGCAGCAGGTCGATCACGAGGGCCAACACGACGACCGCGACCACACCGGCGAACACTTCGGGGATGATCCGTCGCTGCAGACCGTTCGTGAACAGATATCCGATGTTCTGGATGCCGACCAGGATGCCGACCGTCGCCAGGGCGATCGTGCTCGCCGACGCCACCCGCAGCCCGGCGAGGATCACGGGCCCGGCGAGCGGGAATTCGACCGCCCAGAACCGCCGGAACGAGCCGTAGCCCATCGCGGTGGACGCCTGGCGCACTCCCGCGTCGACCGAATCGAGTCCGTCGGCGACGGCGCGGACGAGGATCGCGACCGCGTAGATCGCGAGCGCCACGATGAGGTTCGTCTCACTCACGATCGAGTACCAGCCGGTGACGACCGGCATCAGGATCAGCAGCGCGAGCGAGGGGATCGTGTACAGGAGCCCCGTGATCGTGATGACGCTGCTGCGCACGAGGCGGTACCGCCAGGCGAACCACCCGAGCGGGATGCTGAGCACGAAACCCACCAGCAGCGCGATGAGGCTCTGCCGCAGATGCAGCAGCGTCATCTCGCCGATCAGGCCGAGGTTGTTGATCACCCAGGTCACGGGCGCGGCTCCTCCACGAGAGCACCCTGCGTGCGCCCCTCGGCATCCACGACGACCGTGCCGTGCGCAGTCTGCTTGAGGCGCAGTGCGCGTTTGCCCTTGACCGCACCGATGAAGCTTGCGACGAAATCGTTGGCCGGGTTCGCGATGATCTCGCTGGGCGCTCCGACCTGGGCGATCTGCGCACCCTTCTCGAGCAGGACCACCTGGTCGCCCAGAAGGAACGCTTCGTCGATGTCGTGCGTGACGAACACGATGGTCTTGCCGATGTCGCTCTGCAGACGGATGAGCTCTTGCTGCAGCTCGTCACGGACGATCGGGTCGACGGCCCCGAACGGTTCGTCCATCAGGAGGATGTTGGGGTCGGCCGCGAGGCCACGGGCCACGCCCACGCGCTGCTGCTGACCGCCCGAGAGCTGGCTGGGGTAGCGATCGGCCATCGCGGTATCGAGCCCCACGGTCTCCATGAGCTCGAGTGCGCGGGTGCGCGCCTTCTTGCGGTTCTCGCCCTGGAGTACGGGCACGGTGGCGATGTTCTCGGCGACCGTGAAGTGCGGCAGAAGACCGGAGTTCTGCATGACGTAGCCGATACGTCGTCGCAACTGGACGGGTGGCTGCGCGGCGATGTCCTCGCCGTCGATCGTGATCGAGCCGGCGGAGGGCTCGACCATGCGATTGATCATGCGCAGCAGCGTCGTCTTGCCGCACCCGGAGGAGCCCACGAAGACGGTGGTCTTGCGCGAAGGGATGACGAGGCTGAAATCGTCGACGGCCTTCGTGCCGTCCGGGAAGACCTTCGAGACGGTCGAGAACTCGATCATGCGCGTGCCCGACTCAGTCGGAGACCACGACCTTGCGATCGAACGCGACGTATCCCGCGAAGTCGGTGCCCACGCGATCGACCGCACCGGGGCGGAGGTCGGGGTAGGACCACGCACCGTCGGTCAGCTCGGCGCCATCGAGGGAGACGTTCCAGTACTGGGCCGCGCCCTTCCACGGGCAGGTGTACGGCGTCGGGCTCTGGGAGAGCGCGCCCTCGCGCACCGCGCGCGGCGGGAAGTACCAGTTTCCTTCGATGGAGACCAGGTCGTCGCGGTCGGCTTCGGCGATGACGACGCCGTCGAGTACTGCCTTCATGGGAACTCCCCTTTCGTGGCCGCTGGCGGACACGGCATCCGCCGGCACGAAACCACTGCGGTCGAGGCTAGCGAGGGCCTCCGACACGAACCGGCAGATTGCTGCGTGTGACGACCTGGGCTATGGTGCGGGCCCGTCAGACCAGCCGGGCCCCGGCCACGGGACCGTGGGCGTGCAGGGCGTGGTGCCCGGCGGCGCTGAGCGTCACCTGGAGATCGATCGCCGCCGTCTCGTCGGCGGTGAGGAAGGCCAAGGTCGGCCCCGATCCCGAGACGATCCCGGTCAAGGCACCCGATCGTTCGCCGCGCTCGAGGATGCGCGCCAGATCGGGGCGCAAGTGCAGCGCCGGGGCCTGCAGATCGTTGCGGACGGTCGCCGCCAGCATGCGGGCGTCGCCTTGCCGGAGCGCGTGCAGCACATCGGGGGCCACGGCGGGGACACGCGGTGCCGGACCGATGTCCACCATGTGGCGCTCCCGGTGGGCGTCCAGTTCGCCGTAGACCACCGGTGTCGACAGCCCCACGTCGTTGGTCACGAGCACCCAGTCGAATCGCCCCGAGGCCAGCGCGGGATTCAGTTCGTCTCCGCGTCCCGTGCCGATCGCGGTGCCGCCGAGGAGGGCGAACGGCACGTCCGCACCCAACTGCGCCGCCAGACGCGTGAGGTCGGCGGTCGGCATCCCGATGCCCCACAGCGCATCGCACGCCACGAGCGCCGCCGCCGCGTCCGCAGACCCGCCCCCCATTCCTCCGGCCACCGGAACGGCCTTGCGCACGGACAAGTGCACGCCCCGGTCGACGCCGGCGACCCGGGCGAGCAACCGCGCGGCACGGACGGCGAGATTGCTGCCGTCGGTGGGGACTCCGTCGACGTCGACCGTCGAGGTGCCCGCGATCTCGATCGTGATGTCGTCGGCCGCCGTGGCGGTGATCTCCTCGTACAGCGAGACGGCCTGATACGCCGTGGCGACCTCGTGATAACCGTCGTCGTGGACGTCGCCGACCTCGAGGAAGACGTTGATCTTCCCCGGCGCGCGCACGCGGACGGACGGCGGCGTGGGCCCCCTCATCGGACGGCCCGCCGCCCGCGGAACCGAAGTGCCTCGCCGTGTGCGAAACTGGAACGTCGACCCGAAAGCGTCCGACCCGCGAGAGACGGGTGGACGGCGGCCGGGCCGGAACGGGCGATCTCAGTCACTCTTCGACAGTAGCGCGCCGCCCACCGCCGTCCGGCGCCGTCGCCGAAACGCAGCCGTAACGACGGCTCCCTACGGTGTATCAACCGTCCCCATCACCCCCGAGGAGGCACAGTATGCGATCGATGGTCCCCCTTTCTGTCGAGACCGACCCCTGGCGCGCACTCCTCTCCCGGGCGGACATCCGCATGGTGGACGGCATCCTGCACCTCGTCGACGACACCTCGACCCCCGCCGACGCCGAGCGCGACGATCTGCTCACGGTGGCATCCGCCATCGAGACCGCGGGTGTTCCCGTCCTGCTCGTGCGCGACGCGAACCGCCGACCGAAGCTCGTCGTCGACACCGTTCACGCGGATGCCGCGCTCGCGGCGCTGCGCGATCCCGAGCTCGGTCCCGTGTACCTCAAGGCACGCGGCGACGACCCGGTGCCCGCGCACAGCGTGGTGCCGACCCCGCACGCCGTCGAGGCCTACGCCGTCTTCCGTCCGCGCACCTCGACCGAGGGCTCGTACCGCTACGGCTCTGCACTGGCGCCGCGCCTGGAGCTGTGGCGTTTCGGCGCGCAGACCGTCGAGGCCCCGCGCCCGAGCGCGCTGACGCGCCGGACCTTCGCCGCGGCCGATCTGGACCTCGTCGAGATCGAGCGCTACGGGCGCCGCTGGCGGACGGTCGCGGGCATGTTCGACCCGCACCCGAACGAGTTCACGCACGACGTCGACATGGTCTTCTCGTGGGTCGACGGTTCCTCGAGCGACTTCCAGCGGCAGCGCGCTGCCCGCATGAAGGGGTACGTCGTGGGCGACGGCGACGACAACGCCGCCCGGTACCGCCAGGTCGACGAACTGCGCTACGCGCTGCGCAGCGTCCACATGTATGCCCCGTGGGTGCGCCGCATCTTCATCGCGACCGACTCCCCCACACCCGAGTGGCTGGCCGACCACCCCAAGGTCACGATCGTGCGCAGCGAGGAGTTCTTCGCCGACCCGACGGTGCTGCCCACGCACAACTCTCACGCGGTCGAAGCTCAGCTGCACCGCATCCCGGGGCTGGCCGAGCACTTCCTCTACAGCAACGACGACATGTTCTTCGGGCGGCCGGTGACCCCCGAACTGTTCTTCAGCGGAGCCGGCATCAGCCGTTTCGTCGAGAGCGGCATCCGCATCGGCAGCGGCGCGGCGCACGTCGACCGCTCGGGCCACGACAACGGCCTGCGGGTCAACCGGGCGCTGCTCAAGGAGCGCTTCGGTCGGGTGATCACTCTCGACCTCGAGCACTGCGCCACCCCGCTGCGGCGGTCGGTCGCGTACGAGCTCGAGCAGGAGTTCGCCGAGGACTACGCGCGCACGGCGGCGAGTCGGTTCCGCTCCGCCTCCGACATCTCGGTGACCAACAGCCTGTACCACTACTACGCACTGGCGACCGGTCGCGCGGTCGTGACCACGGAGCCGCGCACTCGGTACGTTCAGACCACGCAGCTCGATTCGCTGCGCCGCATGGAGCGTCTGGTGTCGCGTCGCGACACCGACATGTTCTGCCTCAACGACGGCAGCGTTCCCGAGATCCCCGAAGAGGTGCGGGTCCCCGCGCTGCGCGCGTGCCTGGAGCGCTACTTCCCGGTCGCAGCCCCGTGGGAGAAGACAACGGTCAGCGCAGGATCGGCATCGGTGTCGTCGGCGGCGACACCCGCCCGCTGAGCTCGCGGTTCGTCGGCACGACGATTCCCGCCGAGCGCAGGCGTTCCTGCGATTCGGCGGCGTCGACGTACTGCAGCACCTCGGCGGCGACGACCGGCACGACCGAGTGCACGATCGTCTCGTCGTAGACGTGCACGAGGTTGAACCCCTGCGCACCGTCCTGCGGCCGCGTCCCGCCGACGGGCACCATGAGGTCCTGCGTGTAGCACGTCGCGGATGCCACCGAGACAGGGATGCCGGCGAAGGTCGCGAACGTGGAGTAGTGCAGGTGCCCGGCGAGGATCGTGCGCACGTCGCTCCCCCGCAGCACGTCCGCGAGCAGGCGCTGTTCGCGCAGCTCGACGGTCGCGGCGAGATCGAGGACGCTCGGCACCGGCGGGTGGTGCATGGCCAGGATCGTCCCGAGCGGAGCGGGGACCGACAGCACGTCGGTGAGCCACTCGCGTTGCCCGGCGCTGACCTCGCCGTGGTGCTGCCCCGGAACGGACGTGTCCAGCGTCACGATGCGCAGCCCGTTCAGCTCGTCCACCCGGTCGACGGGCGCCGTCGGGTCGCCGTGGTCGGAGGGGAGCAGATGCGAACGGAAGGTCGCCCGGTCGTCGTGGTTGCCCATGACCCAGATGACCGGGGCACCCAGGCGCTCCGCGACCGGCTCGACGAGCTCCCGGACGCGCGCGTAGGCGTCACCCTCGCCGAAGTCGGCGAGGTCGCCGGTAAAGATGAGACCGTCGGGGCGGACGCCGGAGGCCTCGATCGCGGCGATCGCCTGAGCGAGGTGCGCCTCCGAGTCCACGCGGTCGTAGAGCGGTGCTCCCCCCGCCCGAAGATGGGTGTCGCTCAAGTGCAGCAGCACGCGTTCGGCGCGCGGGTATTCGGAGTAGCGCATCTCGTTCCCTTCGGGTCGTCGGGTGCGACCTCTCCCCGGCGTGATGCTCCCGGTTGGGCTGAAATGTTACAGACATGTTTCCGGAACGCGTGGTGAACACGTCGGGAAATCACCCCGACGTCGGCCCCGGGGCCGACCCTCAGAGAGCGGCGATCCGCACGAAATCGTCGATCGAGAGCTGCTCGCCCCGCAGGGTCGGGTCCACTCCGGCACGCTCGAGCGTCTCCGATGCGACGGCCGCCGATCCACCCAGGACAGCGGACAGGGCCTGCCGCAGCATCTTGCGACGCTGCTGGAAGGCGGCATCCACGATCTCGAACGTGCGGCGCCGGAGTTCTTCGCTGCCACGCGGCTCGGCATCCCGTTCGAAGCCCACGAGTACGCTGTCGACGTTGGGCACCGGCCAGAACACCTGGCGCGAGACGGTTCCGGCCAGGCGCCACGCGCCGTACCACGCGGCCTTGACGCTCGGCGCGCCGTAGACCTTCGACCCGGACGGGGCCGCCAGACGCTCCCCCACCTCGGCCTGGACCATCACGACACCGCGCTGCAGGAACGGGAACGTCTCGAGGAAGTGCAGCAGCACCGGCACGGACACGTTGTACGGAAGGTTCGCCACCAGGACTTCCGGCTCTCCCGGGAGCGAGCGCACCTGCAGGGCGTCGGCGTCGATGACGGTGAGGCGGTCGTCCGCGACGCCGTGCACCGCAGCCGTCTCGGGAAGACGCGCGGCCAGGCGGTGGTCGATCTCGACCGCGACGACGGAGGCGCCGGTCTCGAGGATCGCGAGGGTCAACGAACCGAGACCGGGACCGATCTCGACGACACGGTCGGATGCCTCGACCCGGGCGGCGTGCACGATCTTGCGCACCGTGTTCGCGTCGACGACGAAGTTCTGCCCCAGCTTCTTCGTCGGGGTGACGTCGAGGTCGGCGGCGAGCCGGCGGATCTCGGCGGCACCGAGGAGCGAAACGGGCATTGTTCCACTGTAGCCAGCCTCGGACCACCGTCCCTTTCCTGGGAGTACCGTGAACGGGTGAGCCAGACGCAGTCGATACCCGCCAACGCCTTCACCATCCGCAGCCCCTACGGGCGACGAGCGATCGTCCTCTCGATCGCGGCGGCGGTGGGCGGCTTCCTGTTCGGATTCGACTCTTCGGTGATCAACGGCGCCGTCCGCTCGATCGAGTCGGACTACACGAAGGAGCCGATCCTCACCGGCTTCGTCGTCGCGATCGCCCTGATCGGCTGCGCCGTCGGCGCGATCGCCGCGGGAGCGCTGTCCGATCGCTACGGCCGGCTGAAGGTCATGATGGTCGGCAGCGGTCTCTTCCTCATCTCGTCGATCGGATCCGCGCTGACCTTCAGCGTTCCCGATCTCATCGTCTGGCGCGTGCTCGGCGGACTCGGCATCGGCATCGCCTCCGTCGTCGCCCCGGCGTACATCGCCGAGGTCGCCCCTCGGCAGATCCGCGGAAGCCTCGCCTCCCTCCAGCAGCTCGCCATCACACTCGGCATCTTCGCCGCCCTCCTCAGCAACGCCCTGCTCGTGGCGGCCGCCGGCGGCAGCGCCGACAACATGCTGTGGTGGGGCTTGGACGCGTGGCGCTGGATGTTCCTCATCGGGGTGATCCCCGCCGCCGTGTACGGTTTCCTCGCTTTCACGATGCCCGAGTCGCCCCGGTACCTTCTGGCCCGCGGGCGCACGGAGGAAGCACGCGAGATCTTCGCCCGCCTCGTCCCCCCGGCCGACCTCGAGAAGACCGTCAAGGACCTCACCAGCGCCATCGAGAGCGACCGGAAGAACAAGGGCGCCTCGCTCGCCGGTCCCGCCCTGGGGCTGCAGCCGATCGTGTGGATCGGCATCATCCTGTCGGTGTTCCAGCAGTTCGTCGGGATCAACGTCATCTTCTACTACTCGACGAGCCTGTGGCGCGCGGTCGGTTTCGACGAGAGCAACTCGCTCCTCATCGGCGTCATCACCTCCGTCACCAACGTGCTCGTGACGCTCATCGCGATCTGGCTCGTCGACCGAGTAGGACGTAAGCCCCTCCTGCTCGTGGGCTCCGCGCTCATGGCGATCTCACTGGGAACGATGGCGCTGGCCTTCTCGTTCGCGGTCGGTGAGGGTCAGGACGTCTCGCTCCCGGGCGCCTGGGGCCCCGTCGCGCTCGTGGCCGCCAACCTGTTCGTCGTCGGCTTCGGCGCCTCGTGGGGCCCGCTCGTGTGGGTGCTCCTCGGAGAGATCTTCCCGAGCCGCATCCGTGGCAAGGCGCTCGGTGTCGCCGCCGGTGCGCAGTGGTTGGCGAACTTCCTCGTGTCGTGGACCTTCCCGGCGCTGGCGGACTGGTCGCTGACGATCACGTACGGTGCGTATGCGTTCTTCGCGGCACTGTCGTTCGTCTTCGTGTTGTGGAAGATCCCCGAGACCAAGGGCATGGAGCTCGAGCAGACCGAGACGCTCTTCGTGAAGAAGCCCAAGACCCGGGCCTGACACCCGCTCCGCCTCACGATCGACGGCCGGCCTCCCGCGGGAGGCCGGCCGTCGATCGTGAGGCGCGGATCAGAACTCCCCGTAGACCTCGAGCGTGTTCGCCGCGACCTGCGCCGCGAGCTCATCGGCATCCGTCCCGAGCTCGGCGGCGAGGAAGCGCAGCGTCACCGGGATCAGGTACGGCGCATTCGGGCGACCGCGGAAGGGCGTGGGCGTGAGGAACGGCGCGTCGGTCTCGACGAGGATGCGCTCGCGCGGGGTGACGGCGAGGGCGTCGCGCAGGTTCTGCGCGTTCTTGAACGTGACGTTGCCCGCGAACGAGAGGTAGTAGCCGCGGTCGGCGGCGACCCGCGCCATCTCGACATCGCCCGAGAAGCAGTGGAACACCGTCCGCTCGGGGGCGCCGACGCGCTCGAGCGTCTCGAGGACCGCGTCGTGCGCGTCGCGATCGTGGATCTGCATCCCGATCCCGTGCTTCTTGGCGAGGGCGATGTGCGCCTCGAAGGAGCGCATCTGGGCCGGGATGCCGTCGGCCTCGGTGCGGAAGAAGTCCAGGCCCGTCTCGCCGATCGCCCGCACCCGCGGCTGGGCCGCGAGCTCGTCGATGACCGCGATCGCGGCATCCAGCTCCCCGGCCTCGTCGTACGCCGGCGCTTCGTTCGGGTGGATCGCGACGGCGGCGAGGACGCGCGGGTGCTGCTCGGCCGCCCACGCCGACCAGCGCGACGAGTCGATGTCGCCGCCGGCCTGAACGACCCCGTGGACCCCGACCGCGACCGCGCGCTCGAGCTGTTCGTCGAGAGAGAGTCCGGTCTCGCCGTCCTCGATCTCGAGGTGGCAGTGGTTGTCGTAGACGGCGACGCCCAGCGGCTCGGGCGCGGGCGGGTAGCTCACGTCGCGGCGGCCGTCCGCCGACCGCTCGCGCACGTACTGACTCGGGTCGCCGCCCTCGATGGTGCCGCGGGGGCGCTCGACGGGCGTGCTCATGCCTGCTCGACGCGCGGGAACAGCGGCGACAGGCCGTTGACCGATGCGCCCGGACGCAGCACGCCCCACGCCCCCGCCTCGCGGAGGGGCTGGTCGTGCAGACGGCCGATGCTCTCGGCGGCACCCAGCGCGACCCACAACTTCTCGGTCGCGATCGGCATGACCGGCGACAGCAGCACGGCCAGGGCGCGCAGGCCCTCGGCCGCGGTATAGAGCACCGTGCCGAGGCGCTCGCGCTGCGTCTCGTCCTTGGCGAGCGCCCACGGCTCGTTCTCGGTGATGTAGGCGTTCAGCGCCGTCACGATCGTCCAGATCGCGTCGATCGCCTCGTCGATGCGGAACCGCTCCATCGCCGCGTCGGCGTGGGTCGCGGCATCCGCCACCGTCTTCTGGATCGCCAGGTCGGCCTCGGTGTAGGCGCCTGCCGGGGGGACGATCCCCTCGAAGTAGCGCTCGATCATCGCGACCGTGCGGGATGCCAGGTTGCCGAACCCGTTGGCGAGTTCGGCCTGGTAGCGGGCCGAGAGGTCCTCCCACGAGAAGGAGCCGTCCTGGCCGAACGCGATCGCCGAGAGGAAGTAGAACCGGTAGGCGTCGGAGCCGAAGACGTCGGTGATCTCGGTCGGCGCGATGCCGGTGAGCTTGGACTTCGACATCTTCTCGCCGCCGACGAGCAGCCAGCCGTGGGCGAAGACTCCGCGGGGCACCTCGAGGCCGGCGGCCATGAGCATCGCGGGCCAGATCACCGCGTGGAAGCGGAGGATGTCCTTGCCGACCACGTGGTACGCGGGCCAGCGGCGGGCGAACTCCTCGGGATCGGTGCCGTAACCGATGGCCGTGGCGTAGTTGAGCAGCGCGTCGACCCACACGTAGATGACGTGCGACTCGTCCCACGGCACCTGGATGCCCCAGTCGAAGGTCGATCGCGAGATCGAGAGGTCCTTCAGGCCGTTCTTGACGAACGACACGACCTCGTTGCGCGCCGAATCGGGGCGCACGAAGTCGGGCACCGAGCGGTAGAGCTCCAACAGCGGCTCCTGGAACTCGCTGAGCTTGAAGAAGTAGTTCTTCTCCTGCAGCAGCTCGAGCGGCTTGGAGTGGATCGCGCAGACCTTCAGCCCCTCGAACGGGCCCTCGCCATCGACGATCTCGGCCTCGGTCTTGAACTCCTCGCACCCGACGCAGTACAGCGCCTCGAACTCGCCCGCGTAGATGTAGCCCCGGTCGTACAGCGCCTGCACGAACTTGGCCACGCGCTCCTCGTGACGCGGCTGGCTCGTGCGGATGAAGTCGTCGTTGGCGACGTCGAGCGTCTTCAGCAGCGGGAACCACGACTCGCCCACGAGCTTGTCGACCCATTCCTGCGGCGTGTGGCCGTTGGCGGCGGCGGCGCGCATCATCTTCTGGCCGTGCTCGTCGGTGCCCGTCAGCATCCAGGTGTCGTCACCGGCCTGACGGTGCCAGCGCGCGAGAGCGTCGACCGCCACGGTCGTGTAGCCGTGGCCGATGTGGGGCACGTCGCTCGGGTAGTAGATCGGCGTGGTGATGTAGAAAGATCGGCCGGAAGTCACCCCAGGATTCTACGGGGGACGGCTCCGCCCTCCGGCCGGTGTGACGCGTCAGCCCTTGACCGCGAGCGCCGCCTGGTACAGCTCGCGCGAGGAATGCCCCGTGAGCGATGCGACCTCGGCCGCGGCCTCCTTGAGCCGCGTCCCGGTGCGAACCAGTTCGAGCACCTGGGTCACGGCATCCGGGAACGCCACCTCGCGTGCGGTTGCCCCGCCGACGACGATCGCGATCTCGCCCCGCACGCCCTCGGCCGCCCAGGCGGCGAGCTCGGCCAGAGTGCCGCGCTTCACCTCTTCGTACAGCTTGGTCAGCTCGCGGCAGATGGCGGCAGGGCGATCGGCGCCGAAGGCGGTCGCCATGTCGTCGAGGGTGGATGCCAGCCGCGAGGGCGACTCGAAGAAGACGAGGGTCCGCTCCTCCGACGCCAGCTGTGCGAAGGCCTTGCGGCGGTCGCCGGGCTTGCGGCGAGGGAACCCCTCGAAAGCGAAACGGTCGGTCGGCAGCCCCGAGACCGCGAGGGCCGCGACCACGGCGCTCGGTCCCGGAAGGACCGTGACGGTGACGCCCGCGGCGGCGGCCGCGGCGACCAGACCGTAGCCGGGGTCGCTCACGGTGGGCATGCCGGCGTCGCTCAGGACGAGCAGGTCGTCCTCGCGGGCCAGCTCCACCAGCTCGGCGGCGCGTTCCTTCTCGTTGTGGTCGTGCAGGGCCAGCAGACGGGGCCGATTGCTCACGCCGAGACCCGCGAGCAGGCGCTGCGTCGTGCGGGTGTCCTCGGCGGCGATGACGCTCGCGTTCTCGAGGGCCTCGACCAGGCGACGAGACGCATCACCCAGGTTGCCGATGGGGGTCGCCGCGAGGATGATCACCGCCCCACCTTATGCTGGGGGCGTGAGTGCCGTCCTGCCGCCCGCTACGACCGCGGAGCCGGCGACGCGCCTCGACCGCTGGCGCGAAGCACTGCTGGAGAGTCCCGGCGGCCTGCGGGTGTGGCGCTGGCTGGCTCCCGCGCTGATCACGGTGTTCGCCTTCGTCGTGCGCGTGGTCAACCTCGGCGACCCGCACCAGCTGATCTTCGACGAGACGTACTACGTCAAGGACTCGTGGAGCCAGTGGGTGCTCGGCTTCCCGTCGACGTGGCCCGAGGGCGCGGACGAACGCTTCGCCGCCGGCGACACCGGTTTCTTCACCGGCGTCGGCAGCTACGTGGTGCATCCCCCGCTCGGCCGCGTGTTCATCGGGGCGGGCATGGCCGTCTTCGGCGCGGACACGGCGACCGGCTGGCGGATCGCCGCGGTCGTGTTCGGCACGGCCACGGTCCTCGCGGTGTACCTCTTCGCGCGGACGCTGACCGGATCGATCGTCTTCGCCTCCGTGGCATCCGGGCTCATGGCCATCGACGGACTCGGGATCGTGCTGAGCCGCGTGGCGCTGCTCGATGTCTTCCTGACGTTCTTCATCGTGCTCGCCCTGTGGTTCGTGGCGCTCGATCGGCGTCGCGCGCTCGACCGCTGGGCCTCCCGCCAGGCGGTGGGCGCGACGTGGGGCCCGGTGTTCTGGAACCGGCCGTGGCTCGTGGCGGCCGGGGCCGCGGCGGGCGCGGCGACCGCCGTGAAGTGGTCGGGGCTCTACGTCATCGCCGCGATCGGCGTGTACGTCGTCGTCTCGGATGCCCTGGCCCGCCGCCGCGCGGGCGTCACGCAGTGGCCCATGGATGCCGTCCGCCAGGGGCTCGTGTCGTTCGTGCTGCTCGTCCCGATCTCCGCGGTGGTCTATCTGACGAGCTGGTCGGGGTGGCTGTTCACCGACGGCGGCTACTCGCGGCATGCCCTCGACACGATGCCGGCCGAGGGATTCTGGGCGTGGGTGCCGCTGCCGCTGCAGAACCTCTGGGCCTACCACGAGGCGATGTACACCTTCCACGTCGGGCTCGCGACGCCGCACAGTTACGCGAGCCCCGCGTGGCAGTGGCCGCTTCTCGTTCGGCCCACCTCGATGTACTGGCACCAGGACACGGTCGGGCAGAACGGATGCCAGCTCCCCGGCGGCTGCACCGAGGCGATCTCGAGCATCGACAACCCGCTGCTGTGGTGGGCCGGCATCGCCGCGTCGGTGTACCTGCTCGTGCGCTTCGTGCTCTTCCGTGACGGACGCTACGCGCTCGTGCTGACGGGGCTCGCGGCGACCTATGTGCCGTGGCTGCTGTACCCCGAGCGCACGATCTTCCAGTTCTACACGGTGGCGATGGTGCCCTTCCTCGTGCTGGCCCTGGCATTCGCGCTGCGCGACATCGCCCGCGGGCCGGGGTCGATGACACGCGCCAGCGGTCAGGCGTGGGTCGTGGTGTTCCTCGCGCTGTGCGTGCTGCTCTCGGCCTTCTGGTACCCGGTCTGGACGGCGCTCCCGGTGCCCTACGAGTTCTGGCGCCTGCACAACTGGCTGCCGAGCTGGATCTGACATCGTGAGCCGCGGCGACGAGTGGCTGCATGACCCGCGGCCGGTCCAGCGGGTGCGCCTGTTCGACGACGCCGCGGTCGATCCCCGGGCGTGGCCCGCCGCGATCCCCGCCGTCGCGCAGTTCCTCGAGGTCGCGGACCGCGACGGCTGGGAGTTCGGCCCGGGCGTGACGTTCCTCGTCGGTGAGAACGGCTCGGGCAAGTCGACGCTCATCGAGGGCATCGCGGAGGCCTACGGTCTGCCCGCCGAGGGCGGGTCGACGAACGGGGGCGGGCAGACCCGCCGCACCGAGAGCCCGCTCGGCGAGTGGCTGCGGCTGGAGCGGAGCCCCCGCGCTCCCCGCTTCGGGTTCTTCCTGCGCGCCGAGACCATGCACGGCTACTACTCGTGGCGCGACGATCTGCCTGATGCCCCGCCGAGCCTGCATCCGATGAGCCACGGGGAGTCCTTCAACGCCCTGCTCGACGAGGCGCTCGACCACCCGCACTACGTCGCCGGTCTGGCGTGCCTCGACGAGCCCGAGGCGGCCCTGTCGTTCTCGTCGACCCTGCGGTGGTTGGCCTCCCTCGACCGCATGCGCTCCCGGGGTACCCAGGTGATCTGCGCGACGCACTCCCCCGTGCTCGCGGCCCTCCCCGGCGCGACCATCCTCGAGCTCGGCGAGTGGGGCATCCGCGAGAGCGCGTGGGAAGACCTGGAGATCGTGCGACTGCACCGGGGGTTCCTCGACTCGCCCGGCCGATACCTGCGGCACCTCCTGGACTGACGGAGCGCGCGTCGAAGGGACGCGCCCCCGGGCCCCGGCTCAGCGGAACATCATCTTCTCGTAGAGGGTGCGACCGCGGACGTGATCGGCGAGGCCGCCGAGGCGGATGTCGAGTTCGGCGTCGGCGGTGAAGTCGTAGTACTCCGGGTGCTCGCCGGCGTGCAGCACCGCGGAGAGCGGCGTGCGATGCGGGCGCATGTCGAGCGCCTCGATGAGCCGAGGCTCGGTCACCGTGAAGGAGATCCGGTCGTCGCCGCGCTCCCACGTCCATTCGAGGCGCGTAGGGTACGTCTGCTGTCCCGGACCGTCGACCTCGCCGCTCGTGGACAGACGCAGGGGAAGCAGATCGTCGGTGAGGGTCTCTTCGCCGCGCGCGAGGTAGAACGTCGGGATCTGGATCTGCCCCAGCCCGAACAGACCCTTCGTGGTCATCTGGACGTACACCAGCGTGTAGTCGCCGATGTGTGCCCGACCCCAGAACCAGTGGTCGAGGAACGACCCCATGAGGTGGTTGCCCCAGTTGTGATCGTGGTAAGCCGTGCCCGCGAGGGTCACGGTCTCGACGCCCTCCGTGATCGTCGCCTCCACGGTGCCGTACGGCACCGGGACGACCCACGCGAGGTAGTGCGACTTCGCGGCGTCGAAGAACGTGATCCCCGCGCCCGGCCGCCAGGAGGGTGCGGCACGCCGGATCGTGACCTCGGCGGACAGTCCCTCGACATCGAGGTGCAGGCGATAGGTGTCGAGGTCGCCCACGACGGTGTTCGAGCCGATGCGGACGTCGCAGCCCTCCGTGGCCGCCGAGAACGTCTCAGCCGGGAAGACGGGCTCCACGTGCGTCCGCGTTCCGTCGGCGTGCTGGCGGATCACGAGCACCGTCGGCGCGAGCGGGCCGCCGGGATCGGTGTGGGGCTTGTTCGAGAACGTCACGACCAGGGTCGAGCCGTCGTCGAACTGACAGTCGAAGTACCACCACTCGAACGTCGAGTCGGCGGCCGCCGCGGCGCGATAGCCGTCCTCCCACGGTTCGACCACGGCGCCGTGGAGGCCGAGGGCGGCCATCCCCTCGCCCTGGGCGGCATCCATCCGGGCGCGGATCTCTGGAGTGTCGGGAATGGCGTGCGCGGACATGGGCTCCTCCTCGAGCGTCGGGTATCCCACATCCTGGCCGAGGACGGGCGGGTCGGCCAGAGCAGACGGGTCCTCAGACCAGCGCCGCGGGATCCGTCGTCGGCAGGGCGCACGTGAACGCGCGGCAGTCGTACGCCGTGGCCTCGCCTCCGCGGGAGACCTTGCCCTCGAACAGCTCGAAGCCGGCGCGGACGAAGTCCTCGGCCTGCTCGGCCGTGAGCACCGCGACGACGTCGGCCGCGACCCGGCGCGCGGCGTCGGCGAGGGCGGCATCCGTCTGGCCGACCACGACGACCTGACGCGGGGGCGTCGCGAGGCCGAGAGCGACGTCGAGGATCGCGCCGTACGCCAGGGGAGCTGCGAGCGCCGCGGGGGCAGCAGCACGGACGAGCGTTTCGGCGGCCTCGCGATACCGCTCCCCCGCCCCGAGACGCCAGAGGTCGAGCGCCGCGGCGGCGAATGCCGAGGGTCCGGAGGGCGCGGCGCCGTCGCTGGGGACGCCCTGCGGCTGCATCCCCTGCACCGCGAGCACGGGGTCGCCGCCCCCGGGCGGACGGATGCCGTCGGCCATGAGGCACGCGTCGACCAGGGCGCGGGCGCGTTCGGCGTACACGACCTCGCCGGTCACGCGCGCGAGCGCGAGCAGGCCCCGTGTCAACCCGCCGTAGTCCTCGAGGGTCGCGGGAGCGGTCGAGCGGATCTCGTCGAGAGAGGCTCGGCGGAGCGTGCCGTCGTCGCTGATGTTGCTCTCGAGCACGGCGTCGGCGGCCCAGCGGGCGGCCTCGATGAACCGGGGATCGGTACGCGCGCCGGCGGCGGCGAGCGCCCCGATCGCGTGGCCGTTCCAGCCGGTGACGACCTTGGCATCCAGGGCCGGCGGCGCGAGCCCGGAACGATCGGTGGCGCGGTAATACCCGCCCTCCGACCGCTCGCCGTCGATGATCGACTCGGAATCCTGCGCGGCGGCGATCCCGCCGGTCGGCAGTTGGAGAACGTCGACGAGGAAACGCGCGGTCTCGGCCGCGGTGGCGTCGTCACCGGCGGCGAGCGCGACCTCGATGAGGCCGGCATTGTCGGTCAGCATGCGCTCGTAGTGCGGCACGGTCCAGTCGCGCCGGGTCGCGTAGCGGAAGAAGCCGCCTTCGACCGGGTCGCGCAGTTCGGAACCGGCCATGGTGTCGAGGGCACGGGATGCCACCCCCGCCGCGTCCGGAACGAGTGCGGCGAGCGCGGGGTGCTGCAGCAGCCGGAGCACCGGGGTGTTGGGGAACTTGGGGCTCTCCAGCGCGGCGCCGGCGGCGAATCCGCCGTACTCGCGGTCCTCCCGTGCGACGACCGACCGCACCGCGTCGGCCAGGGCCTCCGGCCCCGGAACGGTGTCGGCGGCGTCGGAAGCCGCGGCGGCGAGCGCGTCGCGGAGGGCCGCGGCCGTGGCATCCACTTCTCCGCGGCGCTCGGTCCACGCCTCGCGGACCGCGGCGAGCACCTGCCGGAACGAGGGGAGCTGGCCGCGCGGCTCGGGCGGGAAGTACGTGCCGGCGTAGAACGCCCGCCCCTCGGGCGTGACGAACACGGTGAGCGGCCACCCGAGATGCGGGGTGAACGCGGATGCCGCGTCGAGATACGCCGCGTCGACGTCGGGGTGTTCCTCGCGGTCGACCTTGATCGCCACGAACCCGTCGTTGACGAGCGCGGCGGTCTCGGCATCCTGGAACGACTCGCGCGCCATCACGTGACACCAGTGACAGGTGCTGTAGCCGATCGAGACGAGCACGGGCACGTCACGCTCGGCCGCGACGGCGAACGCCTCGGGCCCCCATGGGAACCACGCGACGGGATTGTCGGCGTGGGCCCGCAGGTAGGGGCTCGAGGCGTTCGCGAGGCGATTCAGCGTCGTGTCCGTCGTCAGTTCAGGTCGTCGGGGTGGGTGCCGACGCGGCCCGACCCGTCGCCCGGATCGATGGCGTCGATCGCGGCCATCTCGTCGGCGGTCAGCTCGAAGTCGAACAGATCGAAGTTCTCTTCCAGCCGCTCACGACGCACCGACTTGGGGAACACGATGAGACCGTGCTGGATGTGCCAGCGCAGCACCGCCTGAGCGGGCGACTTGCCGTGCGCCTCGGCGGCATCCTTCACCGCGGGGATCTCGAACAGGTCGTACTTGCCCTGGCCGAGCGGGCCCCACGACTCGATGTGCATGTCGTGCTCGGCACCCCACGCGCGGATCTCGCGCTGGCTGAGCGCGGGGTGCAGCTCGATCTGGTTGACCACAGGGGTCACGCCCGTCTCGGCGACGATGCGGTCGAGGTGCGGCACGAGGAAGTTCGAGACGCCGATCGAGCGCGTCTTGCCCGCCTCGCGGATCTCGATCATCTTCTGCCACGCGTGGACGTAGTTGTCGTTCTTCGGCGTCGGCCAGTGGATGAGGTACAGGTCGACGCTGTCGAGGCCGAGCTTCTGGAGGCTCTCGTCGATCGCGGCGTGCGGCTCGTCGCCGTCGTGGCGGTCGTTCCAGAGCTTCGTCGTGACGAAGAGCTCGTCACGGGCGATGCCGCTGGAGGCGATGGCGCGGCCCACGCCCTCTTCGTTCTTGTAGATCGCGGCGGTGTCGATGTGGCGGTAGCCGACCTCGAGGGCCTCGGACACGGCGCGCTCGGCGTCGTCGGCGGGCACGAGGAACACGCCGTAACCGAGCTGGGGGATGGAGTTTCCGTCATTGAGCTGGACAGAGGGAACAGTCATGTCCCCCAGCCTAGGAGGGCCGGGCGACCGCGGGTCCGGGGTTGACGCCGTTCACGTGCGGCATCACGGGCGTCGACGACTTCGAGGGCAAGCGCATCACGATGGACGACATCGACGTGATCTCGTACGAGGACACCGCCGGTGCCATGCTGCAGGACGCGATCTGGGCCGACACGAAGCGCCTCGCGGACGACCCCGCGTACGCCGACGCAGCCACACGGTTCCTCAAGGCCGTCATCAAGGGCTGGGTGTTCGCGCGCGACCGCCCGGGCGTGCGCGCCCCGGGCGTGCGCGCGTCCCCCGTGCGCCAGCTGTGGCAGATGAACGAGGTCCACAAGCTCATCTGGACCGCCCCGTGTCGCCGTCCGTTCCCGGGAGGGCGTGGTTGACTACCCGGATGACGCAGCCCCCGGCCCAGCACGCGCGCCGTCAGCCGACCTCGGGCTGGCGACGCGGAGCCAAGGCGCTCGCCATCGTCGTGACGGTCGTCGTCGTGGCCGCCGTCGCCGTCGGCGGCTTCTACGCCTGGTCGCTGACGCAGCGGCTGCAGGAGGCGGCCGTGCCCCTCAAGGACGCCCCGGCGCAGCCACCGGCGCTGAGCGCCTACGCGGATTCCTTCGCGGTGCTGGTCGTCGGCACCGACGAGTGCGACGACCAAGTGCGAGAGGCCTTCGGGGCGCGCTGCTCCGACCCCGAGAACGAGGGCACGCGCAACGACGTCAACATGCTCGTCCACGTCTCGACCAACCCCCGCCGGGTCACGGTCGTGTCCTTCCCCCGCGATCTTCAGCTGACGATCCCCGAGTGCACCGCCCCGGACGGATCGGTGTTCGGCGGCACGTTCAAGGCCCCGATCAACAGAGCGTACGAGTACGGCGGCCTGACGTGCGTGGCCGATACCGTGTCCGAGCTCAGCGGGCAGAGCATCCCCTTCGCCGCGAAGGTCAGCTTCGGCAACGTCGTGAACATCACCGACGCGATCGGTGGCGTCGAAGTGTGCATCGGCGGTGAGGGCATCGACGACCCCGACGCGGGCATCGACTGGGAGCCGGGTCCGCGCGTGGTGACCGGCTACGACGCTCTCGCGTTCCTGCGCACGCGCAAGGGCATCGGCGACGGAAGCGACCTCGCCCGCATCGGCAACCAGCAGCAGTACCTGTCGCGCTTGGTGAACAAGCTCCGCAGCGACGAGGTGCTCTCCAACCCCGGCACGCTCATCGGCTTGGCCAACACCGCGGTGAACAACATCACGCCCAGCGAGAGCCTGGCCGACCCGATCCGCATCGCTCAGCTGGCCTACACGCTGAAGGACGTCCCGTTCGACGACATCACGTTCGTGCAGTTCCCCGTCCTCGACGACCCCGACGACCCCAACCGCGTCGTGCCCGACGAGGCCTCCGCCGCCGTGCTGTGGGATGCGCTCGCGCGCAACGCGCCGCTCGCGCTCACCGGTGAGGCCGGATCCAACGGCGGCGTGATCGCCGACCCGTCGGCACCCGCCCCGACCGAGTCGGCGCCCGTCGAGACCACCCCGGCCCCGGATGCCACGGACGCGACGGCCGGGCCGGACGTCGTCGAGCTGCCGAGCAACGTCAACGGCTCGAAGGCCACCCAGGCCACCTGCTCGGCCGGCAACGGCTGATCCGGCATCCCGCCTCGCGAGGGCGTCAACCCCGGACCGCTTCGCCACGGACGCGCGGCGCATGCGAGACGATCGACGAGTGAAGATCCTCACGCGCTCCACTCTCCTGCTCGCGCTCGCGGCCCTCGCCCTGACC
>NZ_VBUM01000069.1 GCF_005774735.1 Microbacterium sp. 5K110 | reverse complement strand
CGCTCCTCCTGCTCGCGCTGGGCGCGCGCACGGGCCTCGGCCTCTTCGCGAGCACGACGCTCGCGTTCTTCGCGAGCCTTGCGTTCGGCCTCGACACCGGCCTGGTAGTCGGCGACGGTCTTGGCCGTCGTGTCCTGCAGCGCGGCGAGCTGGGCCTCGAGCACGACCTGGTTCGCCTGCTGCGCCGCGAGGGCCGCTTGCGCGGCATCGGCGGCCTGCTGGGCGGCGACCATCTTCTCTTCGGCGATCGTCTTCAGCCGATCGCGCTCGGCGCGGGCATCGTTGGCCTGATTGCTGAGCTGCTTGGCGTTGTCACGGGCGACCACGGCGGCGGTGTACACCGAGCGGTTGCGCTCGATGAGCTTGTCCATCGTGCCGAGCTTGGCGAGCAGGTCGTCCGCGGTCGCCGCCGAGCCCGAGAAGAACAGGTCGAGCGACGTGTCGTCACCGCCGCTGCGGTACAGCTGCGCCGCGACCTTCCCCGCCTTGGTGGCGGCATCCGTCGCCTTCGCCGCTTCGGCGTCGGCCTGCGATTGGATCTGCTGGGCGCGGTAGTCGGCGTCGAAGTACGCCTGCTGGGCCGCGTAGTACTCGTCGGAGCGGGCGACGACCTCGGCTTGCGTGCGCGCCACCTCGGACTGCAGGCCCGCGATCAAACCCTGGATGCGGGCGATCTCGGCGCCCTTGGCGGCCTCGTTGGCACGTGCGGCCTCGACATCGGCCCAGGACGGGTAATCGGCCGCGAACGCCGGCGACGACGACGAGAGAGAGGGCACGGTGGCGCCGAACGCACCGAGCGCGACGGCACCGAACGCACCGAGCTTGAGGGCGCCGCGACGGTCGAGCGCGGGCCAGAGACGTGACTGCTCGGCGGGTGTGGGCGCGCAGCCGCAGTCGTCCGCGCCGTCGGGGGGTTCAGGCGTCACGGGAATACCTCATCTCACCGGTTCGCAACTCGCACCACAGTAGCAACACGAATCACACGAACAACAGGGCGAGTTCCCACTGCCCGGCCCAGTCTGAACCCCGACACGCCGGAACGACGGAGCGCCACGCCCTCGATTGGCAATCTGAAAGATCATGAAGTAGGCTCGGTCGTCGGCAAGTGAGCACGGAATCGCAAGGTTTCAGGGTTCATCCGGCCCCATCGTTTAGCGGCCTAGGACGCCGCCCTTTCACGGCGGTAGCACGGGTTCGAATCCCGTTGGGGTCACTCGCCGAATACAATTGAACAATCATGGCCCTGTAGCGCAGTTGGTTAGCGTGCCGCCCTGTCACGGCGGAGGTCGCGGGTTCAAGTCCCGTCAGGGTCGCTCCATAGCGACGGGCCTTCTTTCGAGGAGGCCTTTCGTCTAGGAAGCGGCAGACATGTCGCTCGGCTCTGTAGCTCAGTTGGTAGAGCGTTCGACTGAAAATCGAAAGGTCACCGGATCGATGCCGGTCGGAGCCACACGGGTGACCGTTACAGTCACCCCAGGAACCCTCGCGTAGCTTCTACATCGCGGGGGTTTCGCTTTTCCCCCTCACCCCTCGCGCGCACGCAGGTCCTTCCGCAGGATCTTCCCCGAGGCGGACTTCGGGATCACGTCGATGAACTCCACGCGCCGCACCTTCTTGTGCGGGGCGACCTGGGCGGCGACGAAGGACATGACGTCCTCGGCACGGAGCTCCATCCCCGGCGCCGCGACGATGAACGCTTTCGGGATCTCCTGCTTGTCCTCGTCGAGCACGCCGACGACGGCGGCATCCTGGATCTGCGGGTGCGACAGCAGCAGGGCCTCCAGCTCGGCCGGGGCGATCTGATACCCCTTGTACTTGATCAGCTCCTTCAGCCGATCGACGATCGTGAAGTAGCCGTCGACGTGGTGCGTGGCGATGTCGCCGGTGTGCAGGAAACCGTCGTCGTCGATCGTCTCCGCGGTCGCGTCGGGGCGGTTGAGGTAGCCCAGCATCACGTTCGGACCCCGCACCCACAGCTCACCCGGCGCGGTCAGTCCGCCCTCGCCGTGCGCCTCGATCTCGGCACCGGTCTCAGGATCGACGAGCTTGGCCTCGACGTTGGGCACGAGCACACCGACGGAACTCACCGGGATGTCGTCGCGCTCGGGCGGGATCGCGTGCGAGACGGGGCTGAGCTCGCTCATGCCGTAGCCCTGGAAGAAACGGGCATGGATGCGTCGCCCGGCGGTCTCGGCGGTCTCACCGTCCAGCGGCGCGGCCCCCGAGAACACGGTGTGCACGCTCGAGATGTCGACCTCGTCCACGACGGGGTGCTTGGCCAGCGCGACCGCGATGGGCGGCGCGATGAACAGGAACGTGCACCGGTGTTCCTGGATGCCGCGGAGGAACGCCGACAGATCGAACCTCGGCATCGTCACGAGCGTCGCACGCTGGCGCAGCGCGAGGTTGAGCAGCACGGTCATGCCGTAGATGTGGAAGAACGGCAGCACGGCGAGCACGCGATCCTCGCCGCCCAGCCGAATGCTGACGCGGCACTGCTCGACGTTGGACACGAGGTTGCGGTGCGAGAGCATGACCCCCTTCGGCACGCCCGTCGTCCCCGAGGAGTAGGGCAGCACCGCGACGTGCGTCGCCGGGTCGAAGGAGACCGCCGGCGGCGTCCGCCCCTCTGCCAGCAGCGACCCGAGGTCGGGGTGCCCGGAGGCCCCGTCCAGCACGATCACCCGATCGTCGGGGAGGCCGACGGCGCGCGCCGCCTCGACGGCGGGACCGAGCAGCGGTGCGACGGTCACGAGCCACGTCGCACCGGCATCCCTCAATTGCTTCTCGATCTCCTGGGCCGTGTAGAGCGAGTTGACCGTCGTGACGATGGCGCCCAGACGCAGGATGCCGTGGAACACCGTCGCGAACGCGGGCACGTTGGGGCACAGGACGGCCACCACGGTCCCGGCGTCGACGCCCCGGTGAGCCAGCGCTCCGGCGAAGGCGTCGACCTGGGCGCGCAGGGCGCCGTACGTCGTCTCGCCCCCGGTCGCGGCGTCGATGAGGGCGACCCGGGAGAGATCGGCGTCGTCGAGCGAGCCGAAGAGGTGATCGTAGACGCTCTGCGATGGGATCTCGATGCGCGGGTACGGGCTGTGGAACACGGTGATCTCCTTCGATACCGACGCGGCGACGATGCCGTGAGCTCATCCTGCCAAACCCGGAACCCGGTGTCACGCACCCTGACACGCAGGCTCAGGCGAGTCTCAGACGAAAGCGAGCACGATCCCGCCGAGCGCCCCGACGATCACGACCGCCCACGCGGGGGTCCGGAACGCCGTGAGCAGCACGAATCCCGCCACGGCCAGGACGAACGGTCCGGGCCCGGTCACGGCCGTGGTGAACACCGGAGTGTAGAGCGCCGCTCCGAGGATGCCGACGACCGCCGCGTTGGCACCGCGCATCGCCGCGCGCACGCGGGGCCGTCCGCGGAGCGCGTCCCAGAAGGGCAGTACCCCGACGAGCACGAGGAACCCGGGGAGGAAGATCGCGCCGAGGGCGATCGCCGCGCCGGCGAGACCGCCGGGCCCGACCGACGAGATGTCCCCCAGGTAGGCGGCGAACGTGAACAAGGGGCCGGGCACGGCCTGCGCCGCCCCGTAGCCCGCGAGGAACGCGTCCGGCGAGACCCAGCCGGTCTGGACGACCTCGGCCTGCAGGAGCGGGAGCACGACGTGCCCTCCCCCGAACACCAGAGCCCCGGACCGGAAGAAGGCGTCGGCGAGCGCGATCGCCCCCGAGCCGGTCACCGCCGCCAGCGCGGGAAGCCCGATCAACGCGAGGGCCGCGACAGCGAGGCATCCGATCGCGACCACCCGGGACACCCCGAACGACGCCACCGGCTCCCCCGGCGGCTCGGATGCACCCCGCAGCAGCACGAGCCCCGCCACGACGCCGACGACGAGCGCACCGAGCTGGCCGAACGCGCCTGGGATGAACAGCGCCGACGCCGCCGCGACCACCGCGATCCCGGCGCGCGGCGCGTCGGGCGTGAGCGAGCGGGCCATCCCCCACACGGCTTGGGCCACGATGGCGACCGCGACGATCTTCAGCCCGTCCAGGACGCCGCCACCCACTCGACCGCCGAACAGCGACGCCCCGGCCGCGAACGCCACGAGCAGCGCCGCCGAGGGCAGGGTGAAGCCGAGGAAGGCCGCGAGGGCGCCGAGAAAGCCGGCTCGCTGGAGCCCCATTGCGAACCCGACTTGACTGGACGCGGGTCCGGGGAGGAACTGGCACAGGGCGACGAGGTCGGCGTAGGCCCGGTCGTCCATCCAGCGGCGGCGCGTGACGAGGTCGTCACGGAAGTAGCCGAGGTGCGCGATCGGACCGCCGAACGACGTGACGCCGAGGCGGAGGAAGGCGACGAACACCTCTGCGGCGGTGCCGGCTCGTGTCATCCGGTCTTCCTACCCCTTCAGGGGAAACGGTGGGTGAATCGGGGTCACCGCAGGGGCCGCTCGAGCAGCAGGTCGACCAGCCGCAGCGTCTGGCCCGTGCGATCCTGATCGGCCGTGACGTCCGCGCCGTGGACGGCGTCGCGGAAACGTTCGACCTCTCCGACCATCGGGTTCCCGGGCGCGGCGACGTCGATGACCTCCGCATCGCCCGCGCGCGGGGTGAGGACGAGTCGGCGCGGAGAGTCGATGGCGTCGATCGTCAGCGAGCCCTCCTCCCCCTGGATCTCGCTCGGCAGCGCGGTGTCGGTGATCTTCGACCACGCCACATCGGCGACGAACCCGTCGAACTCCGCGATGGCACTGCCCAGCCCGTCGGTCTGCGCGGCGATGCCCACGCGCGACCCGAGGATCTGCCGGGGCGCGCCGAACAGCAGAACCAGCGCGTGCAGCGGGTAGACGCCCAGGTCGCGCAGCGCGCTCCCCCCGAGGGCCGGATCGAAGATGTTCGTCTGCTCACCGGCGAGCACGAGGTCGTACCGCGCCGACCGCTTCTCGTAGCGGAACGAGACCCGGCGGATGCGGCCGAGCCGCGGCAGCAGGCCCTCGATCGCCCGGATGCCGGGGTCGTACGCCGTCCGCATCGCCTCCAGCAGCACCGTCCCGCGCTCCCGCGCCCGCGCGACGAGGTCGAGCCACTCGTCGGCGGTCAGCACCGCGGGCTTCTCGACGAGCACCGGGATGCCGGCATCCACCGCTGCCCGCACCTGCTCGGCGTGCACGGCGTTCGGGCTCGCGAGGTACACGGCATCCACGTCGTCCGCTGCGAGCAGTGCGTCCAAACCCTGCGCGGTACCCGGAGCGCCGACGCGTTCGGCGAACTCGGCCGCGCGTCGTCCGTCACGCGAGGCGACGCGACCGAGCGCGACGCCCTCGACCTCACCGACGGCGTCCGCGAGGCGTTCGGAGATGGAGCTGGTGCCGACGATTCCGAGACGGATCATGTCCCCATCATGGCGCGCCCGGCCCGCCGCTCTTCCCTGAAGCCGCGATCGGTCCCGCTAGGATCGCCCTGATCGTGGGGACGATCGTCCGGACCCGGGGAGCACCATGACGACGACGCGCGCACAGCAGCGCCGGCGGGCGACGCGGCGAATGCGGCTGCGGCGCACGATCGCCGTGGTGATCGCGGTCGCCGTGGTCGCCGGCGGCGTGACCGTGTTCGCCGTCGCCCGCGGGTCATCCTCGCCGCCGCTCGCCGACTCCGACTCCACGATCGCCCCGACGCCGTCGGACACACCCACGCCCACGCCGACTCCCCTCACCCCGGCGCAGGCGCTGCTGGCCACCACCACCGACCCGAAAGCCTGCGCCGTCTCCTTCGCCGGAGACGGGATCGTGCTCGATCCGCAGCTGCAGACCCAGGACGTGCGCTACGAGAAGCTGCCCCTCCCCCGCGCGGAGGGCCGGGTCTTCGCCGGGTGGTACGACACCGCCGCGAACGCGAGCGCCCTGTCCCTGCCGGCACGGATCAACGGCGCCGACCTCGTCACGTGCACCGACCGGCAGCGGACGCTCCACGCGGCGTGGACGACGCCCGAGGCGAACGCGGCGGAGGATGCCGGCATCCCGATCCTCATGTACCACCAGTTCACCCGGAAGCCCGAGGGCGAGGACGGCTGGCTGCGCGGGAACTACGCCTACGTCGGTGACTTCGACGCGCAGATGGCCTACATCCAGGAATCGGGGTTCTACCTGCCGACGTGGGACGAGGTGAGCGCGTTCATCGACGGGGCGCTGTTCCTGCCGAAGCGCTCCGTCGTCATCACCGACGACGACGCGGACAGCTCGTGGCTGGAACTGGCAGCCCCCATCGTGGACGGCCGGAACCTGCTCACCACCTCGTTCGTCATCACCTCCGCGCGCTCCGAGGGCACTCCCAACCGCTTCGTCCTGCAGCGCTCGCATACGCACGACATGCACCGCGCCGGCGCGAACGGGAAGGGCCGGATGGTCAACGACGATGCCGACACCATCGCCGCCGACCTCGAGCAGTCCGCCGCGATCCTCGGGGCGAAGGAGGTCGTCGCGTACCCCTTCGGGCACTACGACGACACCACCAAAGAGGGGCTACGGCGCGCCGGTTTCGAGCTCGGCCGCACGATCGAGCCCGGCTACGTGCGCATCGGCACCGACAAGCTCGCGCTGCCGGTGATCCGCATCAACTACGGCATGTCCGTCGACGATCTGAAGGCCGCGATCGGCTGAGATCCGAGCGTCCGAGGGGGCGCGGACACCGCTCGCGTGTGGTGAACATCCCGCTAGCTCCCAGCTAAATGATCCACAATCCTCATTTGGGCACGCGTCGGCCGGTCTACGCTGTGTACTTCTGGATTCACCGAAACGCGAGCACCCATGGACCTATCCGTCATCGTTCCGACCTTCAACGAGGGTCCGAACGTCGCCGAACTCGTCCGTCGAACGGTCGCCGCTCTCCCCGGCCGAGCCATCGAGATCCTCTTCGTCGACGATTCCACCGATGACACCCCCGACATCATCCGCGCCGTGGCGGCACACGCGTCGGTGCCGGTACGACTGCTCCACCGCGACCAGCCGGTCGGCGGTCTCGGCGGCGCCGTCGTCGACGGCATCCGCGCGGCGGCGTCCGACTTCTGCGTCGTGATGGACGGCGACCTCCAGCACCCGCCCGAGGTCATCGCCGATCTGCTCGCGCGCGCCGAGGTGGGCGACGCCGACGTCGTCGTGGCCTCGCGCTACATCGCCGGCGGCACGTCCGACGGACTGGCCAACGCCGTGCGCACGCTCGTCTCCCGCGGCTCGACGCTCCTGACGAAGTCGATGTTCCCGCGCAAGCTGCACAACTGCTCCGACCCGATGACGGGCTTCTTCCTCGTCGACCGCCGCTCGCTCGACGTCGAGGGCCTGCGTCCGCGCGGCTTCAAGATCCTGCTCGAGATCCTCGCCCGCAAGCAGATGCGCGTCGCCGAAGTGCCGTTCTCCTTCGCCGCGCGCTTCGCGGGCGAGTCGAAGGCCTCCTTCAGTCAGGGCATGCGCTTCCTGACCCAGCTGACGATGCTGCGGTTCGGGCGCATGTCGGCCTTCGCCCTCGTCGGGGGCCTCGGCGCCGTCGCGAACCTGCTCATCATGTGGGGCCTCACCACCGTCGGGGTGCAGTACCTCGTGGCCGCGGTGATCGCCAGCGTGGTGACGATCGTCGCGAACTTCCTCGCCCTGGAGTACCTCGTCTTCGCCGACATGCGCGAAGAGTCGGGGCTCATGCGCCACCGGTTCGTGAAGTCGTTCGCGTTCAACGGCATCGAGGCGATCGTGCGCATCCCGGTGATCTGGCTGCTGGTGAACCAGGCGCACATCCAGAGCGTCGTCGCCGCGGCCCTGACGCTCGTCGCCGCGTTCGTCGTGCGCTTCGTGTTCCACGCCCTCGTGGTCTACGCGCCCAAGAAGACGCGCAACGCCAAGATCGCCGCGATCTCCGAGCCGCTCGAGGACGAGCTGGCGGCCTGACGCCGTCGGCGGCCCCCATCGCACGGGGCCGCGTCCGCCTCGGCGGCGTACGCTGGACGCATGTCCGACGCATCCATTCGCATGTTCGGCGCCGACTGGTGCCGTGACTGCATCCGCACGAAGAAGCAGCTCGACGACCTGGGCATCGCCTACGAGTACGTCGACCTGGTGGCCGACCCCTCCGCCGCAGACGTGGCCAAAGAGATCTCCGGCCGCACGAACATCCCCGTCGTGGTCTACCCCGACGCGTCGCACCACGTCGAGCCCACCAACGCCGACGTCGAGGCGAAGCTCCGCGAGCTCTCGCTGATCTGACGCGCCGATGCTCACCGCCGCGTGGCCGGTACGCCGTCACGCGAGCGGTGAGACCGGCACGGCTCTCCCCGCCTTCGTCGACCACCACGTCCACGCGCACCTCATCGACGTGCACGCCCTCCCCGGGCGGGGGATCGCCGGGGCGATCGACCTCGGGGGCGATCCCACGGCGCTCCGACACCTGAGCCCCGGACTCCCCCGACTCGCGTTCGCCGGAGCGTTCCTCACCGTCCCCGGAGGCTATCCGAGCGGGCGGCCCTGGGCCCCGGATGCCACGGTGCACACCGTCACCGACCCCTCGGCCCATCCCGGTGTCCCGGGCGGAGCGAGGACGGCGGTCGATGCGCAGGCCGACGCCGGGGCGTCCGTCATCAAGGTGGCGCTCAACGCCGACGCGGGTCCGGTCCCCTCGGATGCCGTCCTCTCGGCGATCCTGCACGCCGCACGCGAGCGCGGGCTCCCGGTCGTCGCTCACGCCCAGGGCGCGGGGCAGGTCGAACGGGCGGTCGAGGTCGGCATCGCCGCCCTCGCGCACACCCCGTTCGACGCCTCCCTGTCCCGGCGGCTCATCGCGCGCGCGGTCGAGACCGGTCAGATCTGGATCTCGACGCTCGACATCCACCGCGGCGCGACCCGCCAGCGCGCGATCGCCCACCTCGGCGCCTTCCACGCCCGCGGCGGGCGCGTGCTGTACGGCACCGACCTGGGCAACGGACAGCTCCCCGTGGGCGTCAACCGCCGCGAGCTGCTCGCGCTGCAGCAAGCGGGTGTGCGCGGCGACGCGCTGGTGGCATCCCTCACCGATCCTTGGCCGGCGCACACCGGCACCGACGCGGTCCGCAGCTTCCTCGCCGGGCCTGCCCCGACCGACCCCGATGACCTGGCGACGTGGCTGTCACGGGCGATCGTGGTCCCGACCGAGGAGCTCACGCGTGTCGACTGATCCCACCACCGTGTTCGACGACGAGGCTCGCGCCCTCGACGCGGCCGACCCCCTCGCCGCACACCGTGACGCCTTCGTGGGGGCAGAGAGCTCGCTCGTGTACTTCGACGGCAACTCTCTGGGTCGCCCGCCGCGCGCAACCGCCGAGCGCCTCGCGGAGTTCGTCACCACCGAGTGGGGCGGGCGTCTCATCCGCGGATGGGACGAGTCATGGATGGAGCTGCCGTTCCGCATCGGCGATCGACTCGGACGGCTGGCGCTCGGGGCCGCGGCAGGGCAGACGGTGATCGGCGACTCGACGACCGTGCTGCTGTACAAGCTGCTGCGAGCGGCGCTCACGGAACGCTCGACCGCCGACCCCGAACGCGTCGAGATCGTGGTGGGCCGCGACGACTTCCCCACCGACCGTTACCTCGTCGAGGGCATCGCCGCCGAACGCGGCGCACGGATCGTCTGGGTCGAGGTCGACACCGCGCGCGGGGTGGATGCCGACCTGCTCCGGGCCGCGGTCGGACCCCGCACCGCGGTCGTGCTGCTCAGTCACGTCTCGTACCGTTCGGGCTACCTCGCCGATGCCCGGACCCTCACCCGCATCGCTCACGACGCCGGCGCGCTCGTGCTGTGGGACCTCTGCCACTCCGCCGGTTCCGTGCCGGTCGACCTCGACGGCTGGGGGGTCGACCTCGCGGTCGGCTGCACCTACAAGTACCTCAACGGCGGCCCGGGCGCCCCGGCCTTCGCGTACGTCGCCGCACGGCACCACGCGACGCTCACCCAGCCGATCCAGGGCTGGATGGGGGCCGCCGACGTCTTCGCGATGGGACCTGAGTACCGCCCCGCCGAAGGGATGCGCCGATTCCTGTCGGGCACCCCGCCGGTGCTGGCGATGCTCGCGATGCAGGACACGCTCGACCTGATCGAGGGTGCCGGCATCGACGCGATCCGCGACAAGTCCGTGGCGCTCACCGAGTTCGCGCTGCGCGTGAGCGATGGCATCCTGAGCCCCCTCGGTGTCACGGTGGCCTCGCCGCGCGACCCGGCCGAGCGGGGTGGCCACGTGACGCTTTCGCACCCGGCGATGCGGGCGGTCACGGCGCGGCTGTGGCAAGACGACGTGATCCCCGACTACCGCGACCCGGGTGGTCTGCGCATCGGGCTCGCGCCGTTGTCGACGAGCTTCGCCGAGACGCTCACGGGGCTGCGCGCCGTGGCGGAGGCCGTCCGCGCCGAGAGCTGAGCCGCCGCCGTCGTCAGCGTCGCGCTCACGGGTCTAGCCTCGGAGGGTGATCGACCCCCTCCTCATCGTCGTCGTCGGCATCGTGGTGGTCGCGCTGGTGACCGTGATCGCGCCGCGTTTCAACATCGCCGGCCCCCTGGTCCTCCTGGCCATCGGGCTCGGTGTGAGTCTGCTGCCGTTCGTCCCGGCCATCGCCATCGACCCCGAGGTAATCCTCATCGGCGTCCTGCCGCCGCTGCTGTACTCGGCGGCGGTGCAGCTGCCCGCCATCGAGTTCCGGCGCGACTTCGCGCCCATCGCCGGGCTGTCGGTGCTGCTGGTGGTGGCGAGCTCGCTCGGCCTCGGCCTGTTCTTCGCCGCCGTGATCCCCGGCCTCGGGCTCGCGCTCGGTGTGGCGCTCGGCGCGATCCTCAGTCCGACGGATGCCGTGGCCACCTCGATCGCCAAGCGGCTCGGCATCGAGCCGCGCGTGGTCACGATGCTCGAGGGCGAGAGCCTGCTCAACGACGCCACCGCCCTGGTGCTCCTGCGCACGGCCGTGGCCGCCGTGGCATCCGGATTCGCGTTCGTCGACGCGGTCGGCAACTTCGCCTGGGGCGTGCTGCTCGCGCTGCTGCTCGGCGCGCTCGTCGGGTGGGGCAACCTGCGGCTGCGCGAGCGGGTGACCAACTCTGCGGCGAACACCGCGCTGAGCTTCACGGTGCCGTTCATCGCGTACCTCCCCACCGAGCACTTCGGCGGCTCGGGTCTCGTCGCCGCCGTGGTCGCGGGCATCGTCACCGGCCAGGGCGCCGCCCGACGGTTCACGCCCGAGCAACGCCTCAGCGACCGGCTCAACTGGCGCACGATCGAGCTGATCCTCGAGGGCGGGGTGTTCCTCGTCTTCGGTCTCGAGCTGAAGGACGTCGTCCGCAGCAACCTCGAGGAGAACGAGGGCCTGTGGCACGGCGCGTGGCTCGCCCTCTCCGCGCTCGGCATCGCCCTGGCGGTCCGCGCGATCTACGTCGCCGGGCTCATCTGGTTGCAGGGGCGACGCAGTCGGCGGAACACGGGGCACCGCGAACGGACCGCGCTGCTGAGTCAGCGCGTCGACGAGATGGAAGAGGCGTACCACGCCGATCCCGAGCGCTTCCATCGCCGCCGGGGCGGCCCCGCCGGCGCCGCGCGGCGATTCGCGTGGGTGCGCCGTCGCATCTCCCGGACGGTGGCCGACCTCGACTACTACCGCGACACTCCGCTGGGCTGGCGGCACGGCACCGTGATCGTCTGGGCCGGGATGCGCGGCGTCGTCACGCTCGCCGCGGCGCAGACCCTGCCGCGCGAAGGAGTGCAGGACCGCCCCCTGCTGATCTTCGTCGCGTTCCTCGTCGCCCTCTTCAGCCTGCTGATCCAGGGACTCACGCTGCCGGCGGTCGTGCGGGCCCTCGGGCTCTCCGGCCGCGGCGGTGAAGGACCCACGCGTGAAGAACAGCACGCCCTGGATGCCGAGCTGCGTGCGGCGGCGGTCACCGCGGTCACGTCGGGGACCCTCGCGCGGCGGAACGGCGAACCCTTCCCGGCCGATCTCGTCGAGCGCGCCGGCGCGCGGTTGACCCGGCCGCCGGACGACGAGGTCACCGCCCGTGCCCGTGATCTGCTGGAGCTGCGACTCGCCTCGATCGAGGCGATGCGCCGAGAGCTCGAACTCGTGAGCCGCGACGGCCGGTACAGCACCGCCGCGCTCCGGCACGCGCTGGCCGAGCTGGATGCCGACCAGCTGAGCCTCGAACTCCGCCTGGACGGCGAGGACTAGGCGGGGCGACGCCCCATCTCCGCGAGACTTCATGCGGCTGACAACTGGGCTGCATGCTGCAGTGGAGTTGTCAGCCGCGTGAAGTCTCAGCGGATGGATGCCGTCCCGGCGGGGGCGCGCGGCGGGACGTGCGGCAGAATGGAGGCGGAGGTGTCCATGAGCGATTCGATTCCGGCGACCACGTCGTCCGCAGATGCCACGATCCCGGCCGCACCGCTCGCTCATACGGCGGCAGAGTGCCCGCAGTGCTTCACCGAGATGCAGGGCGACGGCGCCTGGTGGCGCGCACGTCCCGCCGGTTCGCGACTCGTGGGCCTGGTCGTTTCCCGTGCGGGTCTGCCCTCGGTCGTGCAGCAGCGCGACGATCTCACGCGCTTCGGGGTGCCGATCGAGGGATTCCGTCATCCCGCGCCCGAGACGCTCGAGGACTGGGCGGCGCGTCTCGATCGCTTCTTCGGCACGCTCACCCGCGGAGACGTTCTCGTCGTGACGACGGTCGAGGCCCTCGGCGTCTCGCGGGCGGATGCCTCCCGCGCGGTGTCCGACCTGCGGCAGCGGGGCGTCATGGTCAAGGTGCTCGCCCACGGCGACCGTCACCTGCACACGGTCACGGTCGCACCCCCGGCCTGAGGCTTCGGAGCGGGTGACACTCCCCCGCCGCGCGCGGCGCGTGGTCCGCGACGTCAACGCCCCGACCCGGAGCGCAGCCGCCTGACGCCGACGCCCCGACCCGCAGCGCGGACATCAGCCCCCGACGCGAGGCGCGCGGTCGATGACGCCGACGCTCCGACCCGGAGCGCGGCTGTCAGCCCGCGACGTATCGCGCCAGGTGCTCACCCGTGAGCGTCGAGGCGTCGGCCACGAGCTGCGTCGGAGTTCCCTCGAACACGACCGTGCCACCGTCGCGGCCAGCCCCCGGCCCGATATCGATGATCCAGTCGGCGTGGGCCATGACGGCCTGATGGTGCTCGATCACGACGACCGTGTTCCCGGCCTCCACGAGGCCGTCGAGCAGGGCCAGCAGGATGTCGACATCGGCGAGATGGAGCCCCGTCGTCGGTTCGTCGAGGACGTACACCGCGCCCTTCTTGGCCATCGAGAGCGCCAGCTTCAGTCGTTGGCGCTCGCCCCCGGACAGCGTGTTGAGCGACTGCCCGAGCGTGATGTAGCCCAGACCCACGTCGACGAGACGCCCGAGCACCGCGACCGCCGGGCCGCGGGTCAGGAACGCGGCCGCCTCGGTCACCGACATCGCGAGGACCTCGGCGATGTTCTTGCCGTCGAGGGTGTACTCGAGCACCGCCTCGGCGAAACCCGACCCGCCGCACAGCTCGCAGACCGTCTCGACGGTGGACTGGAACCCGAGCTGGGTCACGATCGAGCCCAGGCCCTTGCAGGCGACGCACGCGCCCTCGGAGTTCGCGCTGAACAGGGCGGGCTTGACCCCGTTCGCCTTGGCGAAGGCCGACCGCACGGCATCCAGGATGCCGGTGTAGGTCGCCGGGCTGCTGCGCCGTGAGCCCTTGATGGGCGACTGGTCGACCACCACGACGTCGTCGAACGCGGGCAGGTTGCCGTGGATGAGCGACGATTTTCCCGATCCGGCCACCCCGGTGACCACCGTCAGCACGCCGAGGGGGACGTCGACGTCGACGTTCTTCAGGTTGTGCTGCGACGCGCCCCGGATGGGCATCGCTCCGGCGTGCGGACGCACCGCCGGCTTGAGCCGCGCACGATGGTCGAGGAAGCGGCCGGTCAAGGTATCCGAGGCGCGGAGTCCCGCCACATCGCCCTCGTACTGGACCGTCCCGCCGTCGCGGCCCGCGCGCGGCCCGAGATCGACGACGTGATCGGCGATCTCGATGACCTCGGGCTTGTGCTCCACCACGAGCACCGTGTTGCCCTTGTCGCGGAGTTGCCGCAGGGTGTCGTTCATCCGCTGGATGTCGTGCGGGTGCAACCCCGCCGTCGGCTCGTCGAACACGTAGGTGATGTCGGTGAGGCTCGACCCGAGATGGCGGATCATCTTGGTTCGCTGGGCCTCACCGCCCGAGAGCGTGCCGCTGGCTCGGTCGAGCGAGAGGTAGCCGAGCCCGATGTGTACGAACGCGTCGAGGGTGTCGCGCAGCCCGTCGACGACGGGCGCGACCGAGGGGTCGTCGAGGGTGGCCACCCAGGCGGCGAGATCGGTGATCTGCATGGCCGCGGCATCCGCGATGTTCACCTCGCCGATGCGCGACGAGCGCGCTCCCTCGTTCAGCCGCGTGCCGCCGCACGCCGGGCACGAGACGAAGGTGACCGCGCGGTCGACGAATGCGCGGATATGCGGCTGGAGACCGTCGCGGTCCTTCTGCAGCATGCTCTTGGTGACCTTGGGGACGAGACCCTCGTACGTCATATTGGTGTTGGCGATGCGGACCTTGGTCTGCTCGCCGTAGAGGAAAGCCTGACGTTCCTCGGCCGTGAAGTCGCGGACCGGCTTGTCGGCATCGACGAAGCCCGACTCGGCGTAGATCCGCACCATCCACCCGTCGGCGGTGTAGCCGGGCACGCGGATGGCGCCGTCGTTGAGCGACTTCGTCTCGTCGACGAGCTCGGCGATGTCGATGTCACTCACCTGCCCGAGCCCCTCACAACCGGGGCACATGCCGCCCGTGATCTCGAACGAGCGTCGTTCTTTCTGCCCCGCGCGCGCCCCGGTCTTGATCTCGACCGCTCCGGAGCCCGAGAGGGACGGGACGTTGAACGAGAACGCCTGCGAGGCTCCCACGTGGGGCTGCCCGAGCCTGCTGAAGAGCACGCGCAGCATCGCGTGCACGTCGGTCGCGGTTCCCACCGTCGACCGGGCGTTGGCCGCCATCCGCTCCTGATCGACGCGGATCGTGGCGCTGAGGTTCTCGAGCGCGTCGACCTCGGGACGAGAAGGCTGACCCATGAACTGCTGGACGAACGTCGGGTACGTGTCGTTGATGAGTCGCTGGGATTCGGCCGCGATCGTGCCGAACACGAGCGACGACTTGCCCGAACCGCTCACGCCGGTGAACACCGTCAGCCGCCGCTTGGGCACGTCGAGGTCGACGTTCTTCAGGTTGTTCTCGCGGGCCCCGCGCACGCGGATGACGTCGTGGGCATCGGCGGGATGACGGGTCATGGCGGCTCCTCGGCTGGGTCGATCCTCAGTGTGCCGCAGACCCCCGACATCCGCGACGCTTCGTGCACACGCCCGCGCCGTCCCGCGAAGATCTCACCCGGCACGCCGTGTCGTGGCATCCGGGATCGGCGTGACGGCCAGGTTCTCCGCAGGCCCGTAAAGCCGCGTGAAGGCCCCGGAGAACGACGATGCCCCCGCGGACGGATCCGCGGGGGCGTCGAGAAGGCGTGCGTCAGCCCTGGGCGCGACGGTTCGTGCGCGGGCTGCGGGAGCCGACGACCATCCCGGTCGTGGGAGTGCCGGATGCCGAACGCCCGGCGCCCTGCGGACGGCCGGTGCCCCCGCCGATGCGGGCGTTGCCGCCCGCGCCCTGGCCACGGCCCGAGCCCGAGCGCTGGCCCTGGCGTGCGGGCTGCGCCGCATCGGTCGCGCCCGCACCCTGCCCGGCGCCGCGGCCGCGACGACGGCGACCCTCGCCCGGAGTGGAGGTGCGGGAAGCGGCATCCGAGGATCCCTGGCCACGGGCGGCACGCTTGCGCTGCGCGTTGGCACCCTGCGAGCGTCCGCTGCCCTGCGGCTGAGCCACCACGGGCTCGGGCTTGACGTACGGGGCGACCTCGCCGACGAGGGCGACGACCTCGGGCGAGGTCGGGGTGACCGGCTGCGGGGTGACCGAGATCTTGGCCTTGCGGAGGATGTCGAGGGTGTCGCGACGCTGCTCGGGAAGCATGATCGTCACGACGTCTCCTGCCGAGCCGGCACGCGCGGTGCGGCCGGAGCGGTGGAGGTACGCCTTGTGCTCGACGGGCGGGTCGACGTGCACGACCAGCTCGATGCCGTCGACGTGCACACCGCGGGCGGCGACGTCGGTGGCGACGAGGACCTTGGCACGACCGTCACTGAACGCGGCGAGGTTGCGGTCACGCGCGGGCTGCGACAGGTTGCCGTGCAGGTCGACCGAGGGGATGCCCGCGGCGGTCAGCGCCTTCGCGAGCTTCTTGGCCTGGTGCTTCGTGCGCATGAAGAGGATGCGGCGCGCGCTGCCCGAGGCGAGGGTCTCGACGAGCTGCTTCTTGGCATCCGCGTCGGCCGGAACGAAAACGTGGTGGGTCATCGCCGCGACGTGCGAGTGGGCCTCGTCGACGGAGTGCAGCACCTCGTTGCGGAGGAAGCGCTTGACCAGCTTGTCCACGCCGTTGTCGAGCGTCGCCGAGAACAGCAGGCGCTGGCCGTCGGCGGGCGTGCGCGAGAGCAGACGCGTGACACCGGGCAGGAAGCCCAGGTCGGCCATGTGGTCGGCCTCGTCGAGGACGGTGATGTCGATCGCGTCGAGGCTCGCGAAGCCCTGACCGATGAGGTCTTCGAGGCGGCCGGGGCACGCGACGAGGATGTCGACGCCCGCGGCGAGGGCGTCGACCTGACGCTTCTGGTTCACGCCGCCGTAGACGGTGGTCGTGGTGAGGTCGTAGGCCGCGGCGAGGGGCTTGATGACCTCGTCGATCTGGTTGGCGAGCTCGCGCGTCGGGGCGAGCACGAGCGCGCGGGGCTTGCGTCCGCGGCGGCGGTCGGTCTTGGCCGCGAGACGGGCGACGAGGGGCAGCGAGAAGGCGAGGGTCTTGCCCGAGCCCGTCTTGCCGCGGCCGAGCACGTCGCGCCCGGCGAGCGTGTCGGGCAGGGTGTCGGCCTGGATCGGGAAGGGCTCGTTCTTGCCCTGCTCGGCGAGGACGGCGATCAGCGGCGCGGGCACGCCGAGGTCGGTGAAAGTCTGGGACGTCATGAAGTCTCCTGCCGGCGCGCGAGCACGCACGGCGGTTCGGGATGCCGCAATGCTGCGGCTGCAATGGGCGAAGGCGCCGGGCGGCGCATCCGTTCGCCGTGAAGGTCAAAGGCCCACGCAAGGGGGCCGGTGCGTTCGACGACGCTGGGAGCGAGAGCTCCGTCGTCCAGTCTAGCGGTGCGTCAGACCGCCGCGCGCCAGCACCCCGCGACGTGGTCGTCGACCATGCCCGACGACTGCATGAGGGCGTACATCGTGGTCGGTCCGACGAAGCGGAAGCCGCGGCGCCGGAGTTCTTTGCTCATCGCGGTCGATTCGTCGGTGACCGCGGGAACCTCGGCGAAGGACGACGGCGGGCGATGCTGCTCTGGGGCGAAGGACCACATCAGTGCGTCGAGCTCGCCCTCGGCCATGCCCGCGACGATCACGGCGTTGCCGATCACGGCCTCGATCTTGCCGCGGTGCCGGATGATCCCGGCATCCTGGAGCAGGCGTTCGACGTCGTCGGGGCCGAAGGCGGCGACGGACGCCGGCTCGAACCCCTGGAAGACCTCGCGGAAGCGGGGGCGCTTGCGCAGGATCGTGATCCAGGACAGCCCCGCCTGGAAGCCCTCGAGGCTCATCTTCTCGAAGAGCGGGCGGTCGCCGTGGAGTGCCGTGCCCCACTCCTCGTCGTGGTACCGCTGGTACTCGGCATCCGCGCCGGCCCATGCACAGCGCGCGACACCGTCGTCACCGGTCGTGAGGTCGCTCATGCGTCCAGGGTAGGCGCGGGGTCCGACACCGGCCCGCGCGGCCGTCCGAGAACAGGGGATGCACCCGGAACAGGCCGATCCCCGCGGAATCGCCCTGTGCTGGCCGCATCCCCTGTTCTCGTGACGCACCCGGGCCCAGGACACGCCGAAGGGCGGCAGGCCCCCTCGGCCGCCGCCCTCCGCCGCCGTCTTACTTGCCCGGCTTCTTCTCCGGAACCGGGGCATCGCCCGAGGCCCGCAGCGCCGCGTAGTAGGACGCGGCCTCGTTCTGCCGGTCGTCCTCGACACCCGTGGCGATCGCGGCGCGGATGTGCTCGGGGCCGTACCCGAACGCGTCGACCAGATCCTGAGCGTGAGGCCGCAGCCGCACGCAGAGTCGGTCGATGTAGCTCGACACCGCCGCCGCGCGCTGCGTCGACAGGCGTCCGTTGATCAGGTACCAGGCCAGGTGCTTCTCGATGAGCTGGAGTCCGAACAGGTCGCGCAGCCACGTCAGCACTTGTCGCGTCCCCTCATCGGCGACACCGTTGAGCGCGTCGGTGAACGCCTCCCACTGCAACAGCTCGCCGTGCGCCCGCGCGGCCTCGATCAGCTCGGCCTGGTTCTCGTTGAACAGCGCCGCGGCGTCTTCGCGGGGGAGCTTGGATGCCGGGCGCAGCCGCCCCGCGATGTCGGCGATCATCTGCTGCACGCGGTCGGCGAGGAGTTCGTGTTGCTGCTGTGCCCGCAGCCCCTTCTCGACGGAGCGCGCGGTGGACCCCAGGTCGGTGACGGCCTGACCGAGCTGCCGCATACCCGCACCGTGGAACAGCTTTCCGGCGGTCTGACCGACGGCGAAGGCGGCGAGGGCCTTGGCATCCTTGCCCTTGAACTGCTTGGCGTAGTCGGCGAGCAGGCGCTTGCCGACGAGCTGCAGCAGCACGTTGTTGTCGCCCTCGAAAGTGACGTAGATGTCGAGGTCGGCGCGGAGCCCCACGAGGCGGTTCTCGAAGAGGAAGCCCTGCCCCCCGCACGCTTCGCGCGACTCCTGCAGGGTGTCCAGCGCGTGCCAGGTCGATAGGGGCTTCAGTGCAGCGGCCAGCGTCTCGAGGTCTTCGCGGTCGGCGTCGGTGTCGAGGCGGCCACTGAAGACGCCGTCGAACTTCTGCAGGAACTCGTCGTGCGCGAAGATCTGGGCGTAGGTGGTCGCCAGGCGCGGCAGCAGACGGCGCTGGTGCTTGCCGTAGTCGAGCAGGGTCACCTCGGGGGTGCCGCTGCCGGAGTCGAACTGACGACGCTGGTTGCCATACGTGATCGCGATGGTGAGGCCGATCGCGGACGCCCAGGCGGCCGCGCCGTCGAGCGACACACGCCCTTGCACGAGCGTCCCGAGCATCGTGAAGAATCGGCGACCCGGGCTCGCGATGTCGCTGGAGTACGTGCCGTCCGCGGCGACGTCGCCGTAGCGGTTCAGCAGGTTCTCGCGCGGAACGCGGACCTGGTCGAAGTGCAGACGCCCGTTGTCGATGCCGTTCAGGCCGCCCTTGAGGCCGTCGTCCTCGCCGCCGATGCCGGGCAGGAAGTTCCCCTCGTCGTCGCGCAGCGGCACATAGAAGCAGTGCACGCCGTGGTTGACGCCGTTCGTGATGAGCTGCGCGAAGACCGTGGCGGCCTTGCCGTGCAGAGCGGCGTTGCCGAGGTAGTCCTTCCAGGCGCCGCGGAACGGCGTGTGGATGACGAACTCCTCGGTCTCGGCGTCGTAGGTCGCAGTCGTGCCGATCGCGGCGACATCCGACCCGTGGCCGGTCTCGGTCATCGCGAAGGCACCCGGGATGTCGAGGCTCATGATGCCCGGCAGCCACTTCTCGTGATGCTTCTCGGTGCCGAGCTGGAGCACGGCCGATCCGAACAGCCCCCACTGGACGCCCGACTTGATCTGCAGGCTGGGGTCGGCGGCCACGAGCTCCTCGAAGCCGGCGATGTTCGCGCCGTTGTTCTCCTCGCCGCCGAATCGCTTCGGGAAGGCACGGTGTACGGCCTTGCGGGCGACGAGTTCGTGGAGCTGGCCCAGGGTGCGCTCCCGGTGGGCGTCCATGCCGAGGCTGTCGTCACGCCAGAACAGCGGATCCTTCAGCATCTCGCGCGCCTCGCGGCGGGTATCGGCCCACGTCCCGAGCAACAGATCGGTCACCCGCTCGATGTCGATGCGGTTCTCGGCGGCCTCGGCGGCGGAATGCGCAGCGGTGGGCGCACCCCCGACGGGCGTGCGCGTGCTTGTGGCGGGCGTGGCGGGACGGACGGCGGCGTCGGTCATTTCGGCACCTTTCGACGTTGCAAAGGGATGCCATCCACGGTAGGAGTCCCACAACGCTGGATCAAACATTGTGTGAGGTCTACACAAGGGGTCGGGCCGACGTCGGCGGCAG
>NZ_VBUM01000068.1 GCF_005774735.1 Microbacterium sp. 5K110 | reverse complement strand
CGCCGAGACTGCCGAGGCATGCGGGCGCGGCGGAACAGCCAGCCACCGCCACCGCCACCACCGCCGATACTGCCGGAGTCATGCGGGCGCGGCGGGAACGGAAGAGGGGCGGATGCCGCTGGCATCCGCCCCTCTCGGGTTCCGTCTCAGCGCAGGGCGTCGATGATGCCGTTCAGCGTCGCGGAGGGACGCATGACCTTCTCGACCAGCGCGGTGTCGGGACGGTAGTACCCGCCGATCTCGGCCGCGTGGCCCTGGACCGCGTTCAGCTCTGCGACGATCGTGTCTTCGTTCGCGGCGAGGGCCTCGGCGACGGGGGCGAAGACGGAGGCGAGCTCGGCATCCGTCGTCTGCCGCGCCAGCTCCTGCGCCCAGTACAGGGCGAGGTAGAAGTGGCTGCCGCGGTTGTCGATCGTGCCGAGCGCACGGCCGGGCGACTTGTCGTTCTCGAGGAACGTGCCGGTCGCGGCATCCAGGGTGTCGGCGAGCACCTGCGCGCGGGCGTTGCCGGTGAAGCCGGCGTAGTGCTCGAGCGAGGCCGCGAGGGCGAAGAACTCGCCGAGCGAATCCCAGCGCAGGTAGTTCTCTTCGAGGAGCTGCTGCACGTGCTTCGGCGCCGAGCCGCCCGCTCCGGTCTCGAACAGACCGCCGCCGGCGAGCAGCGGAACGATCGAGAGCATCTTGGCGCTCGTGCCGACCTCGAGGATCGGGAACAGGTCGGTGAGGTAGTCGCGCAACACGTTGCCGGTCACCGAGATGGTGTCCAGGCCGTGGCGCAGACGCGCCAGCGTGTAGCGGGTCGCCTCGGCGGGCGGGAGGATCAGGATCTCGAGACCGTGCGTGTCGATCGTCGCGAGCGCCTGGTAGACCTTGGCGATGATCTGCGCGTCGTGGGCGCGGTTGACATCGAGCCAGAACACGGCGGGGACGTTCGTGGCGCGGGCGCGGCGCACGGCCAGACCCACCCAATCGACGATCGCGACGTACTTGGTCTGCGTCGCGCGCCAGATGTCGCCCGCCTGCACGTCGTGCTCGATGACGACGTTGCCATCACCGTCGACGATCTCGACGCGGCCGTCGGCAGCGATCTCGAACGTCTTGTCGTGGCTGCCGTACTCCTCGGCCGCCTGGGCCATGAGTCCGACGTTGGGCACGGTGCCGATCGTCGCCGGGTTCAGCGGACCGTTGGCGATGACGTCGTCGATCACGGCCTGGTACACCCCCGCGTACGAGGAGTCGGGGATGACCGCGAGGGTGTCTGCCTCTCCCCCGTCGGCGCCCCAGAGCTTGCCGCCGTTGCGCACGAGCGCCGGCATCGAGGCATCCACGATGACGTCGGACGGAACGTGCAGGTTCGTGATGCCCTTGTCGGAGTTGACGTACGACAGGCGCGCGGCCTCGTCGACGGCCTTCTCGAACGCTGCGGCGATCTCATCGCCGCCCTCGACCGACGACAGACCCGACAGGATGCCACCCAGACCGTTGTTGGGGTTCAGGCCCGCCGCGGCGAGCTTCTCGCCGTACTGCGCGAACACGTCGGCGAAGTACGCCTTGACGACGTGGCCGAAGATGATCGGGTCGCTGACCTTCATCATCGTGGCCTTGAGGTGCACCGAGTACAGCACGTCGTCGGCCTTGGCCTGAGCGACCGTCTCGGCGAGGAACGCGTCGAGCGCGGCGGCCGAGAGGAACGTGGCGTCGATGATCTCGCGCGGGAGGACCTTCAGCGAGTCCTTCAGGACCGTCACGGTGCCGTCGGCCGCCGTGTGGCGGATCGTGAGCACGTCGTCGTGAGCGGCGACCCACGACTTCTCGTTGCTCTTGAAGTCGTCGTGGTCCATCGTCGCGACGCGGGTCTTCGAGCCCTCGGCGAACGGCTTGTTGCGGTGCGGGTGCTTCTTGGCGTAGTTCTTCACCGCGAGCGGGGCACGCCGGTCGCTGTTGCCCTCGCGCAGCACCGGGTTGACCGCGGAGCCCTTGATGCGGTCGTAGCGGGCCCGCACGTCTTTGTCGTCGATGCTCGAGGCGTCTTCGGGGTAGTCGGGGATGTCGTAGCCCTGCGACTGCAGCTCGGCGATCGCAGCCTTCAGCTGCGGGATGGATGCCGAGATGTTCGGCAGCTTGATGATGTTGGCCTCGGGGAGCGTCGCCAGGCCGCCGAGCTCGGCGAGCGCGTCGCCCACGTGCTGCTCGGGGGTGAGGCGCTGGGGGAACGCCGCGAGGATGCGTCCGGCGAGCGAGATGTCGCGGGTCTCGACGTCGACGCCCGCCTGGGTCGTGACAGCCTGCACGATGGGCAGGAAGGACGCGGTCGCAAGCGCCGGCGCCTCGTCGGTGTACGTGTAGATGATGGTGGAATCGGGCACGTCGAATCTCTCCGTAGAGGCGGCCAGGGTTGCTCTTCAGCCTATCGCACCGCGGCAAAGTCTCTTGATGTCGAGATAGTTGGGGGTGTCCCCGCGGCGCCCGGGGCGGCGCTCGGGCCCCGATGAACGCCGTCCGCGAACGGCGTTCATCTAATCGTCGGCCGGGCGATGGCATCCGAAATGTTGCGCGGATCGGCGGGGCGGATAGCCTGGGCGCATGGCCGACCTTCGTCTCGTCGAACTCTCCGCCTCCACGATCGTGGCGGTGAACACGCTGTCGCTGAAGCCCGGACAGGAGCAGTTCCTCGCTCCGGTGAGCTACGGCATCGCCGCGACGGTCATGGATCCGCAGACGTCGTGGCAGCGTGTCGTGCTCGACGGAGACGAGGTCGTGGGGTTCGTCAGCGCGAACTTCGACCCCGAGGCGCACGAGGAGCACTTCCGCTCGGTGCTGTGGCGCATCAACGTCGACGCCGACGAACAGGGACGCGGCGTCGGTCGCTACGCCCTCCGGGCCCTGCTGGACGAGGCACGCTCCCGCGGCATGGACCACGTCGACGTCATCTACGAACCGGGCGTCGGCGGCCCCGAGGCGTTCTTCCTCCGCGCGGGCTTCGAGCCCGTCGGAGAGACGGAGTACGGCGAGACCATCGGCCGCGTCCACATCTGACGCGGCGGTGAGCCGCGGGTACGGCGTCAGCGGAGATCGCGGCGCACGAACGACCACGCGCCCGCCGTCAGTACAGCCGCGACCCAGGCCGCAGCGACCGCGACCGCGACCTCCGGCGTCGGACCGACGGAATCACCGATGCCCAGCGCGGCGAGGTCGAGGCCGACGGCGCGCAGCATCGCGGGGAGCGGCAACCAGGCCACGATGTCGGGCCACAGGGGCGCCCCCATCAACGCGATACTGAGCGAGAACGGCGCGACGAACAACGCCGGGAGATGCGCCTGGACCAGGAGCCCCACGCCGAGTCCCCATACGGCCGAGGCTCCTCCCACGCCGAGGACGGCGAGGACGGCGGGGGCGTCGAGCCCGACGAGACCGAAGGCGGGTGCCAGCGCGAGTCGCCCGCCGAGCACCGCGGTCGCGGCCACGAGCGCGCCCCCGAGCGCGATGAACGGGACCCGCCCGGTGAGGGCCCAGCGGCGAGGCTGCAGCGTGGCACGCTGCGCCACGACTCCCGTGCGGCGGTCGATCGTGTAGCGGAACGAGCCGTAGATCGCGGCCATCACGGCGGCGTACACACCGATCACGGTCGACAGCGGCCCCACCACCAGCGCCTTCGCGTCGTCGGGGGCGCCGGCGGCGTCGCCGGGGATGCCGGCCGCGATCGAGGCCGACAGCACCAGCGCCGCCGCGCAGACCCCGGCGAGTGGCAGGTCCGCCGCGAAGCTCCGGCCCTGCGCGGCGAGTGCGCGCCCCATCCGCACCGGAAACGATGCGGTGGGCAGTGCGGCACCGGTCACGTGAACCTCCGACGTCCGACGACCCATGCGCACACCGTCAGGGCGAAGGTCCAGGCCAGGGCCACCGCCAGGCCGGCACCCGGCGCGAGCAGACCGGGGTGGTTCTGCGGCGAGGCCAGGGCCGCGAGCGACAGTCCCGGCAGGAACCGCGCGACATCGGGCGCGGTGCCCAGCAGCGCGAGTTCGAAGGCGATCGGACCGGCCAGCACGATCGCCGCCGCGACGTAGTAGTTGCCGACGATCCAGCCGATCGACGCGCCCATCACCGCCCCGAGGAGCGCCGCCGGGAACGCCCCGAGCACCGTCGAGAACGCCGCCGCGGGCACCGCGAAAGCCCGCCCGTTCACCGCCAGCACAACGGCCACGACGCCGCACCACACCGCGACCAGCCCGGCGGTGAGCACGAGGCCGACGACGACCGCCGCGACCCCCTTGCCGAGGAACGCCCGCGTGAATCCGACCTGCACGATGGATCTGCCCATCGATCCGTAGTAGAACTCGCGGGTGACGCCGAAGGCGCCCGCGAACGCCGCCACGACGAACGTCCACGCCACCGGAGCGAAGAGCAGCGGCGCCGCGTGCGCGGCATCCAGGCTCGTCATGCGGCCCAGGGTGTCGTCGCTGGTGAGGATGATGACGGGGATGAACCCCGCCAGCAGGAGGACCGCCAGCGTATTGGCCCCGCTGCGGGCGCGCAGGATCTCGGCCCGAATCGCCCCGATCACGCCCGGGTCCCTTCGACGAGGTCGAAGTAGCGGTCCTCGAGGGAGTCGCCGTCTCCGCGTACGAGATCGGCGAGCGCTCCGGAGTACAGCACCTTCCGGTTCAGGATGACGACTTCGTCGACCGTGTGCTCGAGCTCGGCGAGCTGGTGACTCGAGACGAGGACCGAGCCGCCGTCCGCGGCGAACGCGCGGAGGTACCGGCGCAGCCAACGGATGCCGTCGGGGTCGAGGCCGTTGGAGGGCTCGTCGAGCACCAGCGTGCGAGGCGCGCCGATGAGCGCCGCGGCGAGTCCGAGCCGCTGGACCATCCCGGTGGAGAACGACTTCACCCGCCGGCGGGCATCGTTCGTGAGCCCGACCTCGTCGAGCACCTCGTCGACGCGACGACGCGGCGCGCCGACGGCGAGGCGCGCGATCTCGAGGTGGCGTCGGGCGGTGATGCCGACCTCGAAGCCGAATCCGTCCATCTGCACACCGACGTGCGCCGACGGCTGGGCGAGACGAGCGAAAGGCACACCGTCGATGAGGGCCGCTCCGTCGGTCGGTGCGGACAGACCGACGACGGCGCGGAGCGTCGTGGACTTGCCCGCCCCGTTCGGTCCGAGCAGCCCGACGATGCTGCCGCGGCGCACCGCGAACGAGACGTCGTCGACGGCCGTGCGCGAACCGTAGGTCTTGGTGAGGTGGCGCACCTCGATGGCGTTGTCGGTCATGTCCGGTCTTCCTGAGGGTCGTCGAGCGAGGGGAACAGCGAGGCGAGAAGTGCCGAGACGGGATCGGCCACGTGGGTGGACCACACGTGCGAGAGCAGAGAGCGCGTGCCGAGGTGCACGACCGCGCGTCCGCCCGCCGGGATCACCGCGTCGACGGGCAGGTCGATCACTCCGACGGCGACGGCATCGACCTCGACACCGGAGACCTCCACGGGGGCGAAAGCCGAGATCGGCGCCGCGTGCGATCGCGGATGCTCCGGATGCGCGATCCCCGAGGCCACGGGCGCGTCGCCGAGGATGCCCCGGGTGGAGAGCACGACCGGGGTGCCGTCGTCGAGCGGGACGGTTGCGGCCGAGTCGGCGGGCACGACCAGGAGCGTGCGCGCACCATCGACGGCGAAGCCCGCGGAGCGCACGTCCGCGACAGGGATCACCCCGGCCGCCCCGATGATCGCGGCAACGAGGGTCGCCCCGACCAGGAGGAACCGCACGCGCCCCCGCCCCTTGCGTGCGCCGGCCGCGAGCCACCGCACCACCGGAACGCCGACCGCGAGGAGGATCGCGACCTGCAGCACCAGGACGAGGAGTGCGCCCACCGGGCCCGCCCCCGACAGGGCACCCACGGCGCGCTCGAGGGCGAACCACACCAGCGCGGTGGGGACGAGGACGCTGAGCACGCCGAACGGCACGCTCCACCACCGCGCCAGTGCCCGCGGTTCGCGCTCGGCGCCGAAGAGCACCCGCCGGGCGGCCGCCCCGGCGTCGGCCATCGTGCGCGCGCGAAGGTTCGGCTCGTCGATCGCGCTCATCAGCGCGATGTAGCCGTCGAACCGGACGAACGGCACGAGGTTGACCACGACGACGGTCGCGCACGCGCACGCGAGCAGGAGCAGCGTCCGGCGCGTGTCGGCGTCAACGGCCGCGAGCGCGCACAGCGACGCGGCTCCGGCGAGCACGGCGTGCACCGCGGGGCCGGCGAGGGCGATCACGACACGGGACGCCCGGGAGGGCAGCCGCCAGGCATCCGTGACATCGACGAAGAACGCCGGACCCAGGTACAGGAGCATCACGCCGGCGCGGCGGGGCCGTGCGCCCGCGTGCGCGAGGCTCACTCCGTGCGCCACCTCGTGGGCGAAAGTCGCGCACACCAGGACGAGAGCGACCACGAGCACGTCGGTCAGCGGAAGCGGAGAGGCGAGGGCCGTCATCGCCTCGCCGGACTGCACGACCAGCGCGATCCCGCCGAGGAGCATGACCGCCGCGATCGGCCACCGCATCCACCCCACCAGGGCCGGACGAAGCACGCGATGCAACACGGCGAAGAGTTGGGGGGCGCGCAGGGTCGCGAACTGGATCGTCAGCGGCGGGCGATAGGTCACACGCCCGGCCGTCCGCCGCTCGGATCCGTGGAGCAGACCGGCGCGCCGGAATCGGTCCAGGAGGTCGGCGAACTCCGCCGCGGAGTGCGCGGGGGCGAAGCGTCGACGCAGCTCGTCGACGCTGGTCGACCCGTCCATCGCGCGCAGCGTCTGCGCGACCGGGGTCGACACGCGCGAGACCGGCACGCCGTCGACCGTGACGAGCCAGCGGTCCGTGTCTGCTCCGGGTTCGAGACGGACGGATGCCGACACCCGCGGACTCGCGGCGACCTCGGGGGTCCGCGCCTCACGCGTCATGGGCACCTCCGTGGTCGACCCCCGTGCGCAGGAGGAGCATGCCCTCGCCGTCGGCGACCCCGGGGCTGCGCACGGGGATCGTCGCGGGCGGGCGGAATCCGTTCTGCTCCAACTCGGCCGCGACGGTCGCAGCATCGAGCAGCTGCAGACGGGTGGTCAGCACGGGCACGGGCTCTGGGGGCGCGGGCAGCGGGAGTGGCATCCAGTTGACCACCCGGCGGGAACCGTCGGGTTCGACCTGCTGCGACTGCAGGTAGCGGGTCACGCGGTCGCCGGATGCGACCGAGATCTCGCGATCGCCCGATGTGCGCAGAGCGCGCAGTGCCTCATCCCCCGCGACCGACAGCAGCAGGGTGCCGGTCGGCGCGAGGTGGCGTCGGACGGCGCGGAACAGGCGCCGGCGATCGTCGCGGTCGAGCAGGGTGATCGAGGTGGCCGCGATCACCACGAGGTCGAACTCGCGGCCGAGGTCGAAGGCGCGCATGTCCGCGACGACGAGGTCGCAGCGGGCACCCGGCGGCAGAGCATCGCTCAGCCGCTGCAGCATGGAGGGCGACAGGTCGAGGGCGGTGACGGACTTCCCGACGCGCAGGAGCGGGAGCGTGACCCGGCCGCTTCCGGCCGCGAGGTCGAGCACCGCGGGTCCGCTGCGACGCGCCACGGCGAGGACCTCCCCGATCTCGGACCTGTCGGGACCGACGAGCTCGTCGTAGAAACGCGCGCCGTCGCCCGCGTACACGTCGCGGGGCTCGGCGCGACGACCGGCGTCGTCCAGGAGTCGGTGCACGGACAGGGTGAGCGGAGCGGTCATGGATCCTCGTTCCGGGGGCGGTGGGCTGCGGAACCGTCGAGGGGGACACGTACGGGGCGTCTCCCCCTCGACGGCGGCGATCAGGTGGCGATGGCGACCGTCGCGGCGGCGATGGCGATGATGTAGCTGGCGTGCTCCCACCACTCCATCGGGGCGTCGAGCTCGTCGAGCTCGTCGAAGCGCAGAGCGAGATCGTTGGTCATGTGTCACCTCCTCGGGTGCCGACAAGGACCGGATGCCGCGGGCGCGGCATCCGTGAGCGGGTTCAGGTGGCGGAAAGGGCGAGGAACCCCAGGGCCACTCCGTAGCTGAAGCCGCGGAACCAGTCCCATCCGTCGTCGGGGGCGTCCATCGAGTCGAGCTCGACGAACTCCAGCGTGGGCGTCATGTGCATGTCACCTCCTCGGGGTCGTGTCGGACGAGCGGCTGAGCGTCACGTGGCGATCGCGACACCGATGCCGACCACGGCCAGACCGCCCAGGACGCCCTTGTAGAAGCTCTCCCAGCTGGGGGTCTCGAGGGCGTCGAGCTCGTCGAACCTCAGCTGCGGCGAAGGCGTGGAAGACGTCATTGTCATCACCTCCTCCCTCTGCTCTCGGGGGCGAGCGGGGGCAGGAGGCGTGACGCCTCGGCGGACGGGTTCGGGTCCCATCGCGCTCGATCGAGGACGTCACGCACGTCGGGGGCCGTGATCCCGCGGAGCGCCGGCCCCCGACGTGCCCACCGCCGCTCCACCCGTCCGGCGATCGACGCCAGGGCGTCCTCGCTCGGGCGCGGCGCGAGCGGCAGTCCCCAGCGCGCGACGAGGGCGTCGATGCCGGCCGCCGGAGCGAGCGGGAGCCGCGTGTCGCGGACCACCTCGCGCCAGAACGCCTCCAGCGGCCCGAGCGATCCCCAGCGGGAGTCGCCGTCCTCGATGCGCTGCCACACGCGGGAGACGACCGACGCCGTCGCCCGCATCTTCGTCGTTCGGGCGACGAAGGACACCTCGTTGGCGAGGTACCAGTGGCGGGGGCTGAAGGGCGCGCGTCCGCGAAGCGCGGCGCTGCGCTGCGTGGCCGCGCTGCATCGGGCGATCCGCAGGCGCGCGGCGTCCGAGAGCGGGCCGTGACCGAGCCCGACCAGGGCGCGTGCCAGGGTCACCGCGTGCGCCGTCGCGCGCGGATGTGCCCGGGCCGCGGTGCTCGCGCCGGCGAGACGCAGGAGGGCCTCGAGGCAGCCGGCCCGCACGTCGCGGGCATCGAGCGAGCGGTAGTTCACGTCGTCCAGGACGGCGTACCGCGGCCGCAGCACCTCGCCGAGCAGGAGGCACTGCCCTCCGGCCGTGCGGACGATCGCGACCGCATTGGACTCCGCCGATGTACCGACGGTCGTCGGCACGGCCACGACGTCGATGCCCGCGGCATCCCCCTCGGGGATCCTCACGACCGGGGCGCCGTCGGCGCGGGCGAGCGCCCAGTCGAGCGTTCGGGGAGCGGAGACGCCGATCGCGGCGACGTTCACCGCGTCGATCGTGGTTCCGCCGCCGATCGCGACGACGACCCCCGCCCGAGCGGCGCGCACGCGTTCGCTCAGGTGGGCGACCGCCGTGGCATCCAGTTCTGCGGGTTCGACCGCGATGACCGTGTCGATGGACTCGAGATCCTGCGCGAGGTGTGCGATCCGCTCGTCGACCACGACCGCCGCGCGGCGGCCTGACGTGATCGCGGCGCAGGCCGCCGGCGTGATCGCCGAGCCCGCGACGAGGGTCGACCGCCGTCGCCGGATCGCTGCGGTCACGGGGCGCCCTCCGACACGCGCGAGAGTCCCGCACGGATCGCCGTGTCCAGCTCGGCGAGATCGCCGTCGTCGAACCCGTACGCGGGGATGAGCTGGATGCCGTCGACCCCCGGATGCACGACCGCGCCCGCGTCGCCGATCGCGGCGACGACGTCTGCCACGCGTTCGGCGGGCAGTCGCGGAGTCGCTCCCGACGAAACGGACGACCACGCCGATGTGGCCGGCGGTCGCGACGCACCGTGGTCGGCCAGGGCCACGGCGAGGAAGGCTCCGCGTCCGCGCACCCCGACCGCGAGCCCGTCGCGCACCAGTCCGTCGGCGAGCGCGCGCAGCCGCTCGCCCAGCCGGCCGACGGTGGCGCGCACGTCGGTGCGGCGGACCTCCTCGACGACGGTGCGAATCGCGGCCGCGACGGCCGGTGTGCCGGCCTGCGTCTCCCCGTGCACGAACGTCGCGCCGTGGTCGCGGAAGCCGGCCACGATGCGGGGGCCCACCAGCAGCGCGGCGGCGCCGAGTGCGCCGTTGGTCAGCGCCTTCGAGAGCACCAGGACATCGGGCGGGCGCGACCACTCTCCCGAGGCGAACAGCGCTCCGGTGCGCCCGAACCCCGTGGCGACCTCGTCGGCCACGAGCAGGAAACCGTGCGCGTCGCGGAGGTCGAGCACCGCGTCGATGAACGCCCGGTCCACCGGATGGGCACCGCTGCCCAGGAGCGGCTCGATCACCACCGCGGCGACCCGCGCTCCCTCGCGGCGCAGCAGTGCCGTCAGCTCCGCCCCGCCGTCGGCGTGGTCGACGTGCCGCACCGCACGCCGGTCGAGGGCGTACGCGCCCTGACCGAGCGCGTCGCCGCTCAGGGCGTGGCTGCCGTACATCGTGCCGTGGTAGCTGCCGCGCAGACCCACGACGAGCGTGCGCGCCCGCTCACCCCGCTCGAGGTGATGCTGTCGGACGAGCTTCATCGCGGCATCGTTCGCTGCGCCTCCGGCGGTGGAGAAGATCACGCGCTCGTAGGCGTCGCGGCCGGCGAGACCGAGCAGGGCATCGGCGGCCTCTTGCGCCGGACGATGGACGCCGCGGAAGAGCGACAGGTAGGACGCGTCGCGAAGGGCAGCCGCGACCGCCTCGGCGATGCCCTCATGCCCATACCCGAGGGGCACGTTCCACAGGCCGCTCGTTGCGCACAGCCGGACCGATCCGTCGGCGTAACGGATGCGGTGCCCGGATGCGGACACGGCGATCCGGCCGGCGTCGACGACTGTGTCCGCGGGCGAGAGCGCCGGCCAGACGGGGCTCATGCCCCTCCCCCGACGACAGCGCCGGGCAGCGGGACGCCCGTGCGCACGCCGAGGAGGTCTGTCGCCTCGGCGCAGAGTCGCCGCGCGGAGCCGAGGGAGACGCCCAGGTCGTGTGCGACGCGCTCGGCCGCGCGGGCGACGTCGGGCGAGGTCTGCACCGCCGCCACGACCGTCGCCGTGGCCGCGGGAACACGCTGTCGACGACGCGTGCGCACGTCGACGAGAAGGAGTCCTGCGGGCGTGGTCACGAGGAACGGATCGTCGGGATGGGGCTGCGTCCTGCCGGCTGTGTCGAGCACCGACCAGCCGAATCCGTCGATCGACGCCGCCCCGGGCTCGAGTCCCAGCGCCGCGACCACCTCGGCGGCGTGCCGATAACGCCCGAGCCAGGGCCGCGTCGCGAGGTCGTCCGCCACGCGCTCGGGCACCGTGATGCCCGCGACAGCCGTCCACCGCGGCACCGGCGTCGTCAGCGCCGTGCCGACGGGGCCGACGACGCCGCCCTGCGCCCCCGCGGTCACGCGGCCGTCGCCGTGCACGTGGAGCGAGACCGGGGCCGCCTCGGCGAAGGGGGCGTCGAGGACGGCGGCATCGGCGAGACGCAGCCGCCCGTCGATCAGAGGCGCCGTGAAGACGCCCGCGTCACGGGCGAGCTCGGCGTCGTCGAGGAAAGCGCTCCACCCGTCGGCGTCGAGGAACCGGACGGCGGTGGGACCGATGAGCTCGACGTAGGCGGCGGCCGCGTAGTGCTGGAGTTCGACGGTGTGTCCGGCCACGTGCAGGGTGTCGCCGACCTCATCGAAGGCACCGCTGTAGCGGACGACATGAGCCACCGTGTCGACGGGCGCGTCGGCCGGGACGAACAACACGTCATCGCGGCCGAGGGCTGCCGCTGCCGGAGCGGTGGGCGCGTCGGGAGCGCAGAACACCGCCTGCCGGAACGACTCGTGCCGGCCCGTGATCCACTCCACGACCATGCGCGCATCGCGCGCATCGACTGCCCCTCCGGTCACCGGATACATCCCCTCGCCACTGCCCCGCGCACTTCCGGAGCGCGGGGACCCTCCGTCGAAACGGGGTCGAGAAGAAATGTATACATGCCGCCGAGACGCGGCGAGGCACGCGGGGGCCGAATCACCCGACCCGGAAGAGGCGCTCACCCCGCGCCGCGAACACGTCAGGTTCGGCACGACAAGCGAACGGATGCCACGGCACCGGGGCCGTGGCATCCGTCCTCCGATCCGTCAGACGAGCGACTCCCGCCACGAGGCGTGCAGCTGCGCGAACTTGCCGGTCCCGGCGATGAGCGCGTCCGGGGCGTCATCCTCGATGATGCGACCGTGCTCCATCACGAGCACACGGTCGGCGATGGCGACCGTCGACAGCCGGTGGGCGATGATGATCGCCGTGCGGTCGGCCAGCAGCGTCTGCAGCGCGTCCTGGATGAGGCGCTCGCTGGGGATGTCCAGCGACGCCGTCGCCTCGTCGAGGATCAGCACCGCGGGATCGGCGAGGAAGGCCCGAGCGAACGAGATCAGCTGCCGCTGCCCCGCCGACACGCGTCCGCCGCGCTTGTTCACGTCGGTGTCGTAGCCGTCGGGCAGCTTCTCGATGAACCCCTCGGCCCCCACCGCCCGGGCAGCGGCACGGATCTCGTCCATCGTCGCGTCGGGCTTGCCCAGCGCGATGTTGTCGGCCACGGTCCCGCTGAACAGGTACGCCTCCTGCGTCACCATGACGATCGCGCGCCGCAGGTCCTTGGGGTGCAGCCGCCGCAGGTCGACGTCGTCAAGCGTGACGGCCCCCTTCGTGGGGTCGTAGAAGCGCGAGATGAGCTTCGCGAGCGTCGTCTTGCCGGCGCCCGTGGTGCCGACGAGGGCGATCGTCTGTCCCGCGGGGATGTCGAGCGAGAAGTGCGGCAGGATGACGCGCTCCTCCGAGTACCCGAACGTGACCTCGTCGAAGCGAACGTGCCCGCGGGCGCTCCACAGGTCGACGGGGTCGACCGGGTCGGGGACCGTGGGTTCCTCCTCGAGCACGCCGGAGACCTTCTCGAGCGCCGCCGTGGCCGACTGGTACGAGTTGAGGAAGAACGCGACCTCTTGCAGCGGGGCGAAGAAGTTGCGGACGTACAGCACGGCCGCCGCGAGCACACCGATCTCGAGCGCTCCGCCGATCACGCGACCGCCGCCCCACAGGAGCACGAGGGCCACCGAGACGGATGCCACGGCCATCAGGGCCGGCTCGAAGGTACCGAAGAGGCGGATCGAGCGCATGTTCACGTCGCGGTACTGGCCCGCGAGCTCGCCGAACTCCTCGTCGTTGCGCGGCTCCTTGCGGAAGGCCTTCACGGCGCGGATGCCGGTCATGCTCTCGACGAACTTCACGATCACCTGCGCGCTGACCACCCGCGACTCGCGGTAGATCACCTGCGACCGCCCGTAGAACCAGCGCATCAGCAGGAACAGCGGAAGGCCCATGACGGTGAGGACGAGGCCGGACTGCCAGTCGATGAGGAACAGCGCGACGAGGGTGAACAGGCCGTACAGCACGCCCGAGACGAGCTCGTTCAGTCCCCCGTCCAACAGCTCGCGGATCGTGTCGAGGTCGCTCGTCTGGCGCGAGATGATGCGGCCCGACGTGTACGACTCGTGGAACTCCAGGCTCAGGCGCTGGGTGTGCAGGAAGATGCGCTTTCGCAGGTCGAGCATGACGGCCTGCGTGAGGCGCGCCGCGACCACGACGTACCAGCCGATCAGCACCGCGCCGCCGATGCCGGCCGTGAGATAGATCGCGACGACGAGGATGGTCGGCATCCAGTCGTTGTTCTGGATGACGGCGGGCAGGGCGTTGTCGATGCCGAACGCGATCAGCGCCGGACCGGCGACGCGCAACGCCGTCGAGACGACGAGCACGGCGGCGGCGAGCACGAGCTGCCAGCGCAGCGGCGACACGAGCGAGCCCAGCAGACGCAGGGATCGTTGGCGGATCGCGCGACTCTCGTCACGCGTGTAGTCCGAGCGATCCTCGCCGCTGGTCCCGGAGACGGTGGTGGCGCTCATCGGGTGGGCTCCTTCTCGGAGGTGGTGTCATCGGCCGCGGCGGTTCGGCCGCTGTCGGATCGGATGACCGGGATCGCCCCGGTTTGCGCCTCGCGCTCGGCCTCGGCCTCTTCGAGGCTCGAGATGACGTGACGGTACGCGTCGCTCTCGCGCAGCAGATCCGAGTGCGTGCCGACGGCGGCGATACGCCCGTCCTGCAGCAGTGCGACACGGTCGGCGAGCGTCACGGTCGAGGGCCGGTGCGCCACGACGAGGGCCGTGGTCTCGCTCAGCACCTCACGCAGCGCGTCCTCGACGAGGGCCTCGGTGTCAACGTCGAGAGCCGACAACGGGTCGTCGAGCACGAGCACCGCGGGCCGGGCCGCGACCGCCCGGGCGAGAGCGAGACGCTGCCGCTGACCGCCGGACAGGCTCAACCCCTCTTCGCCGATGACGGTGTCCACCCCGTCGGGCAGGTCGTGGACGAAGTGCGCTTGCGCCACCCCGAGGGCCTCGCGCAGGACGGCCTCGGCTTCGGGCGACCCCGGCGGGAGTTCTTCCCGGCCGAGCAGCACGTTCTCGCGCACCGTCTGCGAGAACAGCGTCGCGTCCTCGAACGCCATGCCGACGTGCCGACGGAGTTCGGACAGACGCAGCTCGCGGACGTCGACGCCGTCGAGCAGCACGCGCCCGCCCGTGACGTCGTACAGGCGTCCGGGGAGCGTGGTGAGAGTGGTCTTCCCGGAACCGGTCAGCCCCACGAGCGCCATCGTCTCCCCCGGACGCAGGCTCAGGTCGACCCCGTCCAGCAGATCGGGCTCGGAATCCGCGGCATCCTGGTACCGGAAGTGGACCCCCTCGAGCACGAGTTCCCCGCGGGGTGCGGCGATCGTGCGGGGCTCTGCGGGGTCGACGATGGTGTTGTGCTCGTCGAACACCTCGAAGATGCGGTCGGTCGCGGTGCGCGCGTCCAGCAGGAACGAGAACAGGAAGCCGATCGACTCCATCGGCCACCGCAGCACCGTGGCCATGGCGAAGAACGCCACGAGCTCGGGGATCTGCAGCTCTCCGAGCTGGGTCAGCACGATGCCGGCCCCCAGGCACACCGCGAACGCGATGTCGGGCAGCAGCACGAGCCAGAACCAGATCCACCCGATCGCACGGGCCTTCCCGAGCTCGGTCTCGCGCAGCGACTCCGCCTGCCGTGTGAACTTCTGCAGCGCGTGCTTCCCACGACCGAAGGCCTTGAGGACGCGGATGCCGTGGACGCTCTCTTCCACCGAGGTGGCCAGGTCGCCCGCCTGGTCCTGGCTCTGCCGGGCGAGCGCGCCGTAGCGCTTCTCGAAGCGGTAGCCGGCGTACCACAGCGGCGCCGACGCGATCAGGAAGAGCGTGCCCAGGAGCCAGTGCCAGCGGAAGAGCAGGACGGCGCCGATGAGGATCGTCAGGACGTTGACGATCAAGAGGATCAGGCCGAACGCCAGCCAACGGCGCAGCATGCTGATGTCCTGCATCATGCGCGAGAGCAACTGCCCCGACTGCCACCGGTCGTGGAAGGCGACGGGCAGACGCTGCAGCCGCGAGTAGAACGATTGGCGGAGGTCGTACTCGACCTTGGTCGCGGGGGCGAGCACGAACCAGCGGCGCAACCACACCATGCCGGCCTCGGCCAGCCCCAGCCCGAGGATGAGGAGGGCGCCCCAGGCCAACTGACCGGGATCGCCCGAGCCGATGGGACCGGCGACCAATTGCTCGAGGACGAGCGGGATCGCCAGGGCGAGGACGCTCGCGCCCAAGGCGCTCACGGCACCGAGTGCGAGGCGCGGGAGCACGGGCCGGGCGATGGGAAGCAGCCGCGCGAGCGAGCGGGGTGTCGAGAGATGCGGGCGGGACGGTGCGGTGGTCATGATCCTCGTGGGGTCGAAGCGACGCGCCGGAGTGGGCGCGGGAAAGGGGATGCCAGGGGGGAACCGGCGGAGGTCCGCCGGGCGTGCGACGCGCGAGCGGTCGGAGCGCTACGGGCGGGCGACGGCGGAGAAAGCGGCACGCACGACGGGGGCGTCGATCTGGTCCATGGCATCCTCCTCGATCGGTACACAGCCACCGGGGGACGCGGCAGCTTTTCAGGATATGCCTGAGGGATCCCTGGAGGCAAGACTGGATCCGAGGGCACGGGCGCCGTCCGCTGCCGCGGGCTCCGATGCCCGAGGGGTCACCCCGCGGCTTCGCGTTCGAGCAACCGGCGCTTGACCTCGACGCCCCACGCGAACCCGCCCATCGTCCCGTCGCCGCGCAGAACCCGGTGGCACGGCACGAACAGCGCGGGCGCGTTCCGGGCGCAGATGGATGCCGCCGCCCGCACCGCCGTGGGAGAGCCCAGGGCGGTCGCGAACCCGGTGTAGGTGAGCGGCTGCCCGGGACGGATACCGCGCAGGGCGGCCCACCCCCGCTGCTGCAGGGGCGTGCCGAACTGCGCGACCTCGACGCCGTCGATCGCGGCGAGGTCGCCGTCGTAGTAGGCGCGGACGGCGTCTGCGGCGCGGGTCTCGCCCGTGACGACGGTCACCGGGCGGTGGGCGGGTCGCAGGCGCGCGAGCATGGCATCCCTGTCGTCGGTCCAGCCCGCGACCAGCACGCGGTCGGCGTCGTCGGCGAGGATCGCGAAGGCGCCGTCGGGGGTGTCGAGGAACTGCAGGGTCGCGGCGGTCACGGTGCTCACGGGGCGGGCTCGCTTTCGGTGGGAGACGGGACTGTGTCGGTCGCGCGCCACGCCTGGGTGACGGGCGCGGCGTACCAGTAGTGCGCCATCGCGTAGCTGCGCCACGGAGCGAGCCGATCCGACCACGCCGTGAATCCGGCGGCGTCGGACGGAAGGCCGAGGGCTGCGGCACCCGCGCGCGCGGCGACGTCACCCGGCAACAGGACGTCGGGGTCACCCAGCACGCGCATGCGCACGTAGTCGGCGGTCCACGGGCCGATCCCCCGCAGCGCGAGGAGACGGGCGCGCTGTTCCGCGCCGTCGTCGCCGGGACCCAGGGCGAGCGAGCCGTCGGCGAGTGCCGCGGCGGTCGCGACGATCGCCCGGCGACGGGCCTCGGGCCCGCGCAGCACGTCGATGCCGCTTTCCGCGATCACGGCGGGCTCAGGAAACAGCGTCATCGGCGAGCCACCGATCTCGGTGGTCTCTCCCAGCTCGGCCGAGAGGCGGCCCTGCATCGTGCGGGCCGAGGCGACGCTGATCTGCTGACCGATCATCGCCCGCAGCAGCATCTCCCCGGCATCCATGGCGCCGGGCACCCGCACGCCCGGGATCGCGGCGACGGCGGGCGCGAGCTCGGGGTGCCGTACCAGTGCCTCGTCGATCGCGAGCGGATCGGCGTCGAGGTCGAACAGGCGGCGGACGCGCGCGATGAGCGTGCCGAGGTCGGCGGGGGCGGTCAGCCGGGCGCGCAGACGCAGCCGCGAATCGGCGCCGCGACGCACCTCGAACCACGCCGGTCCGCCCGGGAGCCGCACGACCCGGGCGAACGACGTGTCTCCGCCGATCTCGACGCCGGGGACGGCGTGCGCCCGCATCCAGCCGAACAGCCCGACCGTGTCGATCGGCCCGCGGACGGGCAGCGCCAGGTCGATCTCGCCGACCGGGACCACCCCGGCGGCCCGCGTCCGACGTGCGCGGAGGGCGGTGGGCGACATGCCGAACACCTCGCCGATCGTCTCGGTGAACTGCCGGACGCTGGAGAACCCCGACGAGAAGGCCACGTCGGTCGACGACAGGTCGGTGCCCACCAGCAGCGCGCGAGCGGTGTGGGCGCGCTGCGCCCGGGCCAGGGCGAGCGGTCCGGCACCAAGTTCGGCGGTGAGCAGCCGACCGAGGTGACGCGCCGAGTAGCCCAGGCGCCGCGCGAGTCCGGGAACGCCCTCGCGGTCGACGACGCCGTCGGAGATGAGGCGCATCGCCCGCGCCGCGACGTCGCCGCGGACGTCCCACGCCGGCGACCCCGGGGCGGCCTCGGGAAGGCACCTCTTGCAGGCGCGGTACCCGGCCTCGTGCGCCGCCGCGGACGTGGCGTAGAACGTCACGTTCGCCTCTTTCGGCGTGCGCGCGGGGCAGCTGGGCCGGCAGTAGATGCCCGTCGAACGCACGGCGGTCACGAACTGCCCGTCGAAGCGGCGGTCGCGCGACTGGATCACCCGGTAACGCTCGTCGAAGCCCCGGGCCTCTGTCGCGGTGATCGTCATGGCATCCACCCTGCCACCGACCTCCGACACTGTCCGGCGGAAATCGGACACGAGGATGCCGGCGCGGTGCGCCCCACGCCGGTTCGCGCCGTGCACGCCAGCCGCTGAGCCGCAGCCGACCCCGATTCGGGGCGCGTTCTTCCGTTCGGGGCGCGGAATCCCCCGCCCCGAACGGAGAATCGCGCCCCGAACCCGGCTCGCGCGAGCCCGCGGCCGCGGGGCTCAGCGCTCGGCGATCGCGAAGCCGCCCGCGGGCAGCACCACCGTCGTCTCGTCGTCGAACGCGATCGTGCGCAGCAGCGCTCCGCGGGCGTCGTACACCCGCACCGTTCCGCCGCCCGAGACGGTCGTCCGCTGCGCGGACGGGGCGCTGGAGTGCACGAGCTCGCTACGACTGTCACCGCCCGCCAGCACCAGGCGCGACACCCACGGCCGAACGATCAGCCCGTCGAGCACGAGGTCGCCGCGCAGCGCGGTGACGTCGACCGTGCGGCGCCGTTCCGGGACCGGCACCCGCAGGGCGTGCGGCAGCAGAGCTCCCGCCGTGGGCGAAATGCCCTGGGCGGGACCGGTGGCCTTCAGCGCGCCGTTCCCGCGCCAGCGCGAGAGAGACGTCTCCCCCGGCTGCGAGAACACGACCGGTTCGACCCAGCGACGGGAGTCCGAGGGACCGATGTCCCACGTGGCGCTCTGCCCCGGGCGCAGGGTGAGGGCATCGCCCGACCAACTGGACTCCCCCGTCCACGACGCCGGCGTCGACACCGTGCCATCGGTGGCCGTGGCATCCTCGGCTTCGACGAACGACAGTCCGACGCGGTCCGCGACCGACGTCAGCGCCGTCGCCCGTGCGGCGATGTCGGGGTGGGCGTCGAGCGCGAGTGCGGTGAGCAGGCCGTGCATCGTCGACTCGGCCCCGCTGTTGCGGTTGACCGTGCCGTCGGGCTGCAGACCGTCGAAGGTCACGCCCGTCGCGGGGTCGTACATCTGTGCGCCGGCGTGGTTGGCGCCGAAGAACCACGCAGCCTGCATCCCGGCCAGTTCGGCGAACGCCGACGAGCCTGTCGTGTCGGCGAGAGCGACGAGCGACTGCACCCGCGAGTCGGCGCCATATGCGATCTGGACCCGGTCGGTGGGGCTCGGGAACCAGCCGTTGTCGGGCCCACCGGCCGTGAGCAGGGTCGTCGTGAACCCCGTCGCGTCGGCGATCGCGGGATCTGCCAGGGCGGGGTCATCCAGCACGTCGGCGGCCACGGCGAGCGCCGCGGGCATCTGCGAACCCCACGCGTGCCACATGGCCGGCGACTGCGCCCACGGCAGCACCGCGCCGTAGGGCCACTCGCGGGAGGATCCGGATGCCATAGCGGCCACGCCCTCGGCGAGCTGACGCGCCGCGGTGGTCGAGGAGTCGTCCCCGGCCCGGACGGCGGCGGTCAGTCCGAGGACGGCCTCGGCCGAGGCATCCGCCCCGTCGACGATGAGCCACGCGGGAACTCTCTTGCCATCGGACTCGACGTACTGGCCGTAGCGCGAGAGAACGTCGCGCTCGATCGCACCACGCGACAGGGCGAGACGTTCCTTCAAGAATGCAGCGAAGTCGGGGTCGTCGTCGACGAACGCCGCGTACCCCTCGCCGAGCGCCCACACGGTGCGAGCAAGCCAGTAGCTGGGGCCGGAGTCCGAGGGGTCGGGCAGTTCGATCGGCTCTGCCGAGGGGTTCAGGTCGCCGTCGGGTTGCATCCACAGCACGACGTTCCCGGCATCCGGTCCCTCGGTCGTCTGGTGGTAGGCGACCGTGCGCAGCAGCTCGTACGCCTTGTGCCGGCTGCCGTCGTCGCCCGTCTGCTGCCAGTGGCGGAGGTAGACCACGGCGGCGCGGGTGGTGTCGTCGGCGTTGTACGCGCCCTGCCCCCAGTCGCCGGTCGCGGGGTCGAGCGGGCCGCCGCCGACGCGTTCGAACGTGCCGCCGTCGCGCGCGTCGGCGTAGGTCCACGGCGCGAGGAGCGTGGGCTCTTCGGCGAGACGGTAGGTGGTGTGGCCGGCGACGTCGGCGGGCGGGGTGGGCTCGCCGAGCAGGAAGTCGAGGTGGTCGAGGTTGGTCAGCGGCGCCGCGGCGGTGGCCGGTGCCTCGGTCATCGCGGCCGGTGCCGCGGCGGTGGCCGGAGCCGGAGCCGAGGCCGCCGCCGTCAACGGCACCGCGAGGGCGACCGCGCCGAGCAGGGCGAGGCCGCGCGCACTCCATCGTGCGTTCATGGGGGG
>NZ_VBUM01000067.1 GCF_005774735.1 Microbacterium sp. 5K110 | reverse complement strand
CCGCATGAGCGTCCTCGCCGCCGTCCTCGCCATCGCCGCGGTCGTCTACCTGGTGGTCGCCCTCGTCCGCCCCGAGAAGTTCTGACATGGATGCCGGAACGATCTGGTCCATCGTGCTGACCAGCCTCACGCTCATCGTCGCCCTGGGTCTGGCCTACCGCCCCCTCGGCGACTACATCGCCCGCATCTACACCGGCGAGCGCGACCTCGCCGTCGAGCGCGGCACCTACCGCCTCATCGGAGTCGACGCCCGCAGCTCCCAGACCTGGCAGGCGTACCTGCGATCGGTGCTGCTGTTCTCGGCGATGGGTGTCGTGCTCGTGTACGCGATCATGCGCCTGCAGCCGCTCCTGCCCTTCGCCCTGGGCCTCGAGGCCCCCGGCGAGGCGCTGTCGTTCAACACCGCGGTGTCGTTCGTCACCAACACGAACTGGCAGTCGTACTCGGGCGAGACGACGCTCGGCTACACGGTGCAGTTCGCGGCGCTGACCGTCCAGAACTTCGTGAGCGCGGCCGTCGGCGTCGCGATCGCGGTCGCGCTGGTCCGCGGTTTCGCGTACCGCCGGAGCGGCGTCATCGGCAACTTCTGGGTCGATCTCGTGCGCGGCACGACCCGCCTGCTGCTGCCGTTCTCGGTGGTCGCGGCCGTCGTGCTGCTCGCGGGCGGCGTGATCCAGAACCTGAACGGGTTCACGGATGCCACGACCCTCGCGGGCGCGGCCCAGTCGATCCCCGGCGGCCCGGTGGCATCCCAGGAGGCGATCAAGCTCCTCGGCACCAACGGCGGCGGGTTCTTCAACGTGAACTCGGCCCACCCGTTCGAGAACCCCGCGCCGTGGACCAACCTGTTCGAGATCTTCCTGATGCTCGTGATCCCGTTCTCACTCCCCCGGGCGTTCGGCCGCATCGTCGGCGACGACCGTCAGGGCTACACGATCCTGGGCGTCATGGCCGCGATCTTCGCGGCATCCACGGCCCTTCTCACGTGGGCCGAGCTCGCCGGTGCCGGGGCGGCTCCTCAGCTCGCGGGCGGCGCCATGGAGGGCAAAGAGGTGCGGTTCGGGATCTTCGGCTCGACGCTGTTCGGATCGACGAGCACCCTCACCTCCACCGGCGCGGTCAACTCGATGCACGACAGCTACACGGCGCTCGGCGGTGGGATGCCGATGATCAACATGATGCTCGGCGAGATCGCGCCGGGCGGCGTCGGCTCGGGCCTGTACGGGATGCTGATCCTCGCCGTGATCGCGGTGTTCGTCGGCGGCCTGCTCATCGGCCGCACGCCCGAGTACCTCGGCAAGAAGATCGGGCCGCGCGAGATCAAGCTCGCGAGCCTGTACATCCTCGTCACACCGACGCTCGTGCTGGCCGGAACCGCGCTGAGCTTCGCGCTCCCCGGCATCCGGAGCGACGTCGAGACCACCTCGATCCTCAACCCGGGCGTCCACGGCCTGAGCGAGGTGCTCTACGCCTTCACGTCGGCGGCGAACAACAACGGTTCGGCGTTCGCGGGGCTCACCGCGAACACCCCGTGGTTCAACACGGCCCTGGCTGTGGCGATGCTCCTCGGCCGGTTCCTGCCGATCGTGTTCGTGCTGGCCCTCGCGGGATCCCTCGCGGCCCAGGATGCCGTTCCCGCCACCGTCGGCACCCTGCCGACGCACCGCCCGCAGTTCGCGGGCCTCCTCGCGGGCGTGGCGGCCATCGTCACCGCCCTCACCTACTTCCCGGTCCTCACCCTGGGCCCCCTCGCCGAAGGACTTACGCGCTGATGTCCACGCTCACCCACGCCCCGGCTCCCGCCGCGGCCCCGACTCCGGCCGCTCCGCGCCGCGCGTTCAGCGCCGCGCAGATCATCGCCGCGCTCCCGGGAGCCGCGAAGAAGCTCAATCCCGCGTCGCAGTGGCGCAACCCCGTGATGTTCCTCGTGTGGGTGGGGGCGGCCCTCACGACCCTCATCGCGCTCACCGAGCCGTTCCTCGGCGGCGGCGACGCGTCGCTCCCGTTCGGGTTCACGGGGGGCATCGCGGTCTGGCTGTGGCTCACGGTGTTCTTCGCGAACGTCGCGGAGTCGGTCGCCGAGGGTCGCGGCAAGGCGCAGGCCGCGACGCTCCGCAAGACCCGCACGACCACGACGGCCCGTCGCGTCGTCGCCTACTCCCCCGGAGACCCGCTGGCATCCACCGCCTCCGTCGAGGACGTGCCCTCGGGCGAACTGCGGGTCGGCGAAGTCGTGCTCGTCGAGGCGGGGCAGTTGATCCCCGGCGACGGCGACATCGTCGCCGGCATCGCCACGGTCGACGAGTCGGCGATCACCGGCGAGTCGGCCCCGGTCGTGCGCGAGTCCGGCGGCGACCGCAGCGCCGTCACCGGCGGCACGCGGGTGCTGAGCGACCGCATCGTCGTGCGGATCACCTCGAAGCCGGGCGAGACGTTCGTCGACCGCATGATCGCGCTCGTCGAGGGCGCGTCGCGGCAGCGCACGCCGAACGAGATCGCGCTGAACATCCTGCTGGCGAGCCTGTCGATCGTGTTCGTCGTGGTCGTGTTGGTGCTGAACCCGATCGCGTCGTACGCCGCCGCTCCGGTGTCGATCCCGGTGCTCGTGGCGCTCCTCGTCTGCCTCATCCCCACGACGATCGGTGCTCTCCTCAGCGCGATCGGCATCGCGGGTATGGACCGCCTCGTGCAGCGGAACGTCCTGGCGATGTCGGGCCGCGCCGTCGAGGCAGCGGGCGACGTCACGACGCTGCTGCTCGACAAGACCGGAACCATCACGTACGGCAACCGCCGGGCGTCGGCGTTCGTCGCGCTGCCGGGCGTCGGCTCCCCCGAGCTCGCCGAGTACGCCTCGCTGTCGTCGCAGGCCGACCCCACCCCCGAGGGCGTCTCGGTCGTCGAGCTCGCCGCCGCGCAGGGGGTCGTCGCCGAGATGCCCCGGGGCGCCGAGCCCGTGCCCTTCACGGCGCAGACCCGCATGTCGGGGGTGGACCTGCACAGCGGCGAGATGGTGCGAAAAGGAGCGGCGTCGGCCGTTCTGACCTGGTTGGACGGCCTCGAGGCGGCTGTGCCCGACGTCACCCGTGCCGAACTCCTGAGAATTGCGGACGCGATCGCCGAGTCCGGCGGAACTCCGCTGGTGGTTGCGACCGTCTCCCCCGATTCTTCAGGAGTTTCGCACGGCCGCGGGCGCGTGCTCGGCGTCATCCACCTGAAGGACGTCGTCAAAGACGGTCTGCGCGAGCGGTTCGGCGAGCTGCGGGCCATGGGCATCCGCACCGTGATGATCACGGGCGACAACCCGCTCACGGCGAAGGCGATCGCCGCCGAGGCCGGCGTCGACGACTACCTCGCCGAGGCCACGCCCGAGGACAAGCTCGCGCTCATCCGCCGCGAGCAGGAGGGCGGCAACCTCGTCGCGATGACCGGCGACGGCACCAACGACGCTCCCGCGCTGGCGCAGGCCGATGTGGGCGTCGCGATGAACACCGGCACGTCGGCCGCGAAGGAGGCCGGCAACATGGTCGACCTCGACAGCGACCCGACCAAGCTCATCGACATCGTGCGCATCGGCAAGCAGCTGCTCATCACGCGCGGCGCCCTGACGACGTTCTCCCTCGCCAACGACATCGCGAAGTACTTCGCGATCATCCCGGCGATGTTCATGGGCGTCTTCCCCGGGCTCGGCGTGCTGAACGTGATGCAGCTGTCGTCGCCCGCTTCGGCGGTGCTCAGCGCCATCATCTTCAACGCGATCGTCATCATCGTGCTCATCCCGCTCGCCCTGCGCGGCGTGAAGTACCGCGCCGCGAGCGCCTCGCACATCCTCAGCCGCAACCTGCTCGTGTACGGGCTCGGCGGCATCCTCGTCCCCTTCATCGGCATCAAGCTCATCGACCTCGTCGTGAGCCTGCTCCCGGGATTCTGAAAGGCCCTGCCATGCGCACCACCCTGCGTACCGCCGGCGTCGCCGTCCGCGCGATGCTCGTCTTCACCGCCGTCCTCGGCGTCGGCTACATGCTCCTGATCACCGGGATCGGCCAGCTCGCCCTCCCCGCCCAGGCGAACGGGTCGCTCGTCCGCTCGGCCGACGGCGCGGTCATCGGCTCGACGTTGATCGGGCAGTCGTTCCAGGATGCCGACGGCCAGGCGCTCCCGCAGTACTTCCAGTCGCGGCCCTCGGCGGCGTCGTGGGATGCCGCCGCCTCGACCGGATCGAACCTCGGCCCCGAGAACACCGATCTCACCGCCGCGATCTCGGAGAACCGCTCCGCGTTCGAGGCGTTGAACGGTGCGGGCGTGATCCCGGCCGACGCGGTCACCTCCTCGGGCTCGGGCCTGGACCCCCATATCTCCGTCGACAACGCCGAGCGCCAGGTCGCGCGCGTCGCCGAGGCCCGCGGCATCCCGGTCGCCGACGTCGAGGCCCTCGTCGCCGAGAGCACTCGGGGCCGGGATCTCGGGTTCCTCGGGGAGCCGCGCGTCAACGTGCTCGAGCTCAATCGCGCACTGGACGCCCGATGACGCGCGAGAATCGCTGACATGCGTTCGCTCCGTCCCGCCGTCGCGCCCCGTGCGCGGCGGCGGTGGCGCGCGTCGGCCCCCGGGAGCGCCGCGTGAAACGCGGTCACCTGCGCGTTCTGCTCGGGGCAGCGCCCGGCGTGGGCAAGACGTACGAAATGCTCGAAGAGGGGCGCCGCCTCGCGGCCGAGGGTCGCGACGTCGTCATCGCGATCGTCGAGACCCACGGCCGCGCGGCGACCGCGGCGCAAGCCGAGGGTCTCGAAGCGGTGCCCCGGCGCGCGGTGGCCCACCGGGGCGTCGACCTCGACGAGATGGACCTGGATGCCGTGCTCTCGCGGCATCCGGATCTCGCGCTCGTCGACGAGCTCGCGCACACCAACGCCCCCGGCTCGACGCACGGGAAACGGTGGCAGGACGTCGAGGCGCTCCTGGACGCCGGCATCGACGTCATCACCACCGTCAACGTGCAGCACATCGCCTCGCTCGGTGACGTTGTCGAGAAGATCACCGGTGTCGTGCAGCGCGAGACGGTCCCGGATGCCATCGTGCGCGCCGCCGACCAGATCGAGGTCGTCGACCTCGCGCCGCAGTCACTGCGCGACCGGTTGGCATCCGGCTTCGTCTACCCGGCCGAGCGCATCGACGCGGCCCTGTCGAACTACTTCCGGCTCGGCAACCTCACGGCGCTGCGCGAGCTCGCGCTGCTGTGGCTCGCCGACGAAGTCGACTCCGCGCTGCAGCGCTACCGCGTCGAGCAGGGCATCGAGGGGTCGTGGCAGGCGCGCGAGCGGGTGGTCGTCGCCCTCACCGGCGGTGCCGAGGGAGAGACGCTGCTGCGCCGCGGCGCGCGCATCGCCGCACGGTCCGCGGGCGGTGAACTGCTCGCGGTGCACGTGTCCACGCAGGACGGCCTGCGCGCCGAAGAACCCGGCGCCCTCGCCGCCCAGCGCGCGCTCGTCGAGTCGCTCGGCGGCACGTACCACCAGGTCGTGGGCGACGACGTCGCCGCCGCCCTGGTCGACTTCGCGCGCTCGGTCAACGCCTCGCAGCTCGTGATCGGCGTGAGCCGCCGCGGGCGGCTCGGAGCAGCCCTCACCGGGCCCGGCATCGGCGCGACCGTCATCCGTCTCTCCGGTGACATCGACGTGCACATCGTCAACCACGCCCGCGCCGGCGGCCGCTTCACCCTCCCGCGCCTCACCGGCCCGGCGCTGAGCGCCAAGCGCCGCGTGCTCGGTTTCGTCACGGCCCTGGCCGGCGGCCCCCTCCTGTCGTGGCTGCTCATCGCCACCGGCACCGAGGACTCCATCACCACCGACGTGCTGGCGTACCAACTGCTCGTCGTCGTGGTCGCGCTCATCGGCGGGATCTGGCCGGCGGTCTCGGCAGCGGTGCTGTCGGGCCTCACCCTCGATTTCCTCTTCATCGAACCGCTCTACACGATCACGATCGCCGACCCCGACCACGCGCTCTCGCTCGTGCTGTACGTCATCATCGCGGTCCTCGTCAGCCTCGTCGTCGACCAGGCCGCGCGCCGCGCCCGGGCCGCTCGCCGTGCCGCCGCCGAAGCCGAGCTGCTCGCCACGGTGTCGGGCAGCGTCCTGCGGGGCGAGAGCGCGGTGCCGGCGCTCGTCAGCCGCGCCCGTGAAGCGTTCGGCCTGTCGGGGGTGCGGCTCGTGGCATCCGATGGCTCGGTGCTCGCCACCGACGGCGAGCCCGTGCGCGACGGACGCCGCACCGATCTCGCCGTGGGCGACGGACGTGCGCGCCTCGAGCTGCACGGTCGAGACCTGGATGCCGCCGAACGTCGGCTGCTCGACGTCGTCGTCGCGCAGCTCGCCGCCGCTCTCGAGCGCACCGACCTGGCCGAGACCGCCGCCGAAGCGGGGGTGCTCGCCGCGACCGATCAGGTGCGCAGCGCCCTGCTGTCCGCGGTGAGCCACGATCTGCGGCGCCCCCTCGCCGCGGCGGTGGCGGCGCTGGGCGGCCTGCGCGCGGCCGGCGACCACCTCTCCGACGACGACCGCCGCGAACTGCTCGAGACCGCCGACGAGAGCCTTGCGACCCTGTCGGTCCTCGTCACCGACCTGCTGGACGTCAGCCGCGTGCAGGCGGGAGTGCTCGCCGTGTCGCTGACGGCGGTCGATGCGGCCGACGTGGTGATCGCGGCCCTCGACGAGCTGGGCCTCGGCCCCGACGACGTCGAACTCGCCCTCGACCCCGACCTTCCCGCTCTTCGCGCCGACCCCGTGCTGCTGCAGCGCGTGCTCGTGAACGTACTGAGCAACGCCGTCCGCTTCACCCCCGACGGTCGGCGCGCCCGCGTGGCCACGAGCCGACTGGGCGGCGTCGCCGAGATCCGCGTCGTTGACCACGGCCCCGGCGTCGCCCCAGAGCGGCAGAGCGACATGTTCGCCCCGTTCCAACGCCTCGGCGACACCGACAACACCGTCGGCCTGGGCCTCGGCCTCGCCCTCTCGCGCGGATTCACCGAGGGCATGGGCGGCACCCTCACCCCCGAGGAGACCCCGGGCGGCGGGTTGACGATGGTCGTGGCGCTGCCGGTCGCCGAGGCGCCTCCGGCCCCGCGCGGCGTCGGGGCCGCGGCATCCGGTGCCGACCGGAGCGGCCGCGGTGCCGCGTCCGACCGCGCTGACGCAGACCCGGCATCCCTTCCCCGGACGGAGACGTGATGAAGGTCCTCATCGCCGACGACGACCCGCAGCTCGTGCGGGCGCTGCGCATCACCCTTGCCGCCCACGGATACGACGTCGTGGCCGCCGCCGACGGCGCCGCGGCGATCACGCTCGCCGCACAGGCTCACCCCGACATCGTGCTGCTCGACCTCGGGATGCCGCACCTCGACGGCGTGCAGGTGATCCAGGCGCTGCGCGGCTGGACGACCGCACCGATCATCGTGGTGTCCGGGCGCACGGGCTCGGCCGACAAAGTCGAAGCGCTGGACGCCGGGGCCGACGATTACGTCACCAAACCGTTCCAGATCGACGAGCTGCTCGCGCGGCTGCGGGTGCACGCGCGGCGTTCGGTGCCGTCGAGCGGCGAGTCGGTCGTGCGGTTCGGCGACGTCGAGGTCGACCTCGCCGCCAAGGCCGTGACACGCGCCGGCGCCCGCGTGCACCTCACGCCGACCGAGTGGCGGATGCTGGAGTTCCTCGCCCGCAACCCCGGCTCGCTCGTCACCCGCCAGACGCTGCTGAAGGAGATCTGGGCCAGCGAGCAGGTCGCCGACTCCGGGTACCTGCGGCTGTACATGTCGCAGCTGCGCAAGAAGCTCGAGGCCGAGCCGTCCGCGCCCACGCACCTGCTGACCGAGCAGGGGATGGGGTATCGGCTGGTGCTGTAGCCCGCGGGCGGCGCGGCGGGACCCGCGGCCGGGGCCGGGTCGATGGGTGTCCGACGCGCGGCCCGGGCCAGGTCGGTGGGTGTCCGACGCGCGGCCGGGACCGGGGTCGCCGGCCGAGTCCAGGCCGGGGCCGGACTCCTGAGAAAACGCGCCCTCGCGGTTCTCCGCGCGGCCGTGAGGCGCCGAAGGCACAGAAACTCAGGAGTTTGGGCCGCGCCTCCGCGACCCTCGGCCCCTCAGCGCCCGCGGCCGCCGGGGCGCCCGAGGCGGTGCCACGACCCGCGAGACTGCATCCGCCCGACAACAGGGCGTCATGCTGCAGCGGGTTTGTCAGTCTCACTCTTCACTCGCGACACCGCGCCTCACCGACGTGTCCGTGAGAAGTCGGGGAAGCGGGGTGTCGGAGGATCCCACGGCTCAGATCGACGTCCCCGCGATCTCGCGAAGCGTGTCGAGATGACTCCTCCACGCCGCTCGCCCCTCCTTCGTCAGGGTGAGCGAGGTGCGGGGCAACTTGCCCGCGAAGGACTTCCCCACGGCGAGGTAGCCGGCGGCCTCGAGGGTCGAGACCTGCTTGCTCAGCGCCGAGTCGGTGACCTCGACGGCATCCCGGACCTCTTTGAAGCTCAGCGTGGTCGCCCGGTCGAGAGCCGCGACGATGGAGAACCGGACGGGGTTCTGCAGCAGCTCGTCGAGCCGGTGCCGGGGATGCGGAGTCGACGTGGTCACGACCGAGCCTCGCGTGCCGCGCAGCTCAGGGAGACGACGAGCACGAGGCCCGAGGCCAGCGCCGCGAGCAGCACGTTGCCGTGCGCCCAGATGACGACAGCCAGGGCGAGAGCGTACGAGACGAACCAGCTCGCGATGTAGCCCGTCCAGCGGCGGCCGCGGGCGAAGGCGGCGCGGCCCTGGATGCTGACGACGAAGAAGATGATGAGGGCGAACACCACGGCCAGCAGGCTCACATAGGCGAGGCCGAAAGCGTCTCCGGTCGCGACGGCCATCGCGAAGGTGCCCATCGAGGTCGCCACCCCGAGCGCGAGGATGAAGCTGATGTACGGCCACCGCGTTGCGTTGTGCGCGGCGTGGCTGAGGCGGTCGGCGCGGTCGAGCAGCAGTCGGGCTTCGGACGGGGCCATCGCGGGCGTGTGGTCCATGGCGGATCCTTTCGTTGAGCATACTCTGGCAACTACTTTCACTTTCGGCAAGTACTTTCTTCTATTCCGACGGCGCGGCACCCACCCGCCCCACGCGACGTAGCCTGGAGGGGTGACCCTCCCCTTCGACGTGGCCGCCGTGCGGGCCGAGTTTCCGATCCTCGGCACCGAGGTCGACGGCCGGCCCCTCGTCTACCTCGACTCGGCCGCCACGAGCCAGAAGCCGCGTGCGGTGCTCGACGCCGAGCGCGATTTCCTCGAGCACGCGAACGCCGCCGTGCACCGCGGCGCGCACTTCCTCGCGGCCGAGGCGACGGAGCTGTTCGAGGACGCCCGCGCCACCGTCGCGGGCTTCGTCGGCGGCGAGCCGGAGCAGCTCGTCTGGACGAGCGGTGCCACCGCCGGCCTCAACCTCGTCGCGGGCTCGCTCGGGTACGCGGGCCGCCTCCGCGCGGGCGACGAGATCGTCGTGACCGAGGCCGAGCACCACGCGAACCTCATCCCGTGGCAGGAGCTCGCCGCCCGGACCGGCGCTCGCCTGCGCCACATCCCCGTCCACGACGACGGCACCCTCGACATGACCGCCGCGGCCGACCTCGTCGGCGAGCGAACGAAGGTCGTCGCCTTCCCGCACGTCTCGAACGTGCTCGGCATCGTGAACCCGGTCGCCGAGCTCGTCGCCCTGGCCCGCAGCGTCGGCGCGCTCACGGTGCTCGACGCCTGCCAGTCGGCGCCGCACCTGTCGCTCGACCTTCCGGCCCTCGGGGTCGATCTGGCCGTGTTCTCGGGGCACAAGATCTTCGGGCCGTACGCGATCGGCGGGCTCTGGGGCCGCGACGAAGTGCTGTCCGACCTCCCGCCGTTCACCACCGGCGGCTCGATGATCACGACCGTCACGCTCGACCGGGCCGAGTACCTCCCGCCGCCCCAGCGCTTCGAGCCCGGCACGCAGCCGGTGTCGCAGGCCGTGGCTCTCGCCGCGGCCGTGCGTTGGCTCGGCGGCCTCGACCTCGACGCCGCCCACGCGCACGAGGCCGCACTCGAGCGGCGCCTGCGCGAAGGGCTGCGGTCGATCGACGGCATCCGTCTGCTCGGAGACACGGATGCCGCCGACCGCGTCGCCCTCCAGGCGTTCGAGGTCGAGGGGGTGCACGCGCACGATGCGGGTCAGTTCCTCGATGCCCGCGGGGTCGCCGTCCGGGTCGGGCACCACTGCGCGCAACCGCTGCACCGGCGTTTCGGCATGACGGCATCCGTCCGTGCGAGCGCGGCCATCCACACGACCGAAGCCGAGGTCGACACGTTCCTCGACGCCGTGTCGGGCATCCGCGGCTTCTTCGGGGTGAGCGCATGAGCGGGCTCGAGTCGCTGTATCAGGAGTTGATCCTCGACCACTCCAAGAACCGCCGCGGCTTCGGCCTCGTCGACCCCGGCGCGCACAGCGCCACCGTGCACCAGCGCAACCCGGTCTGCGGCGACGAGATCACGCTGCGGGTCGACGTCGACGGCGACCGCGTGGCATCCGTCAGCTGGGAGGGTGCGGGCTGCTCGATCTCCCAGGCTTCGGCATCCATGCTCGTCGCCCTTCTCCGCGAAGACGGCGGCGACGACGGGATGCCGAAGGCCGACGCCGAGGCGTTGATCGGGAAGTTCCGCGAGGCACTGCGCTCTCGCGGAAAGATCCCCCTCGACGAGGAGACGTTCGCCGACGCCGCCGCGCTCTCGGGCGTCTCGAAGTACACCGCACGAGTGAAGTGCGCGATGCTGGCGTGGGTCGCGCTCGAAGAGGGGCTGCGCCAGGCCTGAGGGCGCTGCGCCCCGTCGCCGCGCCGGGGCGCCGCGCAGGCACCGACCCAGCCCGGCGTGGCACAACCTCAGCGATCCGCACAACCTCAGTGGCATCCACCCCATCGCTACTGACTTTGCGCACATCCCTGAGCGAACGCGCACTGACCCACGCCCTCGCGCATGGCCCTGTGTCAGCGCCGACAGCGGCGCTATCCTGCCCCCAGACCCCCAGACCTTCGGAAGGACGGATGCCATGGCGGCAGGCGGAGCGGGATTCAGCGACGAAGAACGCGCGGCGATGAAGCAGCGCGCCGAAGAGCTCAGGGCCATGAAGGGCCTCAAGGGCGCGGCGAAGCTCGCGAAGGAGAACGACGCCTGCCTCGAGGCGATCGAGAAGCTCGAGGGCGACGACCGGGCCATCGCGGAGCGCGTGCACGTCATCGTGCTCGAGGAGGCACCGCACCTGAACCCGAAGACCTTCTACGGATTCCCCGCGTACGCGAAGGACGGCAAGGTCGTGGTGTTCTTCCAGCCGGCGTCGAAGTTCAAGACCCGCTACGGAACGGTGAGCTTCGACGAGACCGCGCAACTCGACGACGGCCCGATGTGGCCGGTGTCCTACGCGGTGCTCGAGGTCACGCCCGAGGTCGAAGACGCGATCCGCGTCCTCGTGCGGCGGGCCGCCCCCACCACCTGACCAGCGGAGGGATGCCACGGCCGTGGGCCCTGGCATCCGGAGTCTCCCCGCCATACGACGCGCCCCCTCGCGAGAGAACGTTTCTCAACTGCGGCGCCGACCGCGACACGCATTGACGCGGCCGTGCGCCCGGGGTTTGGGTGAAGACATCCGTCACGACGTCGTGATCGCGAGATCGCCGCCGCGTCGGAGGGTCTACGGATCCTGCCTGCACGACACGATCGGTCGGGCGACCGGCTGGAGAGGACGAAGATGTCAGGGAACAGAGCAGTCGCGTACAAGGAGCCCGGGGTCGTCGAGGTCATCGACACCGACTATCCGGAGTTCGAGCTGAAGGACGGGCCCGGGGTCAACCCGGCCAACGTCGGCCGCAAGGTGCCGCACGGAGCGATCCTGCGCACGGTGTCGACGAACATCTGCGGATCCGACCAGCACATGGTGCGCGGTCGCACCACTGCCCCGGCCGGCCTCGTGCTGGGCCACGAGATCACCGGCGAGGTCGTCGAGGTCGGACCCGACGTCGAGTTCGTCAAGGTCGGCGACATCGTCTCGGTGCCGTTCAACATCGCGTGCGGCCGCTGCCGCAACTGCAAGGAGGGCAAGACCGGCATCTGCCTCAACGTGAACCCCGACCGCCCCGGCAGCGCCTACGGGTACGTCGACATGGGCGGCTGGGTCGGCGGTCAGGCCGAGTACGTGCTCGTGCCGTACGCGGACTGGAACCTGCTGGTGTTCCCCGACCGCGAGCAGGCGCTGGAGAAGATCCTCGACCTGACGATGCTCTCCGACATCTTCCCGACCGGCTTCCACGGCGCGTACACCGCGGGCGTCCGCCCGGGATCCACGGTGTACATCGCGGGCGCGGGTCCGGTGGGTATCGCCGCGGCGGTCGGCGCGCAGCTGCTGGGCGCGGCCGCGGTGCTGGTCGGCGACCTCAACCCCGAGCGCCTCGCGCAGGTGCGCTCCCTCGGATTCGAGAGCGTCGACGTGTCGAAGGGCGATCCGGGAGAGCAGATCGAGCAGATCCTCGGGGTTCCCGAAGTGGATGCCGCGGTCGACGCGGTCGGCTTCGAGGCACGCGGCCACGGGGCCGACGCCGGACACGAAGCCCCCGCGACGGTGCTGAACTCACTGTTCCAGGTGACGGCGGCCGGTGGCGCCCTCGGCATCCCGGGTCTGTACGTCACGGGCGACCCGGGCGGTGTCGACGAGGCGGCCAAGGTCGGTTCGCTGTCGCTGCGATTGGGTCTCGGCTGGGCCAAGTCGCTGTCGTTCACGACGGGGCAGTGCCCGGTGATGAAGTACAACCGGCAGCTGATGATGGCGATCCTGCACGACAAGGTGCAGATCGCGAAGGCCGTCAATGCGACGCCGATCAGTCTCGACGAGGCTCCGCAGGGCTACGCCGACTTCGACAAGGGCGCGCCCCGCAAGTACGTGCTGAACCCGAACGGCTACATCCGCACCTGAGTGGGAACGGGGGCGGCGGGCCGGATCGTCCGGCCCGCCGCCTTCGGCGTTCAGCCGACGAGCATGCCCTCCAGGCGCTGGTAGCTGGTCTCCATACCGTCGATCATGCCCGTGGCGAGAACCATGTCGCGGGTCGCGGCATCCGGGTACTCGATCAGCAGTGTCAGCAGGGTGGCGCCGTCCTCTTCGTAGAGGAACAGGTCGTTCGTCGTGGACGGGAAGTCGGTGCCGGTCATGTGCTCGGTCTGCACCACGCGTCGAGGCGCGTCGATGAGGAGGACCTCGCCGTCGAAGCCGAACGCCTCGCCCTCGGTGCCGGGCTCGGGCGCCCATGCCGTGCGGTAGGTCGCGCCCGCGGTGTCGCCGATCTCGCACTCGGTCATCCGCCACCCGTCCGGCCCGAGCAGCCACTGCCGCATGAGGTCGGGGTCGGTGTGCGCGCGCCACACCAGGTCGCGCGGCCCGTCGATGAGGCGCGTGATGCGCACGTGCTGGTCGCTGAGCACCTCGAGCTGCGTGCCCTTGCCCTGCGCGTAGGCGCGGAGGTCCTGCAGCACGATGTCGAGCTGGTTCATCGCGAGAGTGGATCCCTCGACGACGCCCATCGCCACGACCTGCTCGAGCGCCTCGGCCGAGGCGAAGCGCGACACGCTCGTGAGACGCGAGCCCTCGGGCGTCGCTTCGAACGTCAGCGCCATGTGCATCGCCGGCATCGTCTCGAGCGGTTCGCCGTCGTCATCGGCGAACGAATCGATGACCTCGTATCCGCGTGGCGGATCGATCGAGAGGAATTCCCAGGTGCCGTTCGCGCTCTCGCCGGTCGGCGACGTCATGCGGTATTTCGCGCGCCCGCCGGGGGCGAAGTCGAACTGGTCGAAGGTCGACGGCCACCCGGGAGGGCCCCACACCCGCTCGAGCTGCCGCGGGTCGGTGAACACCGCCCACAGCCGCTCGGGGCCGACCGGGAAGTCGGCGACGAGGGTCATGGTGAGCGACTCGGTGTCGGTGTCGACGGACGTGACGGGCATGAGGGACTCCTTCGTCTTTCAGTTCTCGGTCGTGGTCGGAGGGTGGATGCCGGATGCCGTGGCATCCGGGTCTTCAGCGAGGAGCGCGTCGAGGCGATCGATGCGTCCGCGCCAGAGGTCTTCGTAGGAGCGGAGGAGCAGCTGTACCCGCGCGATAGCGGCGGGGTCGGCGCGCACGAGCCGCTCTCGCCCCTCGGCGCGCTTGGTCACCAGCCGCGCCTCGACGAGCACCCCGATGTGCTTGGAGACCGCGGCGAACGACATCGCGTAGCCCGCGGCGAGCGCGGACACCGATTGCTCGGCGACGAGCGTGCGCCGGACGATGTCGCGCCGTGTCGCATCGGCGAGCGCGTGGAAGACGCGGTCGATGTCGGTGTCGGCGGGGGTGACTTGTTCAACCATTTGGTTGGACGTTAGCACCGAAGGCGTACAGCTGACAATGGTGGTCACGCCGGACGTTCGGGCGTCACCGCAGTGCGATCCTCGACCTGCGAAGCCTCCCAGCCCAGTGTCGGGCCACTGTGCTAGATTTTGGTCATCAGACATCGCCCCCCTCTGAGCCTCGGCTCAAGGGGGCGATTTTCTTTGTGCTGTATACGTTGATCCGTGGAGTACACGAAGGAGTTCAAGGAGCGCGAAGAGTTGCTGCGGCAACTCGAGCAGCGCGGGCTCGCGATACCCGACCCTGAGGAAGCGATCCAGTTCCTGACACGCGTCGGATACTTCCGTTCCGGGGCGTACCGGTACGTACTGCGGGAGCTCCTCCCTCCCGCCGCAATCAATCCCCGCCTGCGCCAGTTCCGCTCCGACCAGTACGTCGCCGGCGCCACGTTCGATCACGTCCTCCAGCTGGAGGCCTTCGACGCAAAGCTCGCGCGAGTGTGCCTGGAGGGGCTTCTCGACTTCGAGGTGAGGGTGCGCGCGGCCATCGCGCACACCCTGGCGTCACGGGATGTCGCGGCGCACACGCGCATCGACTTCCTCGATGAACGGATGTGCCGCCAACCTACGAAGACGGGGACGAAGTTCGATGCCTGGATGAAGACCTGCGCTGAAGCCATCGAGGCCGCAGCGGAGGACGAAGACTTCATCGCTCACCATCTCCTCAAGTACCCAAACCAGCCGGTTCCTATCTGGGCTCTCACGGAGGCCCTGAGTTTCGGAAAGCTGCCGTTCCTCTTCGAGCTGATGAAGACCGAGGATGCTCGCGAAGTCGCGCGCTGCTTCGGCTTCGAGCATCCGCGCCCCTTCGGGGCCGTACTCCGAATGATGGTAGATCTGCGGAACGCGTGCGCACACGGCTCTCGCATCTTCAACCGCGCCTTCAAGCGCCCGCTCTCATTGAAGAAGCACGAGACTCGTGGCACGTTGCTCGATCACGTCGTGGGGGACGCGTTCACGATCTCTCCCAAGCCCCAACAACGCGTCTACATCTATGCTTCGGCGCTCGCATTCATGTTGCGATCGCACGTCGCGGGCACGAACTGGCATCTGACGTTTCGGACACAGGCGAAGAAGCTCAACTTCGAGCTCCGCGGCCCGGACGGAACGCCCTTGGTCTCGCATCAGAGGAACATGGGGTTCCCTCTGGAGTGGGAGACGTTGGAGCTGTGGAGACCCTCCGCCTAGATGGCGTGCGAGGCAGGCGGGTCTCGTTGGTGCACCCCGTCCGAAATCCATTCACCCGCATCCACATCCCTCTCGCGGGCGTAGGCTCGAAGCAGAGGACGGACCGTCCGAGAAGATCTCCCGGCACCGTGCCCGCCCGGGAAGAAGCCCATCCATGGCTCAGTACGACGTCTCGAACCGCTCGGCGATCGTCACCGGAGGCGGCAGCGGAATCGGCCGCTCGACCGCCCTGCTCCTGGCCCACAACGGCGCCGCCGTGGTCGTGAACGACCTCGACGCCGACAACGCGAACGCCGTCGTCGACGAGATCCGCGCGGCCGGCGGTACGGCCGAGGCCTCGGTCGGCGACGCGACCGACAGCGCGTGGATCGCGTCGTCGGTCGAGCTCGCCAACACCCTCGCGCCCCTGCGTATCGGCGTCAACAACGCCGGGATCGGCGGCGCCGCCGCCCCCACCGCGGAGTACACGGAAGAGGCCTGGGACAAGGTCATCGCGATCAACCTCAACGCGGTGTTCCGCAACATGAAGGCGCAGATCCCCTCGATCCTCGCGAACGGCGGCGGCTCCGTCGTCAACATCGCGTCGATCCTCGGCAGCGTCGGCTTCGCCACGTCGCCCGCGTACGTCGCCGCGAAGCACGCCGTGGTCGGCATGACGAAGACGGCGGCGCTGGAGTACTCGGCGCACGGTGTGCGTGTGAACTCCGTCGGCCCCGGCTTCATCGACACGCCGCTCCTCAGCGCACTCGACGACGACACCAAGGCGTTCCTCGTGAGCAAGCATCCGATCGGCCGCCTCGGCAAGCCTGACGAGGTCGCCCAGCTCATCGCGTTCCTCGCCAGCGACGCCGCGAGCTTCATCACCGGCAGCTACCACCTCGTCGACGGCGGCTACACCGCCGCCTGATCCCGGATGCCGCGGCGGCGGGGCCAGCGTCCCGGTCGCCGCGGCATGATCAGGGTGCGACCGACTCCTCGAGCGTCCCGTCCGGCAGCACCACCCACCCCTCGCGTCGCGCGATCTCGAGGTCGACGGCAGCCGGCCGCGCGAACCTCCCCAGCGCTCCCGCACGGGTCGCGAGCGCTGCGATCAGCGCGTCGAACGCATCCCCCGACGACACCGCGACCGGCGCGAACGCACCCACGTCGAGCCACGGCGCCCGCTGCTGCAGCGTGTCGAGCAGGGTCGCCCGGCGAGTGGCATCCACTCGGTACTTCATCGTGTCGAAACCCCAGATCCGCAGCGCGCCGCCGGGGTAGACCTCGAACAGCCGACCCTCGGCCGCGCGGCCCACGGGGAATCCCGACGCCGTGAGACGGCGCATCAGGCCCGCGCCGCGCAGCGCGGTCACCCCGAGCCGGTCGGTCGAGACGCTGAGCGGCCACCGCCCGATGCGGTCGCGCACGACGACGTCAGTGCGGCGGTAGACGAGCCCGCGTCGCCAGTCGGCGCCGCCGTCGACCTCGCCGAGGTGCGGCTGCTCGCCGAGGTGATGCGCCCCGACGAAGTCGACGAACGCGTCGGGCCACCCCAGCGGACAGTCCAGTCCCAGCCAGCCGTCCGCGCCCACGGATGCCACGATGTCGACGTCGTCGACACCGACCTGCAGCCGCACGAGCCGGGCTCTGCCGGGCGCCCACTCGATCTCGGCGAGCGCCGTCCCTGGTACCCCGGCGGCGAGGTCGACGCCGATCGTTCTCATCCCGGCAGAGTACGCGGGGGCACCGACACCGCGGCGCCACCCTCCCCATCGAGGACGAGAACCTGTCAGGATCGACCCATGCCCACGGAAGACGACCTCCCCGACTCGCTCGAGCCGGGCGAGAGCGTCCCGCCGCGGCCCGAACCACCCGCTCCCCCATCCCCGCGGGGCGACTTGCGCGCGGTCTCGATCATCGCCGTCGTCACGGGCGCGATCGTGGTGGCGTGGCACATCTTCCTGGTGTCGGTGAGCGCCGTCGCCGAGTTCGATCAGCTGCTGTGGATCCAGCTGGGCATCTGGGCCCTGGCCCTGGTGTCGTTCGTGACCGGCATCCTGAGTCTGAACGCGCGGATGGCGCGGGAGCTCGCCGCGGCCGGATTCATCGCGGGTGTCGCGGCCTTCCTGCTGTCACTGTCGATCGGGCTGTTCAGCACCGCGGTCTTCTTGAACTGACGCGCACCCGAGCCCCGCATCTCCGGAGCCCGGCACAACGCCCCCGCCGCACCCCCGGCTCAGCGCCCGTTCGTCTCCCAGCCCCGCGCCATCTCCACGACCGCGGCTACCGCGGCCTCGGTGTCGGCGGGGGTCCCGCCCACGCGGCCGGCGACGAGCCCCGCGACGAAGGCGCTGAGCGGAGCGGCGGGGCGGGCGACGCCGTTCGCGACGTCGCGGGCGAGGTCGAGGATCAGCGCGACGGGGATGTCCCCCTCGGCTAGACCGAACCGCTCGGCGAGCGCGGCGCTCCAGTCCTCGAGCGCCTCGGGCGGCAGGGTGCGGGATTCGGTCACGGTTCCTCCTCGGGCTCACACGCGGCCGATCCCCCGGCCGCCGTCAGATCGTCCCACGTGTCGATGTCGCGCGACACCTCCGCAGGCGCATCGACGAGCGCGATCCGCAACCCTCCGAGGAGCGTCCGCATCGCGGCATCCCGCCCCCCGTTCTCGAGCCCGGATGCCACGCACCGCAGCGCCGCGGTGCGGTACCGGCCCGTGAGCCACTGCGGTCGGCCGTCGGAGCCCAGGCACACGCCGTCGGACTCGGGGGCGATCGGGGGGAGCGCGGCGAGCGCTCCGGCCGGGGAGACGAGGTCGCATGCGAGCAGCAGCACCTCGTCGGCGCGGACAGTCGCGAGAGCGGCGACGACCGCCGCGACCGGTCCGCCGAAGGGCGGATCCTCGCGCACCCACTCGACGTCGAGCGCGGGGTCGAGCACGGGCGCGGCGACGACGATCCGCTCCGCCCCGCCGGCCCGCGCGGCGGCGATCGCGGCCGCGAGCAGCGTCGTCCCGCCGACACGGAACAACGGCTTCGCGGCCCCGTCCACCCGGGAACCGCGGCCTCCGGCGAGGAGGATCGCCTCGACGCTCACAGCAGCAGCACCTCGACGGTGTCGCCCGGCTCCAGGTCGAGCTCGCCCGGTGGGATCACGGCGTAGGCCGTGGCATCCCCCAGCCCCCGCGTCGATCCGCGGGCGCCCGGGGTGGGCGGCACCGCCCGCCACCGCGCGGGGTCGGTGCGGTCGAGGCGCACGGGCACGTACTGCACACGGTCGGGGCGCACGCGCCAGCCCTCGGCGAGCGCCACCCGCACGGTCGGGCGGCCGAGGTCGGCGTCGCCCTCGAGCGCGTGCAGCGCCGGCCGCACGAACACCTCGAACGACACCGCCGCGCTCACGGGGTTGCCGGGGAGGCCGAACACGAGCGTTCCCGCTGGAGTCCGCCCGAAACCTTGCGGCCGCGCCGGCTGCATGCGCACCTGCGTGAACGTCAGCAGGTCGCCGAGGGTGTTCTTCACCACCTCGTACGCTCCCGCGCTCACCCCGCCCGAGAACACCACGACGTCGGCCCCGAGCCGCTCGGCCTCGGCGATCATCCGGCGCGGGCCGTCACCGTCGTCGCCGATGCTCGCGCGCAGCACCACGTCGGCCCCCGCCTCTTCGGCGAGGCCGGCGAGCAGCAGGCTGTTGGACTCGGGGATCTGCCCGTACCGCAGCAACTCGCCCGGCGCGATCAGCTCCGACCCCGTCGACACCACGGCCACGCGCGGCGCCCGCGCCACCCGCACCGACGGGACCCCGGATGCCGCGATCGCGGCAATCCGCGCGGCGGTGAGCCGCAGCCCCGCGGCGACGACCGTCTGCCCGGCCCGCGTGTCCGACCCGCGACGGCGCACGTGCGCGCCGGGGCCGCGCGGGGCACGGAGCACCACGGTCGACGACAGCGACTCGGCCAGCCCGTCGCGGGTGTCTTCGAAGGGCACGATCGCCGTGGCATCCGTCGGCACGGGGGCGCCCGTCATGATCCGCACGGCCTCACCCGGACCCAGGCGCGGATCCGCCCCGGTCCCCGCCGGGAGGTCGGCGACCACCCGCAGCTCAGCGGGCGCCGTGGCGACGTCGTCGAACCGCACCGCGAAGCCGTCCATCGCCGAGTTGTCGAAGCCCGGCACGTCGACCGCGGCGATCACCGGATGCCGCAGCACCCGGCCCCGCGCACGGTCGAGGGGGAGCTCCTCGGGGTCGAGGGGCTCCACGGCCGCCAGGATCGCGGCGAGGTGCGCGGAGACCTCGATCACGGCGCTCCGACCGCGCGGATGTCGAGAGGCATGCTTTCAGCGTAGGCGGCGGGTCGTGGCATCCGGCGTGTCCGCACACCCGGGTCTCGGCGCTGCCACCCGGCCCACGTACCGTGTCGTGCATGACCGACCTGACCTACGCCGAGATCGGGGCGACGGCGGGTCCGCTGCCCGCCGGGTACCACCACGTCCGCGCCGAGCGGGTGATCGGGCACGGCCGCGCGGTGTTCGCGCGGGCTGCCGACGCGCTGCTGTCCGGGGGCGTGCAGCGCCGCGCCGGCGCGACCGTGCGCCTGTCGGAGTCCCCGTTGCGCGACGGAACCCGGTTCGACATGCGGCTGGGGGCCTTCGGCATCCCGTGTCTGGTGGTGTGGGCGGAACGCGACGACGATCACGCGGGCTTCGCGTACGGCTCGTTGCCCGGGCACCCCGAGTGCGGCGAGGAGCGCTTCGCGCTCAACCTGGCCCCATCGGGCGAGGTGACCTTCACGATCACGGCGTTCTCACGGCCCGGACGCTGGTTCACGCGCCTGGCCGGACCGCTCAACCGCCTCGTGCAGAAGCGCATGACGGCGCGCTACCTGCGGACGCTCGACTCCCCGACGCGCTGAGCGTCCCGGGACGAGTACCGCACAACTCCGGCAATCCGGATACCAGGCCCCCCTCAGCCCCACCCCGAGCCGGCTCCGCAGGAGTTGTGCCCGCCGGCCGACGCCCCGAACGGACGACCCGGCCCGCGCCACCGCGGGCAAGCCGCACCGCGCACAACTCCGGCA
>NZ_VBUM01000066.1 GCF_005774735.1 Microbacterium sp. 5K110 | reverse complement strand
GAGCGGGAGGGGGAACATCGATACCTCTTTCTCTGTGGGGGGCGAGGGCGGTGGGCACGGGTCGGGAAAGGCGCGTCCGGTCAGAACGGCACGGTGGTGGTCCGGACGATGCCGAGGACGGCGGGAACGACGGCAAGGAGGACGAACGCAGGGAGTGTGCACACGCCGAGCGGCACGAGAAGGCGTGTCGACAGCCGCGCCGCGCTCTCGCGCCCTCGAGTACGGGCCCGCTGCCGCGCGAGCCACGCCTCGCCGCGGAGCAGTTCGACGGCGGGGGCTCCCGCGCGGACGGAGAGGTCGAGAACCGCGTCGATCGCGGCCTCCGAGCCGGCATCGCGCTCGCGGCTCCCCGCCGCCACGATCGCACGCGCGCGTTCGATCGACGCGCCGGAGGACAACGCGACGGCGAGGAGCTCGGCATCCCATCCCGGGATCGCCTCGGGTGGCGCGGCGCGGCGCGCGAGCCGCCCGGCCCACGCGTGCGACAGGCCGACGAGCACGAGGCCCGCGACCACGCAGAATCCGCCCACTGGCTCACGCAGCACGCGGAGGGGATCCAGGCCGAGGGCATATCCGAGCGGCAGCCCCAGGAGCGGAAGCCAGGTCAGGAGTCGGGCCGTGGCGGCGGGTTCGGCGAGGGCGACACGGACTTCGGCCTTCACCTCGGTCGCATCCCGCAGGGCCGCGACCGCGGAGCGGAGTGTGTCGGCGAGCGGTGCGCCCACCTCCACCGCGACTGCCCACACCGCCGCGATCTCGGGCCACGTCGCCCCACCCGCGTGCAGAACGACGGCCACGTCACCGCCCGTCTCGGCCGCGAGCGCCGCTCGAGTGAGCAGCGGCTCTCCGTCCCGGGCGACGTGCCGCCACGCGACTCCGGCGGTGACCCCCGCCGAGAGGAGGACGGCGAGTCTCATGGAGGTCTCGATCACTTCGGCGTCGGCGGTGGAACGGGGTCGCGCCCTCATGGGAGCTGCTCCACGTCGATCGCGAGCCGGTCGCCACGCAGGATCGGGCGACCGATCCCGGCGACCTGGCGGCGGCCATGGATGCGCTCGACGTGCACGATGGCGTGGAGCGCGCTCACCGCCTGGCGCGCAAGGGTCGTGGCGTCCATCCCGGCCAGCGCCCCCAACGCCTCCAGACGGGCCGGAACCTCGGCGAGCCCGCGCGCGTGCAGGGTTCCGGCCCCACCGTCGTGGCCGGTGTTCAGCGCGAGGAGGAGTTCGCGGATCTCGGGCCCCCGACATTCCCCGAGCACGAGCCGATCCGGTCGCATGCGCAGGGCTTCGCGCACGAGACGCCCCAGATCGATTCCGCCGGCACCCTCGAGATTGGCTTGTCGCGCCTCGAGAGCGACATGGTGGGGGTGCTGCGGACGCAGCTCGGCCACCTCTTCGATCGTGACGATGCGCTGCGAGAGAGGAACACGGGAGAGCAGCGCAGAGAGAAGGGTTGTCTTGCCCGAGCCGGTCGCGCCCGTGAGGAGCAGGTTCGACCGCGCGTCGACGAGTTCGTCCAGTCGACGGCGGATCGAGCCCGGGAACATCCCCGCACGCTGCAGCTCATCGAGGTCGGGCGCGTCCCACCGCGGCACGCGGATCGAGATGGCGGTCCCGCGTGCGGCGATCGGCGCGAGCGCTGCGTGCACCCGCACCCCCCGTTCCAGCCGCACGTCCACGCACGGTGAGGCGTCGTCGAGGTGGCGACCGCCGAGCGCGATGAGCCGCACGGCGAGGCGCCGTACCTCACCCTCGCCGGCACGCCAACCCACCACACGTTCCGCACCGTCGCCGCGGTCGACGAAGAGCCCGTCCTCGCCGTTGACGAACAGATCGGTGACGTCGGGATCGTCGAGAAAGGGGCGCAGGAAGGCGAGCGCGAGGTCCGCCGACGCGAAGGGAATCGCCGCGGGCACCGCATGCCGCGGAGTCGGGGATGTCGGCAACGAGAACAGGCGGGAGGAGGTCACGTCGAAGACGGTACGAAAGTCGTCGACTGCGGCGCGGCGCCGAAACGCGAATCCGTGGACCGTCCCGCAGATCGAGGCCCTGGGGAGAAGGAGCCATCGACGTCGATCGCCTCTCTGTCCGGACGTGGCGGCCCGCCGGAGAAAAAGAAGAGGCGGCATCCCGTCAATGGGGGGCGAGGGATGCCGCCACGCACCGGGGAAAAATTGGGGGGCTCCCCCCGACGCGCTGCCGGAACGAAGTCCAAGCGGAAACCAGCGTACGACCCGAAAGACCCCACACCAACTCGAATCGCTCGATAGGCGAGCGATATATCAGGTGTTTCGCTCGAGGCGGATCCCAACTATCGGAGGTGGCCGGGCCTCGCGGGCCCGGATAGCGTGACCGTGGCGCGAGGACGCGCCGTGCCTCGACCGCGAAGGAGCGCCAGATGAGCAGCCAGATCGATCATCTCCTCAACGAGACCCGCCGTTTCGCCCCGTCGGCGGAGTTCGCCGCGAACGCCGTCGCAGACGCGAGTCTGTACGAGCGTGCGGCCGCCGATCGCGAGGGGTTCTGGGCCGATCAAGCCCGCGAACTGCACTGGCACACGCCCTTCACACAGGTGCTCGACTGGTCGAACCCGCCGTTCGCCGAGTGGTTCGCCGACGGTGAGCTGAACGTCGCCTACAACTGCCTCGACCGCCACGTCGAGGCCGGCAACGGCGACCGCATCGCCCTGCGCTGGGAGGGCGAGCCCGGCGACCAGCGCAACGTCACGTACGCCGAGCTCACCGACGAGGTGAAGCGCCTCGCCAACGTGCTGCAGGACCTCGGCATCGAGCGCGGCGACCGCGTCGCCATCTACCTACCGATGATCCCCGAGGCGATCGCCTCGATGCTCGCCGTTGCCCGCATCGGTGCCGTGCATTCCGTCGTGTTCGGCGGATTCTCGGCCGACAGCCTGCGCTCCCGCATCGACGACGCCGGCGCCAAGCTCGTCATCACCGCCGACGGCGGGTGGCGCAAGGGCAAGGTCTCTCCCCTCAAGCCCGCGGTCGACCAAGCCCTGGCGGACCGCAACGGGTCCGGCATCCAGGAGACCGTCGAGCACGTGCTCGTGGTCAAGCGCGGCGAGAACGACGTCGAGTGGAGCGACGGTCGCGACATCTGGTACCACGACGTCGTGCCGCAGGCGTCGGGTGAGCACGAGGCCGAGGCGTTCCCCGCCGAGAACCCGCTGTTCATCCTGTACACCTCGGGCACCACGGGAAAGCCGAAGGGCATCCTGCACACCTCGGGCGGATACCTCACGCAGGCGGCGTTCACCAACCGGGTCGTCCACGACGTCCACCCCGAGACCGACGTGTACTGGTGCACCGCCGACATCGGCTGGATCACCGGCCACACCTACGTCACGTACGGCCCGCTCGCCAACGGTGCGACGCAGCTCCTTTACGAAGGAACCCCCGACACCCCGCACCCGGGCCGGTGGTGGGAGCTCATCCAGAACCACGGCGTGACCGTCTTCTACACCGCGCCCACCGCGATCCGCTCGTTCATGAAGATCGGTCGCGACGTGCCGCAGAGCTTCGACCTGTCGTCGCTGCGTCTGCTCGGATCGGTCGGCGAACCCATCAACCCCGAGGCATGGATCTGGTACCGCGACATCATCGGCGGCGACCGCGCCCCGATCGTCGACACATGGTGGCAGACCGAGACCGGCGGCATCATGATCTCGGCGCTCCCCGGCGTCACCGAGACCAAGCCCGGCTCCGCGCAAGTGCCGCTCCCCGGCATCTCGATCGACGTCGTCGACGATGCCGGCGAGCACGTCGGTCACGGCAACGGCGGACTGCTCGTCGTCACCGAACCCTGGCCGTCGATGCTGCGCGGCATCTGGGGCGATCCCGACCGTTTCGTCGAGACGTACTGGCAGAAGTTCGCCGACCAGGGCTACTACTTCGCCGGTGACGGCGCCCGCCTCGACGACGACGGTGACGTCTGGCTGCTCGGCCGCGTCGACGACGTCATGAACGTCTCTGGCCACCGCCTCTCCACCGCCGAGATCGAATCGGCTCTCGTCGGACACGAGGGCGTCGCCGAGGCCGCAGTGGTCGGAGCGTCGGACGAGACCACCGGCCAGGCGGTCGTGGCCTTCGTCATCATCAAGAGCCGCTACCTGAAAAAGAACGGCGTCGACGGCCTCGGCGACGAACTGCGCAAGTGGGTCGGCGAGCAGATCGGCCCGATCGCCCGCCCCCGCGACGTCTACATCGTGGGCGAACTGCCCAAGACGCGGTCGGGCAAGATCATGCGCCGCCTCCTGCGCGACGTTGCCGAGGGCCGCGAGGTCGGCGACACGACGACGCTCGCGGATACCGCCGTGATGAGCGTCATCAGCGCCCAGGTGAAGTGAGGCGCGCCAGTGGCGGATGCCGACCACATCGGCATCCGCCGCTCTCCGGCGCACGCTAGCCTGGGGCACCCCCCGGAGGAACGAGACGATCATGACCAAGTCCACGCCCGCCCGCCCCGCCGTTCTTCGCACGATCGCCGTCGCCACGGTCATCGCAGGTCTCGTCGTCGGGACCCCGGCGATCGCGCAGGCCGCCTCGGCGACGCCGTCTCCCGCCGCGTCGGCCGCCTCAACCTCCGTCGCACAGCCCGAGGTCGAGGCGACGGATGACGAGGACGCGACGCTCCTCCCTTCCGCGACGAGGATCTTCGAGCTTGCCGTCGGAAACGGCACCGTGTCCGGCACGCTGCGGCTGCTGAGTGACATCTCCCCCGAGTGGTACCCCGGACCATTCGCCGACGTCGACTCCGTCGAGGTCACGGTCGTGTCCGCCGACGGCGAGACCACACGCACGGACACCCTCGACAAGGTCGGCCCGTTCTCGTTCAGCGGCTTGCCGTCGGGTCTCTACAGCGTGACCGCGACGACGATCGCCGCCTCCGGCTCATCCACCACCGGAGAAACCGCGTCGGCCGTCGTGCCGACCGCGCCCATCCCCGCGAGTGTGAGCCTCTTCACGTACACGGACACGTTCGCGATCGTCCAGGTGAGCGGCGGTGCGGTGCTCCCGGAGAATCTCCCCAGCGGCACGATGACCGGAGAGATCGACTACGACTTCACCCTCACCGGGGGCGACGAGACGTGGACCCAGACGGGCTCGATAGTCGCCAGCGGCGCTGGCGGCAAGTCGAGCTATCGGTTCTCCGAGCTCACCCCGGCGACCACCTACCAGCTTGTCGTGACCGTGACGAACGCGGTGGGCACGAGCGACCCGACCTTCCTGTCCTTCACGACGGAAGCCGGCCCGCGGGAGCCCCGCGCACCGGGCGAGGGGCAACTCACCGACGACACACGGAACAACCTCAGCCTCCTCGCCGTCCCTCAACCCGGCGGACTCGCCGCGATCCAGGTTCCTGCGGCCCCCATCAAAATGCAGGCCTGGCTGTACCCCGGCGCCGTCCCGCTCGGTGAGGTCTCCTCCGACGAGGCCGCTCGGGTGTGGGTCAGGCTCCCTGCCGATCTCGCCCCGGGGCAGTACCGGCTCGCGATCACGGGTCCCGCCCCGGCCGACGGTCTCATCGGCTGGGTGGATCTGCCCGTCGAGGCCGCGGCGGGCACGGATCCGTTGCCTACGGCGACGCCGACTCCGACGTCCACGCCGACGGTCTCCGGAGCGTCCTCGCTCGCGCAAAGCGGCACCGAGACGCCCGTCGGCGCTCTCGTGGTCGGTGGCCTTCTGGCATCCGCGGGTGTCGCGATCCTCGGACTCCGCCGACGCCGCGCCTGATCACAACGCGGCGCGCGCCGGCGGCGCGCCTGATCACGACACGGCGCGCGCCGGCGCCCCCTGTCGACCGCGGATCAGCCCGCCGCCGACCAGATCGCGGCGAGCGCGCCGTGCAACTCCTCTATCGTCACGTCGGACTCCTGGGCGAGTTCGACCAGGTCGCGCAGGCGCACCACCACCGGGCCGGGCAAGGGCGACGCCCCCTCCGCGACGCGCGTGCCGCCGCCCGTCCGTGTCTCGACGAGGCCATCCTTCTCGAGCTGCTTGAACGCCCGGGCCGCCGTTCCCGGGGCGACGCCGAAGTCCGCCGCAGTCTGACGCACCGTGGGCAGCCGCTCCCCGCGTCCGAGATAGCCCCCGGCGATGAGCCCGCGCAGCCGCTCGTAGATGGCGGAGGACGTGGCGCCCCCGTCCGGAGGGGTCATCACGTCGACACCCCCGCGCGCAGCGGCATCGCCTCCGGCCGCACGACCGCCGTCGCCCCTGCGGCGACGGACAGCAGGACGACGTTGCCCGCGAGCAGGAGCGCCCATCCCACCCACCGGAGAAACGGGGCGAAGACCGAATAGCCGGGTGTCCAGGAGAACTCCCCCACTCCGGGGATGCCGACGCCGCCCGAACTGGAACCGACCGCCCCCACGAGGAAGAGCGCGCCCCCGAGCGCGAGCGCGACCGCACCGGCGCTGACGGCGAGGACGGAGTCGGCCGCGACACGTCGTTCGCGGCGTTCCCGCGCGACCGTGCTCGGGCCGAGGAAGGCCGGCGCGGCGATCCGGGAGAGCAGGATCACGGTCACCGCCACCAGTGCGGCGAGCCCCACGAGCACCGGGATGCCGAACGTCCAGCCGTAGAACGTCGCCCATCCCGCGTCTCCGAAGTCCACCCGGACGAATCGGCCCCGCTCATCGGGAAGGGAGACGCCGCCGCACACGAGCGTCACCACGATCAGGACGAGGGTGATCGCCGTCCCCGTCCACAGCAGCCCGCGGCTGGGGAATGTCCACCACGCCCGCCGGACGCCGACCATCGTCGGAGTTCCCGTCCGCCGCACACCGCGCCCGCGCAGGAGGGTGGCGACGCCGAGGCCCCCTGCTGCGACGGCGACAGGGAGCGCGAACGTCCACCATGCGTCCTCGAGGCCCACGGAGGCGATGGCCCGGACCACGAGGTCGACGCCCCACGCCACGACGACGGCCGCCGCCGCGAGGCGGAGAACCGGCGCGACGCTCCGCCCCTGAGCGCGCGCCAGGTGCCGTGTCCGCCGAGAGAGAAGCAGGATGCCGACCACCGCCGCAACCGCGACCACGACGGTCCCGATCGGTTCAGCGAACGCCCACGTCCAGCGTTCGAGCACTTTGTCCCACATCGGCGAACTCCCCCACTTGTATCGGAAACATAGAACAAGTTTGTACCACACAAGTGAAACAAGTGAGAGTGCGAGATCGCACGTCCAGCCGCGAACGAGCACCCGTTGTATACCGAAACACGACTCCTGCGCGATCTCTGTCGCGAACATCACTCTTGTGTATACACTGAGGAGATCGACGGGGAGGAGGGATGCCATGCGCGCCAGTGACCGCGCCTACTCCGCGCTCCTCGAAGAGATCCAGACCGGAGCCCTCGCCCCCGGCACCGTCCTCGGCGAGGTCGAGCAGTCCGCCCGCCTCGGGGTAAGTCGCACTCCCCTGCGCACCGCCCTCGCCCGCCTCATCGCCGACGGACTCGTCGCCCAGGCCTCACCGCGCGTCACGGTCGTCACGCACGTCGACGGCGACGACATCCGCGCACTCTTCGTCGTGCGGCGCGCGCTCGAAGAGACCGCGGCGCGGCTTGCTGCCGCGTCGGAACGCGCGCCCGAGTTCGTTGCTCTCGCCCAGGCCTTCGGCACGGCACGCCTCGACGGAGAGGCGGCCCGCGATGCCTACTACCGCCTCATCGCCGGCTTCGACGCCGCGCTCGACGAGGCCGCCGCGAACGAGTACCTCACCTCGGCGCTCCGCACCGTCCGCACCCACCTCGTGCGCGTCCGCCGCCTCGCCCGCTATCAGCCCGAACGGCTGGCCGCCTCGGTGTCGGAGCACCGGCTCATCGCCGCGGCGATCGCCGCCGGCGACGCCGACCTCGCCGCTCACGCGACCCACGTCCACCTGCACAACGCACTGACGAGCATCCTCGAGTCCCTCGACGACGCCGCCCCCGCCCGAAAGGTCCCCGCATGACGATCACCCACCACCTCCGTGTCCACCGCAGCGACGAGAACCTCGCGCGCGAGGGGCAGCTGGCGTGGGCTCTCGCGCGCCTCGCGGTCGACCCCGTGGGCGTCGACGACGACGTGGTCGACATGATCATCAACCGCGTCATCGACAACGCCGCCGTCGCCGCTGCCTCGCTCACCCGCCGGCCGGTGAGCGCCGCACGCCAGCAGGCGCTCGACCACGCCGTCTCGATCGGCGGCGTCGGATCCACCGTCTTCGGCTGCACGCTGGAGCGCCGCTCCAGCCCCGAGTGGGCCGCCTGGGCCAACGGCGTCGCGGTCCGCGAGCTCGACTACCACGACACCTTCCTCGCCGCGGAATACTCGCACCCGGGCGACAACATCCCGCCGGTGGTCGCGGTCGCCCAGCACACCGGACGCGACGGCGCGGCGGTCGTCCGCGCCCTCGCGACGGCCTACGAGGTGCAGATCGACCTCGTCCGCGCGATCTCGCTGCACACGCACAAGATCGACCACGTCGCGCACCTCGGCCCCTCCGCCGCCGCGGGCATCGGAACCCTGCTCGACCTCGACCAGGAGACGATCTACCAGGCGATCGGCCAGGCCCTGCACACCACCACCGCCACGCGTCAGTCCCGCAAGGGCGAGATCTCGACGTGGAAGGCGCACGCCCCCGCCTTCGCCGGGAAGATGGCGGTCGAGGCCGTCGACCGTGCGATGCGCGGCGAGACCAGCCCCTCCCCCATTTACGAAGGGGAGGACGGGGTCATCGCCTGGATGCTGGGCGGACCGGATGCCACCTACGACGTGCCGCTGCCCGCCGAGGGCGAGTCCAAGCGCGCCATCCTCGACAGCTACACCAAGGAGCACTCGGCCGAGTACCAGGCGCAAGCGTGGATCGACCTCGCCCGGCGCCTCGGCACGGAGCGTCCCGAGCTTCGCGACCCCGCGAACGTGGCATCCGTCGTGCTGCACACCAGCCACCACACGCACTACGTGATCGGTTCGGGATCGGGCGACCCACAGAAGTACGACCCCACCGCCTCACGCGAGACGCTCGACCACTCGATCCCCTACATCTTCGCCGTGGCCCTGCAGGACGGCGCGTGGCACCACGTCGACTCGTACACCCCCGAGCGTGCGGGCCGTGAGGACACCGTCGCCCTGTGGCACAAGATCACGACGGCCGAGGATGCCGAGTGGACGCGCCGCTACCACTCCGAGGATCCGAACGAGAAGGCCTTCGGCGGCCGCGTGGTCATCACTCTCACCGACGGCACGGTGGTCGAGGACGAGATCGCCGTCGCCGACGCCCACCCGCTCGGCGCCCGGCCCTTCGCGCGCGAGGACTACGTGCGCAAATTCCGGCTGCTGGCCGAGCCGGTGCTCGCCCCCGAAGAGATCGAGCGCTTCCTCGACCTCGCGCAGCGCCTGCCCGAGCTCACCCCCGACGAGGTGCTGCAGCTCTCGATCGTCGCGAAGCCGGGCGTCCTGGCACTCGCGCCGGCTCCGAAGGGTCTGTTCTGATGCGCCGGTCCAGACCCGCGACGTGCATAACTCCTGACATTCGTGCGCTCGGCGACGCTGGGCCCGCGCGTTTCCGCGGTGCCCGGCCCAGCGCGGCACCGTTCTTCAGGAGTTGTGCACACCGGACGGAGGAGAGCTGATGCTGTACTCCCAGACCACCCCCGCGCAGAAGCGTCGCGCGCTGCGCGAGAAGCTGGCATCCGGAGAGCTCGTCCGGATGCCAGGGGCCTTCAACCCCCTCTCCGCACGGCTCATCGAGCGGAAAGGCTTCGACGGCGTCTACATCTCGGGCGCGGTGATCTCGGCCGACCTCGGCCTGCCCGACATCGGCCTCACGACGCTGACGGAGGTCGCCGGCCGCGGTCAGCAGATCGCGCGGATGACGGAGCTCCCGGCGATCATCGACGCCGACACCGGCTTCGGTGAACCGATGAACGTCGCCCGCACGATCCAGACGCTCGAAGACGCCGGGCTCGCGGGCACCCACATCGAGGACCAGGTCAACCCGAAGCGCTGCGGACACCTGGACGGCAAGAGCGTCGTGGATGCCGACACCGCGATCAAGCGCATCCGCGCGGCCGTGGACGCCCGCCGCGACCCGGACTTCCTCGTCATCGCGCGCACCGACGTGCGTGCCGTGGAGGGCCTGGATGCCGCGATCGACCGCGCGAAGGCCCTCGTCGACGCCGGCGCGGACGCGGTGTTCCCCGAGGCGATGCGCGACCTCGGCGAGTTCGCCGCGATGCGCGCCGCGATCGACGTGCCGATCCTGGCCAACATGACCGAGTTCGGGAAGTCCGACCTCTTCTCCACCGACCAGCTGCGCGACGTCGGGGTGAACATGGTCATCTGGCCGGTGTCCCTGCTGCGCCTCGCGATGGGGGCCGCCGGACGCGGCCTCGACGCGCTGGCATCCGAAGGACACTTGCGCGAGAAACTCGGCGAGATGCAGCACCGCGCCGACCTGTACGACCTCATCGATTACGAGCAGTATTCGCGGTTCGACGCGAACGTGTTCGATTTCACCGTCACGAAGGAGTGAGCATGACCGACGTCGAGATCAAGAAGGGTCTGGCCGGGGTGACGGTGGACTCCACCGCCGTCAGCAAAGTCAACCCCGAGACCAACAGCCTGCTGTACCGCGGCTACCCCGTGCAGGAGCTCGCCGCGACGCAGTCGTTCGAAGACGTCGCCCTGCTGCTGTGGAACGGCGATCTGCCCACGGCCGACGAATCCCGCGCCTTCGCGGAGTTCGAGCGCGCGCACCGCGCCCTCGACCCGGCCGTGCGGACCGCGATCGACCTGCTGCCGCTCGACTCCCACCCGATGGATGTCGTCCGCACCGCCGTCTCGGTGCTCGGCGCGTCGGCACCGGCGGCCGAGGTGGCCGACAACTCCGCGGCATCCGACCTCGCCAAAGCGAAACTGCTGTTCGCCAAGATTCCCGCGATGGTCGCCTACGATCAGCGCCGCCGCCGCGGGCACGAGCTCGTGGAGCCCCGCGCCGATCTGGACTACTCGCACAACTTCTTGTGGATGACGTTCGGCGAAGAGCCGGACGAGGTGGTCGCCCGGGCGTTCACGGTGTCGATGATCCTGTACGCCGAGCACTCGTTCAACGCGTCGACCTTCACGGCGCGCGTCATCACCTCGACCACCGCCGACCTGTACTCGGCCGTCGTGGGCGCCATCGGTGCGTTGAAGGGCGCCCTCCACGGCGGCGCCAACGAGGCCGTGATGCACGTCTTCGACGAGATCGGCACGGCCGAGAACGTCGGGCCCTGGCTGGACGACGCGCTCGCGGCGAAGCGCAAGATCATGGGCTTCGGGCACCGCGTGTACAAGAAGGGCGACTCGCGCGTCCCGACCATGAAGGCCGCGCTCGACACGCTCGTCGACCACTACGACGCCCGAGACCTGGCTGAGCTGTACGACGCGCTCGAGAGCGAGTTCGTCGGGCGCAAGGGCATCTACCCCAACCTCGACTACCCCTCGGGACCGGCTTATCACCTGATCGGGTTCGACACCCTCACCTTCACGCCGCTGTTCGTCGCCGCGCGGGTGACCGGGTGGACGGCGCACGTCATGGAGCAAGCGGCATCCAATGCCCTCATCCGGCCGCTGTCGGCGTACACCGGCGTCGACGAGCGGCACATCGACGGCTACGTGGCGACGGAATCGGAGCGGGAGGCAGCCGTCCGCGACGAAGAGGCGCAGTGACCTCGCCGCCCCGACCGGGGGCGAGCGAGAAGGCCCCGCACCCGGGGCCGTGACGCAGATCCCGCGACGCGGCGGGATCGGACGAGGAGAGATCGATGAAGATCGTGGTCCTGGTGAAAGACGTGCCCGACACGTGGGGCGAGCGCACGCTCGACCTCGAGACGGGGTTGGCACGGCGTGACGCGAGCGAGCACGTGCTCGACGAGATCGATGAGCGCGCCCTCGAGGTCGCGCTGACCTTCGCCGACACGCACCCGGATGCCGAGGTCGTCGCGGTCTCGATGGCACCGGAGTCCGCTCTCCCGACGCTGCGCAAGGCTCTTGCGATGGGGGCGCACTCCGCGGTGCACGTCGTCGACGAGGGGCTGCACGGCGCTGACCTGTCGCTCACCGCGGAGGTTCTGGCCGCGACCCTCGCTCGCACGGGGTTTGACCTCGTCATCACGGGCAACCTGTCGACCGACGGCGCGAGCGGAGTCCTCCCCGCGATGCTCGCGGAGCACCTGCGGGTCGCGCACGCGACGTCCCTGTCGACGGTCGAGATCGAGGATGCCGCCGTGTCGGGGACGCGCACGACCGAAACGGCGACCGCGCGGGTGTCGGCGCCCCTCCCCGCCGTCATCTCGATCACCGAGGCGCTCCCCGACGGCCGCTTCCCCACGTTCAAGGGCATCCTCGCGGCCAAGAAGAAGCCGTTCGAGACGCTCTCGCTCGCCGACCTGGGGACGGATGCCGACCCCGCCCGGACTCCGTGGTCGATCATGACGGCGGTCGCGGCACGCCCTGCCCGTGCGGCCGGGACCACGATCGTCGACGAGGGCGACGCCGGCGAGAGACTCGCGGTGTTCCTGCTCGAGAACCGACTGGCGTGAGGGGGCGATCGTGACCGAGAACATCCTGGTTCTGCTCGAGACGACCCCGTCGGGAAGCCTGACGACATCGGCCGCCGGTCTCCTCGGCGCCGCCCGCGCGATCGGCACCGCCGTCGCACTGGTCGTCGGGGACGACGACGGTGTCGCGTCCGGCGAGGCGATCGCCGCGGGAGCCGAGCGCGTGCTCCTCGCCCGCGCGGACCGCACCCAGCTGACCGTGCCGGTCGTCGACGCCCTCGATGCCGCGTTCGCACGGGTGTCCCCCGCGGCCGTGCTCCTCTCGCATTCGGTCGACGGGCGCGACGCCGCCGGACGCTTCGCCGCACGACGCCGTCTCCCGGTGGCCGTGGATGCCGTCGGCGTGGAGCGCGACGAGCGGGGCGTGCTCGCGCGGCACTCGGCGTATGGCGGCGGGTACGACGTGACCTCGGCCTCCACGTTCGGACCGCTCGTCGTCACGGTGCGTCCGGGCGCGATCGACGCCCGCGCCACCGCGGTGGACGGCGCGGCCGTCGAGACCCTCGAGGTTCTGCCGTCGGGCGTCCCCGCCGCGACGGTCGACCACATCGAGCCTCTCGTCGCATCCTCGACCCGCCCCGAGTTGCGCGGCGCTGCCGCCGTCGTGTCGGGCGGGCGCGGCCTGGGTTCGGTGGAGGGCTTCGCCCTCGTCGAGCACCTCGCCGACGCCCTCGGGGCCGCCGTCGGCGCCTCCCGTGCGGCGGTGGATGCCGGGTACGTTCCCGCCGCGGCCCAGGTCGGGCAGACCGGGGTGTCGGTGTCGCCGAAGCTCTATGTCGCCCTCGGCATCAGCGGCGCGATCCAGCACCGAGCGGGCATGCAGACCGCGCAGACGATCATCGCCGTCAACAAGGACCCCGAAGCGCCGATCTTCGCCCTCGCCGACCTCGGCATCGTGGGCGACGTGTTCACGGTGGTCCCGCAGGCCATCGCCGCGCTCGAGGCGAAGAGATCGTGACCGTCACCGTGCGCCGCGGCCTGCCACGCGTGCCCGGCGGCGAGCCCTGGCCCGCGGTCGAGAACGGTGCGCCGACGGCTGCCGCCCCCGCGCCAGCGCCCGAGCCGGCCGCGGCCCCCGCTCCGCGGGTCGATCCTCCGGAAGCGACCGTCCCCGAGGTGGCGGTGCCGGCGGCGGGGAGCGCCGCCGACACCACCGGACTCGCTCTCCGGCGCGGCCTCCCCCGCACCCCCGGCGGCGAGCCCTGGCCTCCCGCCACGATCCGGCCGACGGATCGCGAGCCCGCGGCATCCGGCGCCCGCGGCGGCGATCCCGCGGCATCCGGTCTGCTCGATGTGGAGCTCCCGGCGGCCATCGGGCCGCGCCCACCCCTGCGCGTGCACACGTCGGTCGTCCCGACCGCGGCATCAGCACGGTGGAGCGCCTTGCGCGCCGAACGGATCGGACGCGAGCGCAGGCCAGAGCCGGAGGTCGCCGCCTCGAGCCGGCGCGCCGCCGTCGCGCTCGTCGGCGGAGCTGCCGTCGCTGTCGCCGCCGGCATGACGGTGCTGTTCACGCCCTGGCTCGTGAGCACTCCGGCGGTCGCGAAGTTCCTCACCGCCTACCCGGGCGAGTATCCGCTCCCCGAGACCGCGCCGATCGGCCTGCCGGCGTGGCTCGGGTGGCAGCACTTCCTCAACGCGTTCTTCCTCGTGCTGATCGTGCGCTCCGGGCTGCAGGTGCGGCACCAGAAACGCCCCTCGGCCTTCTGGTCGCCGCGCCGCGATCCGAAGCGCAAGATCAGCCTCACCCTGTGGTTCCACCAGGCGCTTGACGTGCTCTGGATCGCCAACGGTGCGATCTTCGTGGTGCTGCTGTTCCTCACGGGGCAGTGGATGCGGATCGTCCCGACCTCGTGGGAGGTGTTCCCGAACGCGGTGAGCGCCGCCCTGCAGTACGTGTCGCTCGACTGGCCGACCGAGAACGGGTGGCTCAACTACAACGCGCTGCAGCAACTCGCGTATTTCGCGATCACCTTCGTCGCGGCGCCGCTGGCGATCGTGTCCGGCGTCCGGATGTCGGGCGTCTGGCCGCGCGACGCCGCCCGTCTGAACCGCGCGTACCCGGTGGAATGGGCGCGCGCGGTCCACTACCCCGTCATGCTGTTCTTCGTCGCGTTCACCGTCGTCCACGTCGGACTCGTGCTCGCCACGGGCGCGCGACGGAACCTCACCCACATGTACGCCGCCCAGGACGGCGACGGGTGGCTCGGGTTCGTGCTCTTCGCGGCATCCCTCGCGGTGATCGCGGCGGGGTGGATCGCGGCACGACCGCTCGTGCTCGCGCCGATCGCGCGCCTGTTCGGCAGCGTCGCGACGCGGTGATCCGTCGCGACGCGGTGATCAGGAGACGGTGAAGACGACCTCGACCTCGACGGGGCTGTCGAGCGGCAGCACGGGCACGCCGACGGCGGAGCGCGCGTGCGCGCCGGCCTCACCGAAGACCTCGCCGAGGAACTCGCTCGCCCCGTTGATCACACCGGGCTGTCCGGTGAACTCGGGAACGGATGCCACGAACCCGGTGATCTTCAGAACGCCGGTGATCGCGTCGACACCGCCCACGAGGGCGGCGGCGGCCGCGAGGGCATTGAGCGCGCACTGACGCGCCAGGTCTTTGGCATCCGCCGGGGACACCAGGCCCTCGGCCTCGCCCACCTTTCCGGTCGCGGGGAGCGCGCCCTTCACCATCGGGAGCTGACCCGAGGTGTAGACGAGGTCGCCGTGACGCTTCGCGGGGATGTAGGACGCCACGGGCGGAACGACGCCCGGGACCTCGACGCCGAGCGCGGCCAGGCGCTCCGAGACGCTCACTGCTGGCCCTCGAACTGGCGCGCGGCCGTCGCGGCGGCACCGAGGCCCGCGTTGGCCTCGCCCCCGCCGACGGGACGCTTGAAGTACGCCACGAGGCCGCCCTCGGGGCCGGTGACGACCTGGACGAGCTCCCACCCCTGCTTGCCCCAGTTGTTGAGGATCGCGGCGGTGTTGTGGATCAGCAGCGGCGTGGTGAGGTATTCCCACGTGGTCATCGGGGCTCCCGGCGGGTCGGCTCGGCGGTCGAGCGAGAGGGTGGACGCGTACGCGCGCGAGCGCACGCCTTTCGAGGCATCGCCCAGCAACGTCGCTTAGCATCAAGCCTATGCCTGAGAACAAACGTACGGCCAGCGGAGCCCTCGGGGGCATCGTCGGCCTCGTCGGCCTGAGCGCGGCCGCCGGCGTCCTCGTGACCGCAGCGGTGACCCCGGCGATCGCCGTTTCGGGTCTGGCAGCGTCCAGCGCGATCACGATCTTCGACAACATGCCGAGCTACCTGCAGCCCGACCAGTTGATGCTGCCGACGACGCTCAAGGCCGGCGACGAGGTGCTCGCGACGTTCTACGACCAGAACCGTTCGCCGGTGACGTTCGACCAGGTCAACCCCGTCATGTACGACGCGATCCTGTCGTCGGAAGACCCGCGCTACTACCAGCACGGCGGCGTCGACCTCATCGGAACCACTCGCGCATTGCTCAGCAACGCCGCGGGCGGCGAGACCCAGGGCGGATCCTCGATCAGCCAGCAGTACGTGAAGAACGTGCTCGTCCAGCGCTGCGAGCGCGACGCGCGCGCGACCGAGGCCGTCGAGGCCACCGACACGACTCCGGCGATTCCGGCGCAGACACGCGACGAGGCGTTGCAGGCCTGCGCGCTCGAGGCCATCCAGGCCGACGGCGTCGAGGGCTACCAGCGCAAGCTGCAGGAGATGCGGTACGCGGTCCAGCTCGAGAAGCAGTACACGAAGGACCAGATCCTCCTCGGCTATCTCAACATCGCCAACTTCGGCGGGGTGACCTACGGCATCGACGCCGCGGCCAAGCGGTACTTCAACGTCTCGGCCGCCGACCTCAACGTCGGTCAGGCCGCGATCCTCGCCGGAATGGTGCAGAACCCGAACCGCTTCCGCATCGACCGCCCCGACGGGTCGATCTTCGACAACGACGGCACGGCCTACAACAAGCAGCCCGACGGATCCATCGACGACGTCGACCAGAGCACGATCCAGGCGCTGTACACGCTCCGCGACAACGGCGAGATCACGCAGGAGCAGCTCGTCGCCGCCGCCGACGGATACAGCGAGACCAAGGGCCGTCAGCTCTACGTGCTCAGCCGCATGGAAGCCGACGGCAAGATCACCCATGAGCAGTACGTGCAGTTCGCGGTCGAGCCGATCACGCCGAACCTGACCTCGACCGAGCAGGGCTGCGGCACCTCGCGCGCCCCGTACTTCTGCCAGTACGTCGTCTCGACGATCCTCAACGACCCCGCCTTCGGAGCAGAGGTCGACGACCGCGTGCGCGCCCTCCGCCAGGACGGCCTGACCATCCAGACGACGCTGGATTGGCGCATGCAGGATGCCGCGCAGAACACGATCAACGAGAACACGCCGCAGAGCCTCGACGGCATGAAGTTCGGCGCCACGGCGGTGAACATGGAGGCCAAGACCGGCCGCATCCTCGCCATCGCGCAGAACACCAAGTTCACGCAGGATCCCGAGCAGTCCGACCCGTCGTACAACTCGATCATCTTTGCCGGAGACTCCACCAACGGCGGATCGATCGGGTTCAACGCCGGATCGACCTTCAAGCTGTTCACGCTGGTCGATTGGCTCGAGAAGGGGCATTCGCTCAACGAGCAGCTCAACGGCCGTCTGCAGCCGGTGCCCAACATGAAGAACTCGTGCCAGGGCGACTGGATCAATCAGGGCAACGTCCGCATCAACAACTTCGCCAACAACCAGGGCTACTACGGGACGCCGATGCGGTTCACCCGCGACTCGCTCAACACGGGCTACCTCGCCATGGCCGCCCAGCTCGACCTGTGCGACATCGCCAAGGTGGTCAAGAAGCTCGGCGTCACCAGCGGTGACGGCAAAGAGATCCTGATGGCCAACGCCAACGAGGTCATCGGCAGCGACAACGTCTCTCCGATCGCGATGGCCGGAGCCTTCGCCTCGGTCGCCAACGGCGGCAGCCACTGCCAGCCGAAGGTCATCGACAAGGTGACGGATGCCGACGGCGCCGAGCGCCCGATCCCGGACCGGAAGTGCGAGACGGTTCTGACCCCCGAGGTCGCGGCGACCGCCGCGTACGCGCTCCAGGGCGTCATGACCGGCGGCGGCACCGGTCAGTCCGCGAACCCGTTCGACGGCACTCCCGTGATGGGCAAGACCGGTACTCACGAGGGTCACGAGACCTGGATGATCGAGTCCTCGACCAACACCACCACGGCCGTGTGGGTGGGCAACTGGAACGGCACCGTGGACCTCTTCGGCCGTTACTCCAACGGCCTCCAGCTGAGCGACATGCGCTACGTGCTGGCCCGCGACATCCAGGGTGCCGCGAACGAGTTCTACGGCGGAGACCGGTTCCCCGATCCCGCTTCGAATCTTCTCCGCACCGTGCAGAAGGACGTGCCGAACGTCGTAGGCCGCAGCCTCGACGATGCACGCTCCACCCTTCAGGGAGCCGGCTTCCAGGTGACGGTCGGCGACCCCGTGGACGCCGAGTTCGGCGGCGACCGCGTCGCGGAGCAGAACCCGAGCGGTTCGGCCCCGGCAGGCTCGACCATCACGATCCGGCCGGGCAACGGCCAAGGCGGGACCGTGCCCGACGTCGCCGGGCAGAGCGTCCCCGCCGCGAGGGCGGCGTTGCAATCGGCCGGCTACGGGAACGTCTCGATCGGCTCCTGCAAGAAGGAGGGCTCGGCGCCCGCCGAAGGCCAGGTGACGGGGACGAACCCCGCGGCCAACAGCTCCGCCAACAAGAACACCGGCATCGCGCTGGAGATCGTCGCGAAGGAATGCCCGTGACGGGTCCGCTCGTGAAGGCCGCCCTCGCACCCCTCGGGGTCGCGGGGGCGGCCGCTGTCGGGGCCGCCGTGTGGGGCATGGGCGTCGAGCGCTACCTGTTCACCGTGCGGTACCACGCGCTCCGCGTCCTCCCCAAGGGTGCGGACGCCGTGCGCGTGCTCCACGTCTCCGACGCCCACATGGCGCCGTGGCAGCACCGGAAGCAGGAGTGGATGGCGCGCCTCGTCGAGCTCTCCCCCGATCTCGTGGTGAACACGGGCGACAACCTCGGTCACCGCGACGGGCTCACCGGCATCCGCACCGCCTTCGCTCCGCTCCGGGGTGTTCCGGGGCTCGTCGTACACGGCTCCAACGACTACCAGGAGCCGTCGCCGCGCAACCCGCTGCGGTACTTCCTCGGACCGTCGGGCACCCTCCCGGCGCACAAGCACCTCGACGTCGACGCGCTCGACCGGTTCTTCACCGACGACCTCGGCTGGAGCATCCTCGACGACACCGCGGTGTCCCTCGAGGTGAAGGGCGTGCGCCTCACGGCGTTCGGCGTCAACGACGCGCACCGCAACTGGGACAAGCCCGACCTCATCCCTCCGGTGCTCTCGACCTTGGATGCCGCCGACGTGACGCTCGGCGTGATGCACGCGCCGTACCGCCGGACGCTCGACCGCTTCGTCGAGCTGGGTGCCGACGTGCTGCTGGCCGGTCACACGCACGGCGGCCAGGTCCGCGTGCCGTTCAGCCGCAAGGCCCTCGTGTCGAACTGCGATCTGCCGCTCGACCAGGCACGCGGACTGAGCGAGTGGACCCACGACGGCCGCACCGTTCCGCTGAATGTCAGCGCCGGGCTCGGGCATTCCATCTACGCGCCCGTGCGGTTCGCGTGCCGGCCCGAGGCCACGCTGCTGACGCTGCTGCCGCGCTGACCGCTTCTCCCCCGCGCACCAAAGGGTCGATCCGTCCACGGATCGGCCCTTTCGGTCGTCGTGGGGCGGGCCTGACGTCGGAGGATCGAGTCTCCTCGAACGAAGGGACACCCGATGCACCATCCTCCTCCGCGCCGGCGCCGCCGTGCGACCTCGACCGCGCTCACGCTGATCATCGCCGCCGCCGCCGCCCTCGCCGCTCCGGCGCTCCTGACCGCCCCGGCCCACGCCGCAGACCGGGGCACCGGTTTCGGCACGTGGGCGCCGCTGTCGTCCACCGGCTGGCACGGCTCGATGCGCGTCGGCGACGTGCACACCTACTGCATCCACCCCGGGCTGCCGGTGGCGACGGGACCGACGACCGACCGCGGCGTCCAGACCGAGTCCACCGGGCTGTCGCCCCAGCAGCTCGTGTCGATCAACCACCTCGTGACGACGTACGGGCAGACCGATGATCCGGTGCAGGCCGCGAGCGTCGGCTGGGCGGTGAAGTCGATCGTGGACCGCGACACGACGCTGCACTCGTGGGGGTACGAGGGCGACTCCCTGCGCGCGGCGATCGACCACATCATGCGCCGCGCGAGTCCTGAGAACAGTGCGGCGATCCAGGACCGCGCCGAGCAGTACCTTGCCGAGGCTGCGACGATCCGTGTTCCCCGCGTGGGCGGGACGCTGACGCTCACGACCGACACCGACGACCCCACTCGCGGCACCGTCACGGCAGACGTCGACCCCGACGCCACCGGAGGTCTGCACCTCGAGGGCGCCGTGTTCGCCGACACGGGCGCCGCCGACCGCTCCGGGGTGGTCGCGGGCACGGCGTATCCCATCCTCGCGTCTCCCCCCGCCGGTACCGACGCGCGCCCCTACACCGTGCGGGCCCGCGGCGCCTTCACGGTGCGCGCGGCCGCCGTACGCCTGTTCTCGACGCCGGGGCAGCAGGAGTCGGCCGGACCGGCCGAGCCGCAACGCTTCGACCTGACGGCCGAGGATGCCACACCCCGGCCGGTGCAGTTCTCTCCCCGCATCCGCACGCTCGCTCACCTCGATGACGGACGCTTCGTCGACGAGGTGACGTTCTCACCGGGCGAGGGCCTGTGGCCACGGCACGCCGACGGATCGCTCGTCTCGTTGCGGGCCCGCGCCGACATCTACCGCACGGGTGCGTTCCCGGCCGAGGCGGCCGAGATCCCCGCGGGGCTGACCCCGGTAGCCCATCTCGAGCTGACGACCGATCCCGCCATCGGGCCGGGCACCTACACCACGGCGACCACGGAGCCGCTCCCCGGCCCCGGCGTCTACACCGCCGTCTGGCGCATCGAGCGCACCGACCAGGACCCCGCTACCGTCGCGCATCTGCCGACGCGGTACTCCTGGATCGAACGGTTCGCCACGCCCGCGCAGACCGAGCAGCTCGTCACCCCTCCGCCGCCGTCCTCGCCGACGCCCGCCCCCACCC
>NZ_VBUM01000065.1 GCF_005774735.1 Microbacterium sp. 5K110 | reverse complement strand
GGGCGTCGGGGTGTGGCATCCGCCGGAGTTGTGCGGGGGCGGGCGGATGCCACAACCCGGGGCTACGGCGTGACCATGCCGCCGTTGACGTTGAGGGTCTCGCCCGAGACGTAGCTGGATTCCGCCGAGGCGAGGAACACGAACGCGGGCGCGATCTCGGCGGGCTGCCCGGCGCGCTGGTAGGTGCTCTCGTCGTCGAAGTGCTCCATCTGGTCGTCGGAGACGCCCTGGCTCACCTGCAGCGCCGACCACGTCGGCCCGGGAGCCACGACGTTGACTCGGATGCCACGGGACGCCAGCTGCTGCGCCAGCCCCTTGGACAGGTTGTTGATCGCGGCTTTGGTGGCCGCGTAGTCGAGCCGGTCCGGGGCGGGGACGTACGCCTCGAGCGACGCGGTGTTGATGATCGAGCCGCCCTCGGGCAAGTGAGCGAGGGCCGCTTTGGTGATCCAGAACGGCGCGAACACGTTCGTGCGGAAGGTCAGCTCGAACTGCTCATCGGACAGGTCGTCGACCTTCTCGACCATCACCTGCTTGCCGGCGTTGTTCACCAGGATGTCGAGCCCGCCGAGCGCCTCCGCGGCGTCGGCGACGAGGGCACGGCACGCGCCGGGGTCGGTGATGTCGGTCGCGATCGAGACGCCGGTGCGGCCGGCATCCCGGATCTGCGCGAGCACGTGGTCGGCGTCGCGCTGCTCGTCGGGGAGGTGCACGATCGCCACGTCGGCGCCCTCGCGCGCGAACGCGATCGCGACGGCGCCGCCGATGCCCGAGTCCCCGCCGGTGATGAGCGCCTTCCGGCCGGTGAGACGCCCGAGCCCGCGATACGTCTTCTCGCCGAGATCGGGGACGGGCGTCATGTCGGCCTGGAGACCCGGTTCGGGCTGGTGCTGGACCGGAGGCTCGACGCGGGCGTAGCGCGTGACGGGGTTGTCGAAAGTGAACTGGTCGCGATCGGTGGTCATGCAGCGACGTTAGGCAGAGGCGGGCTCCCGATGCGCGCCCTTGACGCGTGCGCGATGACGCGTCAGAGCCCGACGCGGTGCGGTTCGCGGGAACGGGGCGCCCTCCCGGCCACGACGTCGTCGAGGACGCGCGAGACGCGTTCGGCCGACGTGCGCCACGAGAAACGCCCCGCATTGCGGAGCCCTTCGTCCGACAGTCGTGCCCGCAGCCCGTCGTCGTCGACGATCCGCGCCATCGCCGCGGCGAGGTCGTCGACGTCGTACGGGTCGACGAAGAGGGCAGAGTCGCTGAGCACTTCGGGCAGGGATGCCGCGCGCGCGGCGATCACCGGGCACCCGCACTGCTGAGCCTCGAGGGGAGGGATGCCGAAACCCTCGTACAGCGAGGGGAAGACGAAGGCGAGAGCTCCGCGGTACAGCTCGGCCAACGCGGCGTCGTCGACCCGGCCGAGGAACCGGACGCGCGCGTCGGACGCGTCGTACTCCTGACGGGCGAAGCTGCGTGTCTGACTGCCCACGACCCGTAGTTCGACGTCGGGGTGCGCACGGGAGAACCGGCGGAAGCCGTCGATCATCCGCGCGAAGTTCTTGTGGGCGTTGGGCGACGACACCGCCAGCAGGTACCGTTCCGTCGCGCGCGGGGCGTCGTCGTCCGCCGGTCGGAACCGGGCATCGGCCGCGTTGGGGACGATCGTGAGCCTCTCGGGGGAGATGCCGAAGTGCGCCGCGATCTCGCCCCTCGAGAATGCGCTGACGGTGAGCAGCCGCTCGCTGTGGTCGATGAGCCGCGGGACGATCAGTCCGTACACCGCACGGAAGCGCCGACCGAAGCTGTCGGGATGCCGGAGCCACGTGACGTCGTGATGGGTGGACACCTGGGGGCGGTACCAGACGGGGCCGGTGCTCGCGAGACCCAGCACCACCGCGCCTCGGCGCCGGGCGAACAGGGGCAGGTCGATCTGCTCCCAGGCGTGTCCCGCGAGACGTCCGACGCGCACGATGCGCGTCTCATCGAGACCGCGCGGGTCGATCGGCCCACGCGGGACGGCGAGCACGACGTCCGCGCGGAGGCGGAGGAGTTCGCGCGCGATCTCGGTCGCGAAGCGCTGGATGCCGGTGGTGCTCTGCGTCAGGAACCGGGCGTTGACGACGATCATCCGACCCGACTCCGCTCCGTCTCCGCCGCGGTCCCGTCCGCTGCCGCTCTCCGGTAGAGCGCGAGCGAGTCGCGCCCGAGGGCGTCGTCGGTCAGCGCGCGTCGGGCCCACTCCAGTGCGGCGGCCGACATCCGCTCCCGGAGCCGCGGATCGTCGAGCAGTCGTCCGGTGGCGGCGATGAGGGCGTCGTCGTCGGAGCAGACGTAGCCCGTGACGCCATCCAGGACGCTGTCGCGATTGCCGACGACGTTCGAGACGACGGCGGGGATCCCTTGCGCCTGCGCCTGGATGAGCGAGAGCGACATCCCCTCCCAGAGGGAGGGGAACAGCAGGACGTCCATGTCGTCGATCAGCTCGGCCAGCTCGCCGGGCGAGACCCACCCGGTCACCCGCACGGGGGCGTCGCCGAACCAGCGCCGCTCATCGTCGGCGGAGCCCCCGCCGATCCACACGAAGTCGGCCCGTTCGCCGAGTGCGCGCGCGGCGGCGGCGAACCGCCACGGCGCCTTCTGGTGGACGACCCGCCCGACCATCCCGACGACCGGCCGTCGCCCCGGGTCGGCGACGCGTGCGGTACGCGAGACGGTCTCGGAGGGGATCCCGGTCTGGAGCAGGTGCGCCCGCGCGGGTCGGAGTTCTGCGGTCGCCAGCGCGAACTCGGACGGCGAGGTGAGCACGAGCGTCGAGCGGCGGGCAAGGGTCCGCTCCACGATGCGGGCGGTGTACCGGAGGGGCCCGGGCAGGTCGAGCCGCAGGAAGGCGAACCCGTGCGGCGAGAAGAAGACACGCTCGGCCGGGAGCCGGCGACGCACCGCGAGGCGGGCGACGGCCCCTCCGATGCTCGAGTGCGCGTGCACCGCGTCGACGCCGTCGGCCGCGCGGGCCACGGCACGGGACAGAGCCCGCAGATCGCCGATCCGGCTCCCGGTCGACACGCGCCGCAGCGCGACGCGGGCGTCGAAACGTGCGCGCAGCGCCTCGTCGGTCGGGGTCTCGGGGCGCGGGGCGAACAGCACCTCCACGTCGGCGCCCTGCTCGGCCTGGCGGCGGCTGATGCTGTCGACCAGGCTCAGCACGCCGCTGCCCATCGCTTCGGTCACGTGCAGCACTCTCGTCATGGCGTGGTCATCCTCGTCCAGGTGTCGGCGATGCCCTCGGCGAGGGTCCGGTCGCGGTCGGTGCCGTACTCGGCGCGGAAGCGGCCGACCTCGAGCACGACGTGATCGACGAAGGTGGCCGGCTGCGGTGCGCGGGTGATCGCGAAGTCGTGCCCGACCACCGTGCGGATCGCGGCGAAGACATCGGCGACGGAGTGCCCGAGTCCGCTGCCGAGGTTGTACGCGCGGTGGCGTGGCGCGTGGTCGAGCATGCGCAGGATCCGGCCGACGAGGTCGTCGACGTGGATGTAGTCGCGGATCATCGAGCCGTCGCCGACCTGGACCGCCGGCTCCCCGCGCCGGATGCGCTCCAGCGTGATCGGGATGATCCCTTGCCCCGTCGCCGGTCGTGCGCGGGGTCCGTACGGGTTCGAGATGCGCAGGGCGACGGACTCCAAGCCTGCGGTGGTGGCGTAGTAGTCGAGGTACCGCTCGATGGTCAGTTTGCCGATGCCGTAGGGCGATACCGGCCGCAGCGGGGCGTCCTCGTCGAACGTGCGTCGCGCCTGCGGGCCGTAGATCGCTCCGCCGCTCGACGCGAAGAACACCCGTCGCACACCCGCCGCCGCGCACAGCGACAGCAGTTCGACGCTCGCGCTGACGTTGGTGCGCAGATCGACGGTGGGTTCGCGGTCGGCGCTGGCCGGTGTCGTGGTCGAGAGGAAATGGAACACGTACTCGTGGCCCGACACCGCCGCCGCGACGTCGTCGGGGTCGAGGAAGTCGCCCGCGACGGGGACGACGTCCGGAGACGTGTACGAGTGGATGCCGTCGCGGAAGCGGTCGAAGCCGGTGACGTCGTGCCCGGCGGCGGACAGTGCGTCGGTCAGCCGCGACCCGAGGAAGCCGTTGGCGCCGATCACGAGGCAGCGCGCCATCAGCGCTCGCCCGTGTCTCGGTGGGTGCGCAGCATGGGGCCCTCTCGTCGGGTCGGCGGGTCGGGTGTCGCCGTCACCGCCGGCGGAGGGCGCCCCACAGGGATCGGAGGTCGCGGCGTGCCACGAGCGGAAGCAGCGTGCCCACGACGATCGCCCACGCTCCACCGGCCGCGAGCAGCCGCAGCCCGGGATCGAGCGGGGTGAAGAACGACACGTCGACGACGGATGCCACGATCGCGCCGACCGTGAATACCCCCACGGGACGCAGCGAGGCGCGCAGCAGCCGCACCGAGGACACCCCGGTCCGCGGCAGCACGAGGAACGCCGCTGCCCACAGGGCGAACTGCCCGATCGACATCGCGACCGCCACTCCGGCCGGGCCCAGGGCGGACAGCGCCACGACGAGGGCGATCATGAGGATCCGGCCCGTGGCTTCGCACCACAGCAGGAGGCCCGATCGGCCGGTCGCCACGAACGCCCAGTACTGCGGGTAGCCGAGCGTCTGGAACACCGCCCCGATGGCGAAGATCGGGACGTACGCCGCCGCCCCTGCCCACGGGGCTCCGAGCACGACGCGGATCGCCGGCTCCGCCGTGACCGCGAACAGGCTCACGTAGGCCAGCACGGGATAGCTCAGCGCCGTCTGGTACTTCGCCAGGCGGTCCTCGAGGGGTGTCGGGTCTGAGGCATCCGCGAGGGTCGGGACGACCACGCGCGTGAGCGGCGTCACGAGCTGATCGATCGGGAGATTCACCAGCTGGGTCGCCCGGCTGAAGAGACCGACGGCCCGATCGTTCGCCACCCTCCCGACGGCAAGCGTGCCGATGTTGGTCGAGACGTAGTTCAGCGCGTGGACGAGGAACGTGTGGCCTCCGAACGTGAGCAATCCCCGCATGTCGGACCCGCGGCGAGGCAGACCCGGATGCCACGGGGTGAGGATCACCGTCGCCCCGAGCGTGACCAGAGCCGCCACGCCGCCCTGCGAGGCCAGGGCGAGAGCACCGCCGCCCAGCAGAGCGAGCACGATCGCCGCCGCCAGCCCGATGAGGTCGCCGGCGAGCTCGGCCGCCGCCAGGCGCCCCAGGCGCCCCGACCGGTTCAGTTCGACGCGGAACTGCGCGCTGGCCGAGCGCAGGACGAAGGCGGGTGCCAGGACGGCGAGCACGGGGATCAGCCGCGGGTCGTCGTAGAACGCGGCGAAGGCCGGGGCGACGGCGACGACCAGGCCCGTGGCGATGAGCCCGATCACCGTGTTCGCCCAGAACAGGGACGTGCGCTGCGCCGCCGTCAGGGTCGGGGCGCGCAGGGCCGCCATGCTGAGTCCGAAGTCGCCGAGGACCGCCGCGAGTCCCGCGAGCGCTCCCGCCAGAGCGACGATGCCGGCGTCCGCCGGGCCCACCAGGCGCGCGAGCAGGACCAGGCCCGCGAGCTGGGACAGGTACCGCACCCACTGCGCGCCGAGCAGCAGGGCGGCCCCGCGGCGCCGGGGAGCGACGACGGTGCTCGTGGTCATCGCGCGCTCCTGGGGTTGTACGGTGTCGGCCGTGAGCACGCTAGCCAGCCGACGAGAGACCGCCGTCGCGCCGTCCGCGGGTCCGACCGGGTTAGTGGACTCGCCCGTGGCGCGGCGGCTGATGGTGCTCGTGTTGGCCGTGTACTCGCTGTTGGGGCCGCTCATCGAGACCGTCCTCACCGACCGCGCCCACTACAAGGAGGGCGCGACCGCGACGAACCCCGTCGTGGCGGCGATCGACGAGGCCGGCAGCATCGTCGTGCCGGTCATCGCCGCGGCGGCGGTGCTGCTCGTCGTCCTGTTCGCGCGGGTCTCCGGACCGAGCCTGCTCCTGGTCGTGGCGCCCGGTCTGGTCCTCGCGGCCAACGAGTTCGTCCACGGTCGGACCCCGACGTTCGGTCTTCTCCTGACCGCCGCGGCCGGCGCTCTCCTGGTGAGCGTGCGGGTGAAACCGGCGGATCTCGCGGTGCTCGGCTATGCGGGGGCCGCGGTCGCTGCGGGATCGATCGTCGCGATGTACGCGGCGCCCGCGGCGGTGGTCATCTCCGGCGGCACGGGGACCTTCGACAAGTCGCTCACCGGGGCGCCGCTGCTGGCCGGGATCTTCTCCCACTCGAACACGTTCGGGATGTTCCTGGCGCTGTCGATGCCGTGCATATTCCTGGTCCGCCGACCGCTCGTGCGCTGGACGCTCCTGGCCGTCGTCGTGTGGGCCCTCGTCCTCAGCTCGTCGCGCACCGCGCTCGTCGGCGCCGGCGTGATGCTCGCGATCGTCGTGCTCTCACGCCTCCTCCCGCGCACGGGGTTCGTCGTCGTCGGCACGATCGGCGCCGTCGGCGCGCTCATCGCGGTCGTCCGCATTCCCTTCACCGAGACCGATCCCGAGGCCTTCACGTCGCGCGGGGCGATCTGGATCTACAACCGCGAAGCGCTCGGCGACCACGGGCTGTTCGGCCTCGGGGCCCACTGGTACGCCGACAACTACGCCGTGCTGCGCAAGGTGCTCTCCAGCGCCGCGAGCCACGCGCACAACCTCGTCCTCACGACGCTCGTGATCGGCGGGGCCATCGTCCTCGTGGCCTGGCTCGCGGTCATCGTGGCCGCACTGAGGGGCGCGGCCACGGACCCGGTGCGCTCGTCGTCGGTGGCCGGAATCGCGTTCATCGTGGGACTTCTCGCCATGGGGGCCACCGAGACGCCCTTCCCCCTGGTGGGCTGGGGGCCGTTGTCGGCCTCGGCGCTCGTGCCCCTGTTCGTCTTCGCCACGCGGCGGTGGTTCGAACGCGAAGAGGCGGACCTGGGAGGTGCCGTTCCCCTGACCCGTGCCGAGCGCCGGGTCCGCTGGAGCTGACGCCACCGGCTGCGACGTCTCTCGTCAGCGCGACGCTCCTCGCACGCTCCGCAGGCCCCGTGCCAGTCGTCGCCAGCGCGCGGTCGTGGGCGACGCGGCGACGTCGCCGGCATGGCGAGCCGACGCGAGAGCGATGTCGTCGGGCGGCCACACGAACCGCCACAGCACACGTACGCGGGTGGCCAAGGGCTCTTCCCGCAGCGCTCTCCAGTACGCGCGAACCGGGTCCGGCGCGCCGCGCCACGCCCAGTCGTGCGGGATGCCGCCGCGGTACTGCCGGATCGTCTGCTCCGGCAGGAGGCCCGCCAGCTCGCGTTCGAGCACCGGCACCGCTCCGAGTTCGCACGCCCGTTCGCCGCTGCCGGGGGCGACGGCGAGCATCGCCGTAGCGGTCGCCGACGCCGCGGCCGATCGCGCACCGGCTCCGATCTCGGGGCGCACGGCATGCACCGCGGCCAGGACGGCGTGCACGTCGGTGCGGGGAATCGACACGGCCACCCCCGCGTAGACGACCGGGTCCGATCGGCCCGCGACCGCCTCGAACGCGTCGGCGTCGTCGAGGACGAGACCCGGGATGCGCCGGTGCACGTCGATCTCGCATCCCCAGTCGCCGGGGGTCATGGTGGCGGTGTGGTGCACCGACGTGCCCCGCCACGGATCCGGCTCGCGACGCCATCCCCACTCCGCGAGGGCTTCGGCGAGCGCGTCCCCGTGCTCGGGGCGGCACCAGACGTCGACGTCGCCCGAGTGCTCGCGTTCCCGGAGGCCCTGGTGGTGCAGGGCGGGGCCCTTCACGAAGACGCACGGGATGCCGCGCTCCGCGGCGAGCCGCGCGGTGAGGGCGTACGCCAGTTCGTGGAACGGCGAGGAGAGCCGCGGGGGATCGAGGCGGGTGATCCGGGCCGGGTGCGTCGGATCGGGCGACGCGATACCGAGGGCGGCCATGTCGTCGAGGATGTGCCGTTCTCCGTCGTCCGCCGGAGACAGCGGCCCGTCGGTCACGAGCCGTCGCCACGTCCGCGCCCCGTCGCCGGTGAGGCAGAACGGCTCGCCGGGCTGCGCGGGTAGGAGGAGGATCTCGGCATCCGGGGTGAACAGATCGGACGCGGAGACGTCGAGAGCGCCGGAGGCGATCGCGACCCAGCCGGCCGAGCGGGGCGACTCAGCGGTCATGGCACCTCTCGGGTGGGGGACGGGCGCCGTCCACTCTGGACCGCGGCGCGGTGCGCGCGGCACCGCCTCCCGCCCGGACGGCGGTCCGACCGCGATCCTTCACCCCATCGATCGCCCGAGCGGCTCGCGATTCTCACGTGGGGATCGCGAGCCGCCTCCGCTCCGAGGGGCCGCCTCAGAGCCCGAGCGTGCGACCCAGGAAGGCGTTGCGGAAGACGCCGCGCGGGTCGGCCGCCCGCGCCACCGCGACGAAGTCGTCGACGTGGGCCAGCGTCGCGCGAACGGTCTCGCCCGGCATCGTGAACGCCTTGCCCCAGTGGGGACGGGCCGCGAACGGAGCGAGCGCGTCCTCGACCGCGGGCAGCACGGCCGCCACTCCCGCATTGTCGTTCCGCCAGGTGAAGTGGATCGCGAGCACGTCCCGGCCGGACGCCGGGCTGAGCCAGAGGTCGTCCGCCGCGACGGTGCGCAGCTCCGACACCAGCAGCACGGGATCGATCGTGGATGCCACCGCCCGTACCGCCGCGAGCGCCTCGGCGGCCGCGTCGAGGGGCACGAAGTACTCGGACTGGATCTCGTCGCCGTCGCTCGGGAGAGCCTCGGCGCGGAAGTGCGGAAGCCGCGTGTGCCACGGGCCCGGTGTTCCCCGCTCGGTCGTGTTGCCCACGGTCCGGATGCGCCCGAGATGCAGGTCGGCCCCGACGTCGACGCCCCCGATGTCGCGGACGTAGCCGGGTTCCGCATCGGCATCCGTCGCCTTGATCCAGACGAGGTCGTGCGCGGGGTCGCCCCACGTCGTGAAGACGCTGACGCTGTGCGCGCTCGCGAACAATCGTCGCGGATCCGCGGTCAGGTCCTCCCATGCGACGCCCGTGTACGCCTGTGCGGTCACGGTGTAGGTCGGGACGGTGCGCAGTTCCACCGCCGTCACGACGCCCAGGGCCCCGAGGCCGAGGGCGGCGGCCGGGAACCACGGGTGCGTCGGGTCGATGCGCTGCACGGTGCCGGTGGCATCCATCGTCTCCACCGCCGTCACGGCGCTGGAGAGGTTGCCGTTGGCGCTCCCGGAACCGTGTGTTCCCGTCGCGGTCGCGCCGGCCACGGAGATGTGGGGGAGGGAGCCGAGGTTGTGCAGCGCGCGTCCCTCGGCTTCGAGCACCGGGGCGAGCTGCGCGAAGGTGACGAGTCCCTCGACGCGCACGCGGTCGCCGGAGACCTCGATGCGGACGGGCAGCTGCTCGAGCGAGATCAGCGCGCCGTCGGTGTCGCCGACGTCGTTGAAGGTGTGGCGCGTCGCCTGCACGCGCAGGGCGTCGGCGCTCCGGATCGCGGCGGCGAGCTCGTCGAGGTCGGCGGGCAGCAGCGTCTCGGCGGCACGGTAGCGGTGGTTTCCCGACCAGTTCGTGCCGGAGGGGCGAGTGTGGGTCATGGAGTCCTCCGTCGGTCCGGGTCCATCCTCTCCCGCGCGGACCCCGACGGGGTGCGGATGCCGGGATTCAGTGCGCGGGGAACAGCTCGGCCTCGAAGACCGCCTCGGCGGCGCCCACGAGCAGGCGGTTCTCGCCGAGCTCGGCGACGCGCAGACGCAGGTCCTCGGCGCACGCCGGCATCGTCTGGGCCCGCACGGCGCGGTCCAGTCCGTCGAGGTCGAGCGCGGCCAGGGTCGCGAGGAACCCGCCGAGGACGACGACGGCGGGATTGAGGACGTTCGCGGCGTTCGCGAGGGCCGTCGCGAGGATGCGTCGCTGGCGCGCGGTCTCGGCGTGCACCGCCGGCGCGGTCGTCGTGCGCAGGGCCTCGGCGAGAGTGGCGTCGTCGGCCGCCTCGAGGTCCAGCGCGGCGAGCAGGCGCGCGCGACTCACCTCGTCCTCGAGCACGCCGTCGGCGGCGCGGCGGTCGGCCGCATCGACGATCCCGGGGCGGTTCTGTCCGAATTCGCCCGCGTAGCCGCCGGCGCCACCCAGGGGCACTCCGCCGACGATGACGGCGCCACCGATACCGCTCGCGCCGCCGTTGAGGTAGACGACGTCGTGGGCTCCGCGGGCGGCGCCGAAGAGGTACTCGGCCAGCGCGCCGAGCGCGGCATCGTTGCCCACGCGGGACGGCAGACCCGTCGCGGCGGTCACGAGGCCGCCGATCGCGGCATCCGTCCACTCCAGGTGCGGAGCGGTGCGCACCAGTCCGTCGGCGGCGCGCACGGGACCGGGGACGGCGACCCCGATGCCCACCGTACGGCGGCCGCGCAGGGGTCCGCGGCGCCAGGCCGCGAGCCGTTCGCCGACCAGTTCGGCCGTGCGCTCGGGCGTGAGCAGCCGCGTCTGGGGCAGCCGCTCGCGCGCGACGGGCGTGCCGTCGAGGGCGAAGGCGCCGATGTCGAGCGCATCGACCTCGGGGTTGACGCCGAGGGCGACGACGCGCGGGTCCGGCGCCACCGTGGGGGAGGGGCGCCCCACCCGGCCGACCGGATCGGGGGCGCGCTCGACGACGAGGCCGTCGCCCACGAGTTCGCCGACGAGGTCGGCGATCGTCGAGCGGTTCAAGCCCGTGGCCTCGGTGAGGGCGGCGCGCGAGCGCGGACCCTCGCGGTGCACGGTGCGCAGCACGAGCGCCAGATTGGCGCGTCGCATCCCGTCGCCCCTGCTCGCTGTGACCATCCGACCACTGTGCCATGCGCGCGCCGCCGCCCGCTCCCGCCCGTGCCCCTCCGCGATAAACGCTTCCTGCACCGGGAAACGCGCTCTGCGAACGTGTCTCAGTGCAGGAAGCGTTTATCGGGAATGGGGCGGGGGCATAAGCAGCGGTGCCAGGATCGGACCATGGACCTCTCCGGCATCCCGATCACGACCATCCGCGGCGAAGAGACCACCTTTGGGGCGCTCACGGAGGGGAAGGCGGCGCTCGTGGTCAACGTCGCCTCGCGCTGCGGGCTCGCGCCCCAGTACGAGGCGCTCGAGGCGCTGCACAAGAAGTACGCCGACCGCGGGTTCACCGTCATCGGCTTCCCGAGCAACCAGTTCCTGCAGGAGCTCAGCGACGAAGAGAAGATCGCCGAGTACTGCTCGGCGACGTGGGGCGTGACCTTCCCGATGTCCGAGAAGGTCAAGGTCAACGGCCGCCACGCCCACCCCCTGTATCAGGAGCTCACGCAGAACCCGGATGCCGAGGGCAAGACGGGCCGCATCTCGTGGAACTTCGAGAAGTTCGTCGTCGCGCCGGACGGCCGGGTCGTGCGCTTCAGCCCGCGCACCCACCCCGACGCGCCCGAGGTCGTCGCCGCGATCGAGGCCGCCCTCCCGCACTGATCACGCGGGGCGGCGCTGCCCTATCCTGGCCGGGAACCCCACCCGTCTCGAAAGGCGCCCCATGGCCGATGCCGTCGTCCTCGTCTCCGGCGGAGCCGCCGTGACCCCCTTCACCGACCCCGAGCGGGCCGCGGGGACGGGCCTCGCGGCGGGCAATACGATGACCGCGCTGCGCGCGCACTTCCTCGATCGCGGCATCCGGGTCTTCACCGCCCCGGCACGCATCGGAGCGGGCGAGGTCCGCGAGGATGCCGGGTGGCAGGGCTTCGCCGACGTGCCGGTGGTGCTGCCGGCCGAGGTCACCATCAACGCCGTCGGACGGGTCGACGACGCCGGGGTCGCGCTCGCCGGGTTCTTGCGGCACCTCGCGGCGGAGGAGGGCGTGGAGAGCGTCGCGCTCGTCGGCCACTCGATGGGCGGGCTGTTCTCGCGCGCCGCGATCCGCGAACTCGGCACCGAGGGTCCGCGCGTCGAGCGACTCGTGACCCTCGGCACCCCGTGGGACGGGTCGGTGCTCGGCGATGTCCTCGACGGCGAGATCTCCGAGGACGACGCGCACGGCGACCCGGCCACGCTGCAGATCTTCGCCGAGGCGCGCCCCTACGCCGACGCGAACTCCCAGGGGGCCGCGGACGAGGTGTCGCGCCGTTTCCTGCGCGGCTGGAACGAGGCCCAGGCGGGGGTGCTCGACGGCATCCCGGTCACCGCGATCGGAGCCGGCTACTTCGCGGCGGCCGACGAGCCGCGCCAGCTGTGGCCGCACGACGGTCTGGTGTCGATGACGAGCGGCCGGGCCGACGAGGTGCCGGCCGCGGTGCTGCCGGACGTGACGCGGCACTCCTTCCCCGACCACGTGCACAGCATCTTCTTCGCCGAGGGCTTCGGCCTGCCCTGGGAGCGGGCTCTCACGTGGGACCCCGATGTGTTCGCTGTGATCGATGAGGCACGGGAGATCTGACCGAACGCTGGACGTCGCGGCATCCGGGGTATATGTTGTGAAGACCAACAAAACCCCGTGCGTCGGCAACCGACCGTGCGCGTCCATGCGAAGGAGCAGGAATGCCCACCCCCACCCGTGACGACAAGTTCTCGTTCGGCCTCTGGACCGTCGGATACAACGGCACCGACCCGTTCGGCGGCCCCACCCGCAAGCCCCTCGACGTCGTGCACGTCGTCGAGAAGCTCGCCGAGCTCGGCGCGTATGGCCTGACGTTCCACGACGACGACCTGTTCGCGTTCGGTTCGACCGACGCCGAGCGTCAGACCCAGATCGACCGCCTGAAGGGCGCGATGGAGGCCACCGGCATCATCACGCCGATGGTGACCACGAACCTCTTCTCGGCCCCCGTCTTCAAGGACGGCGGCTTCACCTCCAACGACCGCGACGTGCGCCGCTTCGCGCTGCGCAAGGTCCTGCGCAACGTCGACCTCGCCGCCGAGCTCGGCGCGAAGACGTTCGTCATGTGGGGCGGCCGCGAGGGCGCCGAGTACGACTCCGCGAAGGACATCCGCCAGGCGCTCGAGCGCTACCGCGAGGCCGTGAACCTGCTCGGCGACTACGTCACCGACAAGGGCTACGACATCCGCTTCGCCATCGAGCCCAAGCCCAACGAGCCCCGCGGGGACATCCTGCTGCCCACGCTCGGCCACGCGATCGCGTTCATCGACTCGCTCGAGCGTCCCGAACTGGTGGGCCTGAACCCCGAGGTCGGTCACGAGCAGATGGCGGGCCTGAACTTCGCCGCCGGCATCGCCCAGGCGCTGTACCACGGCAAGCTCTTCCACATCGACCTCAACGGTCAGCGCGGCATCAAGTACGACCAGGACCTCGTCTTCGGCCACGGCGACCTGCACAACGCGTTCGCCCTCGTCGACCTGCTCGAGAACGGCGGCCCCGGCGGCGTCCCGGCCTACGACGGCCCGCGGCACTTCGACTACAAGCCCTCGCGCACCGAGGACGAGACCGGTGTCTGGGACTCGGTCTCGGCCAACATGAACACCTACCTGCTGCTGAAGGAGCGCGCCGCGGCCTTCCGCGCCGACCCCGAGGTGCAGGAGGCGCTCGAGGCGGCGAAGGTGCTCGAGCTCGCGCAGCCGACGCTGAACGAGGGCGAGACCTACGACGACCTCATCGCCGACCGCTCCGCCTACGAGGACTTCGACACCGACGTGTACCTCGGCGGCAAGGGCTTCGGCTTCGTCCGCCTGCAGCAGCTCGCCACCGAGCACCTGCTCGGCGCACGCTGAGCCGGAGCGGGACCGGATGCCCGTGGGGGGCGTCCGGTCCCGCTTCTCGCGCGACCCGGATGCCACGGCATCCGGGTCCGTATCCGCACCCGCCGCTGGGTGTCCAGGACACGCCGCCCCGTCGATCGGGAACGGCGTGCCGTGGACACGGAACGGACGAGGCGTCGCGCCGAAGTGGACGCGACGAGGAGAAGGAGTGAGCATGACTCTGGTCATGGGCGTCGATTCGTCGACGCAGTCGTGCAAGGTCGTGGTCGTCGACGCCGAGACCGGACGGGTCGTGCGCGAGGGGCGCGCCACGCATCCCGCCGGCACCGCCGTCGACCCCGAGGCGTGGTGGATCGCGCTGCAGGATGCCATCGCGCAGGCGGGCGGCCTCGACGATGTCTCCGCGGTCTCGATCGCCGGCCAGCAGCACGGGATGGTCGTGCTCGACGCCGAGGGGCGCGTGATCCGTGACGCGCTGCTGTGGAACGACACCCGATCGGCGCAGGCCGCGCGTGACCTCATCGAGGAGGTGGGCGCCGACGTCTACGCCGACCGCACGGGGGTCGTCCCGGTGGCCTCGTTCACCGCGACGAAGCTCCGCTGGCTGCGGGACGCCGAGCCCGACAACGCCGCGCGCGTGGCCGCGGTCGCGCTTCCGCACGACTGGCTGACGTGGCGCCTGCGCGGGTTCGGTCCGGGCAACGCCGACCTGTCTGCGCTCACCACCGACCGCTCCGACGCCTCGGGCACCGCGTACTGGGGTGCGGACGGCTACGACCGTGCCCTGCTGGAACGCGCCCTCGGACACGACGCCGTGCTGCCGCGAGTCCTCGGGCCGTGGGACAGCGCCGGCACCCTGCCGGGCGGCGCGTTCGTGGGACCCGGCGCCGGAGACAACGCCGGAGCGGCGCTCGGCCTCGGCGCCGGCGTGGGCGACGTCGTCGTCTCGCTCGGTACGTCCGGCACGGTCTTCGCCGTCACCGACCACGTCGTGCGCGACACGTCGGGTGCCGTGGCCGGGTTCGCGGATGCCACGGGCCGCTTCCTCCCGCTCGTGGCGACCCTCAACGCCGCCCGCGTGCTCGACGCGTTCGCGCGCCTGCTCGACGTCTCGCACGACGAGCTCGGCGCTCTCGCGCTGGAGGCCGAGCCGGGTGCCGACGGCGTCGTTCTCGTGCCGTGGTTCGAGGGCGAGCGCACGCCGAACCTGCCCGACGCGCAGGCATCGCTGACGGGTCTGACCCTGGCATCCACCACCCGGCCGAACTTCGCCCGCGCGGCGATCGAGGGCATGCTCAGCGGCCTCGCCGTCGGACTCGAGGCCATCCAGGCCCAGGGCGTCGAGGTGCGGCGGGTGCTGCTCATCGGTGGTGCCGCGGCGAACGAGGCCGTCGCGCGCATCGCCGCGCAGGTCTTCGACGCCGAGATCGTCGTGCCCGCCGCGGGGGAGTACGTCGCGCTCGGCGCCGCGCGCCAGGCCGCGGGCGTGTTCGCCGGCGGCCCGGTGGACTGGACGATCGCGACGACGCGCCGCGTCGAGCCCGACCACCGCCCCGAGATCCGCGAGCGGTACGACGCGGTGGCCGCGGTTCGCGCCGCCGACTGACGCGCCACCGCGAGCCGCGAGACTGCATCTCGCTGACAACTCCACTGCACGCTGCCGTGGGGATGTCAGCGGGGTGCAGTTTCGGCGTTCTCGGCCTGGATCACCGACGGTGGACACCCGTCGGATGAGTTGTACGTACAGACTGGACGATATGGACGTTACGTATTACGCTGACTCCGGGGCGAGCGCGGCTCGCTCGCGGAGGGGCGCGGACTGTCGAACGGGCTGAGGACTCTCTGCCGCCCGTCAACGGAAGGAAGCCGATGGCACTGGTCAGCGGTCACGAAGTCGTCCGAGAGTGCACCGCCCGCGGGCTGGTCGCGGGCGCGTTCAACACCACGAACGTCGAGACGACGATGGGAATCGTCGACGCCGTCGAGCGCGTCGGAGTGCCGACCTTCATCCAGGTCGCCCCCACCAACGTCAAGCTCTCGGGCTACGAGTACATCTACGACATGGTCGCCCGGCGGCTCGCGGAGTGCCCCGTACCGGTTGCGTTGCACCTCGATCACGGCAAGTCGCTGGACGCCGTCGAGGCGGCGCTCGCGGCCGACTTCACGTCCATCATGATCGACGCCTCGGAGGAGACGTTCGAGGAGAACGTCGCCACGTCGGCCATCGCCCGGACGATGTGCGGGACCGAGGTCGCCCTCGAGGCCGAACTCGGCAGCATCGGCGGGAAGGAGGACGATGTCGCCCCGGAGTTCGCGAGCACGACGAACCCCGCCCAGGTCGCCGAGTTCGTCGCGGCCGTCGGCTGCGACATGCTCGCCGTATCGGTCGGCAACGTCCACGGCTACGCACCGAACGCCCGCATCGACTTCGACCTCCTCTCCCGCGTGCGCGAGCAGAGCCCGGTACCGCTCGTCGTTCACGGCGGTTCGGGTCTCCCGGCCGAGCAGCTCGGTCGTCTCGCCGAGTTCGGTGTGGTCAAGGTCAATGTCGCCAGCGACCTGCGCAACGCCATGATCCGTTCGTTCGGCGAGGCTTATGCCGCGAACCCCCACGAGAACTCGCTCATCCGCGTCTCGTTGGACGCCGTCTCCGCGATCACCGACGTGGTCGAGCGCCGCATCCGCATGCTCAACCCCTCCGCGTGACGCCCATGACCCCCACGATCACGGTCGACATCGGCACGACGAGCATCAAGCTCTGCCTGTTCGACGCCGAGGGAGCGCTCCGTGCCGCAGATCGTTGCGCGACGCCGACGCAGCGCGACGCGTGGGGGGAGATCTACGACATGGGTGCGGTGATGGATGCCGTGCGCGCCTTCGTCGACGGGCTGGATCCGGCCGAGCGGCGCGGCGTGCAGTGCATCGCGATCGCGGGTGTCGGGGAGTCCGGCGGTCTCGTCGACCCCGACCTCGCTCTCGTGTCGCCGATGATCCTGTGGCACGACCACCGTGGCGCGCACTTGCTCTCCGGGCTGTCCACGGCGGACCGCGAGCGCGTCTACGCCGTGACCGGACTGCCGGTCAACGCCAACTACGCGCTGTCGAAGGTCGCGTGGGCGCTCTCGCACGCGGAGGGACCCACGGGCGAGGCGCAGTGGCTCAACGTCTCGGAGTACGTCGCCGCGCTGCTGACCGGTCGCCGCTGGGCCGAGCAGTCGCTGGCGAGCCGCACGATGGCACTCGATCTGACCGGTCGCCGCTGGTCGCGCGAGGTCTGCGGGCTCTTCGGCGTCGACCCGAGCGTCTTCCCCCCGCTTCGGGCGGCTTCGGAGGGTGTCGCGATGACGCCGGCGACCGCGCGGGAGTGGGGCCTCGACGAGGCCACGGTGCACGTCGCCGGACACGACCACATGGTCGGGGGTGCCGGGGCCGACCTGCGGCGCGGCGAGATGCTCGACTCCACCGGTACGACCGAGGGCGTGCTCGCGCTCCTGGACGCCCCGCGCCTGGATTCCGTGACCGCCGCCACAAAGGTGGCGGGAGGCCTCGCCTGCGACGGCGACGCCTATACGCTGTTCGCCTCGATCCCCACGGGCGGCTCGGCGTTCGCGACGCTGGGCACCCTTCTGGACCGGGACGCCGCCGCGCTCGGCGCGCTCGTCGCGCAGGCGCACCGCGACTGGATCACGGGAGCCGTCGACCTCGACCGGCTGCCGCTCGTGCTCCCGCAGTTCCGCGGCAGCCCTCCGCCGCGCAAGGACGCCGCAGCGCGCGGCGCCATCGCCGGGCTGTCCACCGACACCACGACCGTCGAACTCGTGCTCGCGTGCTTCCTCGGTATGGTCCGGCAGGTCGCCGACGTGTGGTCGCTGTTCGGTCTCGAGCTCGACCGGGTCAAGGTCATCGGACCGGCGAGCGCCAACCCCCTGTGGCTGCAGCTGAAGGCCGACGACCTGGGCGTGCCGTTGAGCGTGTCGGGTTTCCCCGAAGTGGTCTCGCGCGGGGCGCAGGCTCTCGCGCACGGCATCCGGTCGCCCTGGAGCGCGTCGGAACCGCGGGAGGTGCCGCCGGATGCCGGTCGCACCGCCGCCCTCGCCGACTGGCGGGAGCGGACCGCGGCGCGCTGGACGCATCTCGCGGAGATGCCCTCATGATCACCGACGTCGCTCGGCGCCTCTCCGTCCCCTCACGAAAGGCGCAGCGATGACGCTCGTCGCGGGAATCGACTCCTCCACCCAGAGCTGCAAGGTCACCGTGCGCGACCTCGACACGGGGCTCTCCGTCCGCGAGGGCGCGGCCTCCCATCCGCCGCAGACGGTCGTCGACCCCGAGGTCTGGTGGGAGGCTCTCCTCGAGGCCGTCGCCGCGGCGGGCGGCCTCGACGACGTCGCCGCTGTCTCGGTGAGCGGCCAGCAGCACACGCCGATCTTCCTCGATGCCGAGGGCACCCCCACAACGCTGTCGCCGCTGTGGAACGACCTCGGCTCGCACCCGCACATGGTTGCACTCAACGCCGAGCTGGGCCGCGACACCTGGATCCGCCGCACGGGTCTGCCTCTGACCGTTTCGGACACGGTCGTCAAAGCCCGATGGCTCCGTGACGAGCATCCGGATGCCGCCGCTCGCACCGCCGCAATCGCCGTGGTGCACGACTGGCTCACGTGGCGCCTGCGCGGATACGGCTCCGGAGCCGGCGGGATCGACCAGTTGGTCACCGATCGGTCCGAGGCCTCCGGCACCGGGTACTGGTCGCCGGAGACGGGGGAGTACGAGCGCGATCTCGTGGCGCACGCACTCGGGCACGATGTCGTCCTGCCGACCGTTCTCGGGCCCCGCGCGACGGCGGGCCGCACGGCATCCGGACTCCCGGGCATCCCGGCGGGCATCCCGATCGGCGTGGGCAGCGGAGACAACGCCGCGGCCGCCCTCGCCCTCGGACTCGTCGAGGGCGACGCGGTGCTGAGCCTCGGCACCTCGGGGGTGGTCTACGCGCGCACGTCCCACCCGGTGCACGACTACGCGGGATACGTCTGCAACTACGCCGACGCCACCGGTGATCATCTGCCGCTCGTCGCGACGCTCAATGCCGCCCGCAATCTGCAGGTCGGCGCCGAGATGCTGGGCTGCACGCACGACGAGCTCGCCGCGCTCGCGCTGTCGGCCCCACCCGGAGCCGACGGCCTGACGCTGCTGCCGTACTTCGAGGGCGAGCGCACCCCTGACCTCCCGCACGCTCGCGGCGCCGTGATCGGCGCGACACTGTCGAACTTCACCCGCCCGCACCTGGCGCGCGCGATCGTCGAGGGCACGGTGGCGAGTCAAGTCGCGATGCTCGACGCGTTGGACGCGTGCGGGATCCGCTCGCGTCGCCTCCTGGTGATCGGGGGTGCGGCCAAGAACGCCGCCGTCCAGCGCGTGCTCGCCGAACTCGTGGACCTGCCGATTCTCGTCCCCTCGCCCGACGAGTATGTGGCGAAGGGAGCCGCGATGCAGGCCGCCATGGCGTTGACCGGGGACTTCCCCGCATGGCCGGTGGAGGTCGATCGGATCCCGGGGGCCCCGGCGGCTCCCCACGTCCGACGCCAACAGCACGACGCGCAGGTCGCGCTCGGGTACGTCGTCCCCGCCCCGGACGGTGTCGCGGTGCCCGCGTCGGTCTGAACCGGAGGTTCGCTAGGGTCGGAAGGAGGACCGCGGACGGCCCTTTTTTCGCGGGGGAGGATTCGACGGTGACCATTCGTTCGCGCGTGCCGGTCGCCGTGGGCGTCGATGTCGGCAGCACGAACACCAAGGTCGTCGCGATCGCGGAAGAGGGCGCTGTCGTCGCCCGGGCGAGCAGACCCACCCGTCGCGCGGGCGGAGACCTCGCCATCGACGCCGCGGCGCTCGTCGCGTCCATCGAGGACATGGTGATCGAGGTCTGCGCGGGCGGCCGTGAACTGCACGCCCTCAGCGTCGCTGGCATCGGCGAGGACGGCGTGCTCGTGGACGAGGACCTCGTCCCCCTCACTCCGGCCCTGGCGTGGTTCGACCCACTCCGCCACGAGTACTTCCGGCGTCTGCGCGCCGACCTCCGCGCAGACGCGACCTTCGACGTCGACACGGATGCCGTCCGCACCCTCGTCGGCTGGAGCTGGGCGCGGGAGCAACTCGGCGCCGACCGCGCAGCGGCGTGGATAGCCCTCACCGACCTGCCCGCCGTGCTGTGGACCGGGCGTCCGTTCCTCAGCGACACGCTTGCGCCGCGAACCGCCGCGTGGCGCAGCCGCGACCGTGCCTGGGACGCCGAGCGGGTCGCCCTGACCCTCGGCGACGAGCGACTGCTCCCTCCCGTCGTGCGCACCGGCGGGATCGTCGGGTCGATCCGCTCCGCCGCTCTGCGCGCGGCCGGGATCCTCGCTCCGGATGCCGTGGTCGTGGCGGGCGGGCACGATCACCCGATCGGCGGATGGGGCGTCGATCTCATGGTCCCCGGTGCAGTCCTCGACTCGATGGGCACCGCCGAGGTCGTCGTGGCGCAGTCGCCCGTTCAGCGGCGGCGCGGTGACGATCACGTGGACCTGGCGCCCGGCATCCGCTCGGACGGCAGCACGCTCCTGCGCGTCGAGGAGCTCGCCCGCAATGTCCAGTGGGCCTCACGCGATCCCGATGTGGCCCGCGGCATCCGCCATCTGCTCATCGGACGCGCCGAGCCCCTCGACCTGTGGGACTCGGGCTGGTTCGTCCCGGGGGAACGGGGTGGCGGAGAACCGGCCTACGCCGCGGAGGCGCCCGCCGATCCCATCGTCCGCGCGTCCGCGGTGCTGGGGGCGCTCGCCGTCGCCGGGCGCGACGCGGTGGATGCCGTGCGGCACGACGTCGGCGGGACGGCCCCGGTGCGGGTCGCGGGCGGATGGGTGCGTTCGCCGGGCTGGATCGCGCTGAAATCGGCGGTCAACGGCGGGCCCGCGGTGCCGGTGCTCGAGCCGGAGGTCACTGCCGTGGGTGCGGCGCTGCTGGCCGCGACGGCGCGGGGCTGGCATCCCGACCCGATCGACGCTCTCGGCGGATTCGCGACCGGAATGCTGGGCTGACGCGGGTCAGCTCGCGGCGACGCTGACCTCGAGCGGGATGACGTCGGTCAGGACCCACGTCTCGTAGTAATCGAAGCGCGTGCCGTCTGCCGCCCACGACAGCGAGCGCACGCGCAGCACCGGGTGATCGACGCCGACGCCGAGGTGGGC
>NZ_VBUM01000064.1 GCF_005774735.1 Microbacterium sp. 5K110 | reverse complement strand
GCCCGCGCGTCTGCTGATGGGCCCCGGCCCCATCTCGGCGTACCCGAGCGTCCTGCGCGCGATGGGCGCCCCGCTCGTCGGGCAGTACGACCCGTTCATGACCGCGACGATGAACGAGACGCAAGAGCTGTACCGGCAGGTCTGGGGCACTGAGAACGACGCGACCCTGCTCATCGACGGCACGAGCCGCGCCGGCATCGAGGCGGCGATGGTGTCTCTCATCCGCCCCGGCGACCGCGTGCTCGTCCCGGTCTTCGGCCGCTTCGGCCACCTGCTCAAGGAGATCGCCGAGCGCGCGCTCGCCGAGGTCCACACGATCGAGGTGCCGTGGGGAGGGGTGTTCCCGGTCTCGACGATCCGCGAGGCGATCGAGCGGGTGAAGCCGCACGTCGTCGCGTGCGTGCAGGGCGACACGTCGACCACGATGCTCCAGCCGCTCGACGAGATCGGCGAGATCTGCCGCGCCCACGGCGCCCTGTTCTACACCGACGCGACGGCGTCTCTGGGCGGGAACCCGTTCGAGATGGATGCCTGGGGCCTGGATGCCGCGACCGCGGGCCTGCAGAAGTGCCTCGGTGGACCCTCCGGCTCGGCGCCGATCAGCCTGTCCGAGCGCGCGGTCGAGGTCGTGCGGTCGCGCGCCCGGGTCGAGGCGGGGATCCGGGAGGAGGGGGATGCCGAGGCATCCGACTTCATCCGCTCGAACTACTTCGACCTCGCGATGATCCTGGATTACTGGGGTCCGCGGCGCCTCAACCACCACACCGAGGCGACCACGATGCTCTACGGCGCGCGGGAGTGCGCGCGCGTGCTGCTGCTCGAAGGCCGCGACGAAGTGATCGCGCGGCACCAGCTGCACGGCGACGCCATGCTCGCCGGCGTCGAGGGCCTGGGGCTCACCGTCTTCGGCGACGTCGCCCACAAGATGACGAACGTCGTCGCGGTCGAGATCCCCGAGGGCGTCGTCGGCGACGCCGTGCGCGCCGAGCTGCTGAACGACTTCGGGATCGAGATCGGCACGTCGTTCGGCCCGCTGCACGGGCGCGTCTGGCGCATCGGCACGATGGGCTACAACGCCCGGAAGGATGCCGTGCTCACGACGCTCGCCGCGCTCGAGACGGTGCTCCGCCGTCACGGCGCGGCGGTCGCCGCGGGCGGTGGCGTCGAGGCCGCGCAGGGCGTATACGGGGCCGCCGTCACGGCCGGGGCCGCCGGATGAGGACGCGCCTGCAGGTCGCGCCCGAGCGCATCGCGTCGGCCGCGCGCCGCGTGATGGGCCGCTGCGAGGAGCTCGCGCGCGTCAGCTCGATGACCGGCGGGATCGAGCGCGTCTACCTCTCGCCCGAGCACGCCCGCGTCAACCGTCTCGCCGCGGAGTGGATGCGCGAGCTCGGCATGACCACGCGCCAAGACGCGGCAGGCAACCAGGTCGGTCGCCTGGCCCCCGCCGGCGCCCGCGACGCCCCGGCCCTGTTGATGGGTTCGCACCTCGACACGGTCCCGGATGCCGGGCGCTTCGACGGCATCGTGGGTGTGCTGATGGCGCTCGAGGTGGTGCGGCTGGTCCGTCGCGTGGACGACGAGGGGGTGGCATCCAGTCCGTTCCCGTTCGCGCTCGAGGTGATCGCGTTCTCGGACGAGGAGGGCACGCGCTTCGGCAAGGCGCTCCTCGGGTCGTCGGCCGTGGCCGGGCAGTGGGATCCGTCCTGGTGGGATCTGACGGATGCCGACGGCTCGACGCTGCGGCAGGCGTTCCGCGAGTTCGGCCTCGACCCGGGCCGCGTCGGCGAGGCCGCGCGCAGATCTGCGGAGCTGGTCGGGTACCTGGAGGCGCACATCGAGCAGGGTCCCGAGCTCGACCGCGCGGGGCTGCCGCTCGCGGCGGTGTCGTCGATCGCGTCAGCGCGGCGGTTCCAGCTCGTCGTCGAGGGCGAGGCTCGGCACGCCGGCGGCACACCCTACGACATGCGCCGCGACGCGCTGCTCGGCGCGAGCGAGGCGGCGCTCGCGGTGGAGCGCATCTGCCGCGCCGAGCACCACATCGTCGGCACGGTCGGGCAGCTCGAAGCGTTCCCGGGGGCGGTGAACGTCGTGCCCGGCGAGGCGGTGTTCTCGCTCGACCTGCGCGGCGAGTTCGACGAGACCCGCGACCACACGTGGTCCGAGATCTCCGCGGAATTGGATGCCATCATGGGCCGCCGCGGCCTGCGCTGGCGGTCACGCGAGGTGCATTCCGCACCGGCGGTGTTCTGCGAGCCGCTGTTGCAGGACGTCGTGCGGGCCGGGATCGGCGGTGAGGCCCCGACCTTGTTCAGTCGCGCCGGTCACGACGCGATGGCGATCGGGGCCATCACCGGGGTGGGGATGCTGTTCCTCCGCAACCCCGATGGAATCAGTCACCACCCCGACGAGGCCGTCTCCGCCGCCGACGTCGCGGCGGGGATCCGGGCACTCGCCGAGGCGGTGCTGGGGCTGGGGGCGGAGCGGGGTTAGCAGGCCGTGGCCCGAAGGTACTGGGCCCAGTTGTTGCCGCCGACGGAGTCCCAGAGGCTGCCGCTGCTGACCTTGGTGACGTTGGTGTCGAGGATGGCGTTGTTGTACCAGAGAGTCGTCCCGTCGAGGAAGTAGCCCCATCCGGCGAGTGGGGTGGCGGAGGTGGGAACGTTGGAGAAGGTGCCGGATGAACCGCGATTGTCCTTGTGGGTCCAGGTAGATCCCTTGAGGTACTGGACCCAGTCGAGGCCGCCGGTGGAGTTCCAGAGGCTGCCGCTGCTGACCTTGGTGACGTTGGTGTCGAGGATGGCGTTGTTGTACCAGAGAGTCGTCCCGTCGAGGAAGTAGCCCCATCCGGCGAGTGGGGTGGCGGAGGTGGGAACGTTGGAGAAGGTGCCGGATGAACCGCGATTGTCCTTGTGGGTCCAGGTAGATCCCTTGAGGTACTGGACCCAGTCGAGGCCGCCGGTGGAGTTCCAGAGGCTGCCGCTGCTGACCTTGGTGACGTTGGTGTCGAGGATGGCGTTGTTGTACCAGAGAGTCGTCCCGTCGAGGAAGTAGCCCCATCCGGCGAGTGGGGTGGCGGAGGTGGGAACGTTGGAGAAGGTGCCGGATGAACCGCGATTGTCCTTGTGGGTCCAGGTAGATCCCTTGAGGTACTGGACCCAGTCGAGGCCGCCGGTGGAGTTCCAGAGGCTGCCGCTGCTGACCTTGGTGACGTTGGTGTCGAGGATGGCGTTGTTGTACCAGAGAGTCGTCCCGTCGAGGAAGTAGCCCCATCCGGCGAGTGGGGTGGCGGAGGTGGGAACGTTGGAGAAGGTTCCCGAGCTCGTCCGGCTGTCCCTCGCTATCCACGTCGATGAACTGGATGCCGAGGTCACACTCGCCGTCGCGGTGGTAGTCGGGAGTACCGAGGCCGAGAGCGTCGCGCTGCCTCCTACCGCCGGCACGTTGATCGCTGGCAGGTTCGCGCGCCCGTCCGTCCCTGTGACCTGGGTGGTCGTCGTCGCACCGCCGCTGAACGTGTACCCATCGCTCAGCGTCACGGTGACGCTCTGGCCGGCGGTCGGAACACCGCCCACCGTGACGGTCACGTACGCACCGGTGATCGTTCCGCACGCGGTGCCGTTATACGTCGCCTTGTCGAACGCGAGCGCCGTCACGCCCGAGGCGGATGCAATCGGCGCGATGGACGCCGCGGCGATCACCGGCACCGACCACGCGGCGCCGGTGAGGATCGTGCGGCGGGACGGGGCGGACGCGCGGGGCGACGAAGTTGCTGAAGTTTCGGGATCGTGAGACATAAGGGAATGCCTTTCGGGTTCGGGTATCCGCAGCATCCCGACGGCCCCGTGTCCCGGCCAAGCGCGGGTTGTCCGCGGCCGCGAGGGTGACGACAAAACTGTGCCGTCCCGGGCCGACCGAGCGCACAAGCGATTCACCGGGTGAATCCGCAGCCGTCCCGCCGACAGGGCGGGTGGTCAGCGCCGACGCTGGGAGTACGTCTCGTCCAGATCGGAGCACCATGGCGCGCAGCCTGCGGGTCGAAGGGTCCGCTGTCATCGACTGGTTCGCCGAGCGCTCCCTCGCCGCGGCCCCCGATCCGCGCGTGCCGACCATCCTGATCGCCGACGAAGCGGAGGTCGCGGCCCTCACCATCCGGCGTGTGTGGCACACGGGTGCGACGATCCAGCCGCTCGACGAGTCGGGCCCAGGCTCGATTCTCGTCCTCCAAGCCGAGGGTTCGACGACCCTCCGCATGACCGACACGAACGCCGAACTCGAAGCGGGCGACGCCCTCCTCTATCCCCACGCCGCATTGTCCAGCGCGACCACGAGCCACCCCACGGCCCGCATCGAGATCCTCTCCGTCCACAGCCTCCTCGGCCACCCCGCCCCACTCCCCGGCGCCGATGACAGCCCGGCCTGGCGGGCCTTGGCATCCACCGTCAACGCGATTCTGAACGGCGATCACCGCCTGGGCGTCGCCGCGGAGTCGGCGCTCGGACACGCGATCGAGAGCCTGTGCGCCGCGCTCATCGCCGGACGTCCCGGAGCTGATGCCGATGCCTCGGGGTTCCGTTCGGCGCAGGCCACCTTCGCCGCCGCGACGCGCGTCCTCACCGAGCGGGCCGCCGATCCCGACTTCACGGTCGAGGAGCTCGCCCGCACACTCGACGTCTCGCGGCAGTACCTGGCGCGCGTCTTCGCGCGGCACGGCAGCACGCCGCGCTCGGCGCTGCGCGCACGCCGCCTCGAACTCGCCGACGCCCTCGCCGCCACGGGGCTCTCGTCCACCGAAATCGCGCGACGGTCGGGCTTCCCGTCGGCCCGCGCTCTGTCGCACGCCCGTCGCGACCGGGACACCCGGGATGGGCGGTGAATCGGAGGGGAATTGGCATCCGAATCGAAGCGGAACCAAGAGTAACGTTGCCGTTAATCTAGGTTAGAGCTTCTAACATGGACTAACGACGCGATTGGTCTAGGTTATGACCCCGGAAAGCCCACCCAACGAACCGGAACTCGGTGAGGTTGTAGCGGCGTGGCCGCCCCACGGTTCGCGAGTCGTGCCCTGGAAGCAAGAACGCCGCGGAGGCAGTAAGCAGGATCGGATGCTGCGCGCGGTCGAGACGCGCATTCCCCCCTTCATTGCTGACGTGGACGTTCGCATCCCCACCGACCTGATCGGCGCGAACGAAGCCGCGCTTCTCGCGCTGGGCGCGATGGACGCGGAGGCAACGGGTCAGTCGGTCGCGCTGGCGCGCTTCCTCATTCGCACGGAGTCAGTCGCATCCTCGAAGATCGAGCGAGTCTCGGCGTCCGTTGAGGATTTCGCGCGGGCTCTCGCGGGCAACAAGTCGAACACGTCCGCGATGAGCATGGTCGCCGCCACGACGACCCTCGGGACAATGGTCGAGGCGGCAGGGCGCGCGGGGCAGATCGCTGTCGAGGACATCCTTCGAGCCCACCGTGACCTCATGCGGGACGATCTCATCGAAGGTCCCTACGCCGGACGGTTGCGGGACAGCCAGAACTGGATCGGCGGAAGCGACTACAGCCCGACCGGTGCACTGTACGTTCCTCCGCCCGCGGAGATGGTCGGGGAGCTCCTCGACGATCTCGTGCGATTCGCCAACCGAGACGACATCCCGACTCTCGCGCAGGCGGCACTCGCGCACGCGCAGTTCGAGTCGATCCACCCGTTCGGCGATGGCAACGGTCGTATCGGGCGTGCACTCATCGGCGCGATCCTGCGGCGGCGGGATGTGACTCGAAACACCGTCGTTCCGGTGGCGAGCGGGCTACTCGCGCGGCGGGAGGACTACTTCGACGCGCTCACCGACTATCGCGACGGCGGGACGTCGCCCCTGCTCGAACTGATCCTGCGCGCGTCGACGGTGGCGGCGGAAGCCGGGCGCGAGTCGATCCGGCGCATTTCGGCGTTTCCCGATGAGTGGGCGGAACGGGTGGAGGCGCGTCGCGGCTCAGCTGCGGCTGCCTTGATCCCCGCGTTCTTCGACAACCCGGTGATGGGGGTCGACGACGTGGAGGCTGTCGCGGGAGTGAGAGGGCAGGCGACCTATACCGCCCTTGCACGGCTCGAAGAGGCCGGAGTCGTCCAGGAGATCACGGGCCGCAAGCGCGACAAGGTGTGGGCGGCGAGCGACCTCCTCGCGGAGCTGACCGTGCTCGACTCGCGGATCGCTGCGGGGATGCGGCGGCACTGAAGGGTCGCAGCAGTGATCCGTGTGGTCCGGCGGCTGACGCCCGGCGAACTGCGGGTGAAATCGTCGGCCCGACGGGCTAGACCCCTCTTGACGCGAGGCAATCCCGGGGTAGATTCTCGAAGGGAGAGCCCAGAAGACGCGGACGGTGCTGAAGCACCTCAAGCGGCTCGGATGGATCCGGTTTCGCGGCGGGCAGGGGAGTCACGAACTCTAGGGCCTCCCGACGGATCTCAAAGAGCATCGATTCCAGTCGGGCACCGAGAGGTGTCGGTGGGGGTGTTGCGACAGATCGAAAGAGCCGGGGTCACGCTTCCCCCGACCTGGAAGTGAGAGGAAACCGATGAGTATCCAGACCTTCGACGTGACTGTCGAGCGCGAAGGACGGTGGTGGGTGTTCGACATCCCCCGGCTCGGCACAGGTGGACAAGCGCGCTCGCTCGAGGAAGTCGACCGTGAAGCGCAGGGTGTCGCCGCGATGTGGCTCGACGTCGACCCCGCCGAGGTCGCCGTCCGTCTCGAAGTCAGCGGGGCGGAGCAGCTGCTCGCCGAGTGGGTCGCCGCCGAGCATGACGAAGCGGAAGCGCGCCGCGCGCAGGCACGTGCAGCCGAACGTCGTCGCGCCGTCGTCACGGCCCTCCGTACCCACTACACCGCTCCCGACGTCGGACGAGTGCTCGGGATCAGCAAGCAGCGGGTGTACCAGATCGAGAAGGCGAAGGCGTCCTAGCCGGTGGCCACCGAAAGCCAACTGGCCCGCGACGTCCCGGCTCGCGGCCAGGAGAATCGACGCATGACCGATGCCCCTGGCACCCTGCACCTGCTCGCCTTCGCCGCGGAACCGGGCGGCGGCAACCCGGCCGGAGTGGTCCTGGATGCCGCGGCCCTCGACGACGCAGGCATGCTGCGGATCGCGGCTGACCTGGGGTATCCCGAGACGGCGTTCGTCACGGCCCGCGACGGGGACCGGCTGCGGGTGCGCTACTTCTCGCCCGAGGCCGAGGTGCCGTTCTGCGGTCACGCGACGATCGCCACGGCGGTCGCTCTGGCCGAGGCCGAGGGGCCGGGGGAGTTCGTGTTCCAGACGACCGCGGGCGACGTGCACGTCTCGACGCGGGACGACGATGGCCGGATCGCGGCGGGCTTCACGAGCGTCGAACCCGTGCTCCGCGACTTCCACGACCCCGTACCGCTGCTCGGGCTGCTCGGATTGAACGCCGACGACCTCGACCCGCGGATGCCACTCGCCGAGGCCTTCGCGGGGAATTGGCATCCGGTGGTCGCCGTCCGCACGCTCGAGCGGTTCGACGCATTCGGGTACGAGGCGGACGCGCTGCGGGTGCTGATGGACGAGCGCGGCTGGACGGGCACCGTCACGGTGGTGCACGCAGCCGGCGAAGTCGCCGACGGTGCGGTGATCGAGGCGCGCAACCTGTTCCCGGTCGGCGACATCACCGAAGACCCGGCCACGGGCTCGGCCGCCGCCGCGCTCGGCGCGTACCTGCGCGACCGCCTCGGGATGCCGGCCCCGTTCCACGTCACAGTGCATCAGGGGAGGCACATCGGTCGCCCGAGCATCCTCAAGGTGGACGCGCCGTCGGTCGGTGGCATCCAGGTGTCCGGGACGGCCGTGCCGCTGGAGGGCTGAGCCGGTCGCGTACCTACTGATGGCTCCGCGTCATGAAATCGGCGAACAGCGGGACAGTGAAGGCTGTGTCGCCGTGCGCGGGGTTGAAGATCATTCCTTTCGTGAGGAGGCCGGAACGTTGCAACGCAACGCTCTTTACCTTCACGTCTAGCTGCGCTGCAATGTCGCCGGATCGATAGGCCTGGGTCCGAGGCTTGCCATCGCTGCGAGGTGCTCCTTCTCCTTGGGTATGAGCCTGTCGAAACAGGCAAGGAAGAGGTTCCGGTCGAGATAGTCGATGACGGTACCCTGAGCGCCGATGACGCCGTCAATCTCGATGACCTGTTCTGTACTGAGATTCCACAGGTGATATCCCCATTCCTGTAGAAAACACGGATACCCGTGGTTGAGCCCAATGATCGCGGTGATCTTCTCCTGGGTGCAGCTGACGCCGTTTCGCTCTGCCGGCGGCGCTAGCGCGTCACTTTCGTCGGCGCTGTGAGTGCGCCGATAGCCGGGAACTCGAACAGATGCTCTGCGTATGACTTGGCGCCCCGGCCAGGTCAGGCGGCTAGGGGAGTCCTGCCCCGACGAGGACCACAGGGAGATTGATCAGGAGCTTCACCGAACTTATCTCTCGGGAGCCTAAGGTCGGCCGAGACCTCGCTCGGCGTGCACCTCTGCCGATCTCGCCGATGGAGGCGGAGCCTAGCGGGGCGCCGACGCGGGCCCGGCGCTACCGGGCGCTGCGAGTCGAGCGCCGGGATCTGGCACGCCCGCGGCCTCCGCGATGTCGAAGACGAGGCGCAGGCTGCGGGCGTTGTCGGCAATCGTGGGCAGGCGCCGACATTCCTCTCCCTCCATTGCGCACACGAAGGCCCGCCAGGCAGCCAGGAGATCCTCGTCGTCCATCACGGGTGACGGCGGGACGATCCGCAGCGGATGCCTGTTCGCCTGGATGCGTAGGCTCAGATCCCGTACAGAGATCTCTCCCTCGTCGCCCTCGAACACCCAGTCACCGTCCCACGTCGTCGGGCGCTGACGGGCCGCCCAAGTGGCGCGGTACGAGACCTCGGCACCCTCGGCGAGCACCAGCTGGGCATCGACGTCAGTCATTCCCCACACATGTGCATCGTGGGGGCGGCCGACCTGGGCCTTGAGCGCACAAGCCTCCTGCCCTGTGAGGAAACGCAAGAGATCCAGATGGTGGATCGACATGTCTGCGAGGAGCGGGTGTGCGAGCACCGCGCGCTCACCGTCGGTCAGCTCCGGCTGTGCGAATTCAATGCTGACGCGGCGCAGTCGGCCAATGGTGGGCAGGTGGTCCAAGACGGTGCGGGCCCATGCGCGCATGCGATAGTTCTGGTCGACCCGAACCGTGGCGGCGGCCCGGTCACCGATCGCGATCATGTCCTGCAGTTCTGAAGGCGTCCCGACGAGAGGTTTCTCACACAAGACGGGCAGGTCGCGCTCCACCGCGAGCCGTACCGCCTCAAGGTGCTCCCCCGGAGGGAGCGTCACGATGACGGCATCGAGGCCGTGATCGCGGAGGAGGCTGCGATAGTCGCCGTAGACGCGTAGAAGGGGATTGCGCGAGCTGACGTCTGCTTGTCTGCTTCGAGCAGCAACGGCGACGACCTCGACGCCAGGCTCTTGCGCAAGGACGCGCATCCACGTCTGACCCCACCGACCCATTCCCAGGATTCCGACCCCTCGCATCCGGTACTCCTCTTCTGCGTGCGTGCGTGCGTGCGTGCGTGTGGGCGGCGGAGATCATCCGCCGCCCACACTCGGTGGATCAGCCGGCGTAGCCGGTCGGCGGTGTCAGCACTCCGCGCTCGATCAGCGTCTTGATGTTCTGCGCACGAGTCGCGTCCTCACGCGCCAGCCAGTTCTCCTCGGGCGGAGCGTCGAGGTACTGGTTCTTCGGGTAGATCGGGGTGTCGTAGATCGCCCGGTATTGCTCAGTCCGGAGATCCTTGAACTGGTTGTAGAGGCCATTTGCGACCCGCGCGCGACGCAGCGCCTCGATGTCGATCGTCGTGCACACGAAGGAATCACCCGTCGTCCATCCCCGCTGCTGAGTGAGGATCTGCCCGCGCGGGCCGACGATCATCGACTGTCCACCGAACAGGTCCTGTACTCCCCCGTCCTCTCGGTACTCGGGTCCCAGGTTCGGCGCGACGACGTACGCGGAGTTGAACATTGCGTGGGCACGGTTTTGCAGCTCCCACATCCCGTTCTGTACGGCGGGCTCGATCAGCGTCGGCCGGATGATGATCTCGGCGCCGTTCATCGCGAGACCGCGAACGACCTCGGGGTAGACGCCCTCGTGACAGATTGCGATGCCGATGTTTCCGATCTCGGTGCGGGCGACCGGGAAGATCGCGTCCATGACGTTCCCGTTGCCCTTCTTCTCAATGAACTCATCCCACACGTCGTGCGGGTTCATGTTGCCGAGCATGCCGCCCTCGTAGGCGTCACTCGTCGCCTTGTACCGCTTGTAGACGATCTCGCCGTTGGGATCGATGATGAACGCCACGTTGAAGTGGCGGTCGGGGAAGTCGTCGTCCTTCACCATGTAGAGCTCGGCGGCGATGAACGAGTTGAGCTGCCGGGCCTTCTTGGCGAGTTCGTCGGTCTCGGGACCGGGGATGGTCACCGCGAAGTGAGCTTCCCTCTCCCGGTTGCCCGGCGTGTTGGCGATCATGCCCTGGATGGCCATCTCGGGCAGGACGACGAGCTTGACGGGCGCTCCCTCCCATGCCCCGACCATGACGGCCGTGTCGATGAACTCGTTGATTCGCTTGACGTTCTCGACACCATCGCCGGGATTCTTCACGGTGAAGGTCCGGGGCGACACTGCCACAACGGCGAACGGGTCAATCATGTGTTTCTCCCTTGTGTACCGGAGCGCCGGTCTGCGGGCGGCGTAGTCCGGGTGTGTACGTACGGGCGGCGGAGACGGCCGGCCCACTTCCGTGAGAGTGACGGCTCCACTGCCATCGCTAAGTTAGCGCTCACTCAGCGTATTGCAGCACTTGGCGAAGTGCAATACTCCGCATTAAGCACCTGTTCAGAGGTGTTTTTCTCAAGACATGACCGGGCGACAGCGTTGGTTCATGAGATAGCGCTATTTGAGCGCCACGAACGGCTTGCTCTCCGAGCGCGCGAGGACCGTCAGCGGCGGAAGCGAGGTGGCGCGGTCGTGTCGCGCACGACGAGCGTCGGCTGAATCAGCGGGATGTCGCCATGCGCCTCATCGCGCATCATCTCAAGCAGACGGGTCACGGCGATGTGTCCGATCGCTTCGAAATCGAGAGTGACCGTCGTAAGCGCGGGTCGGAAGTAGGCCGACTCCTTGACGTCATCGAACCCGACGACGCTGACGTCTTCGGGCACGCGAAGACCCCGGTGCTCGAACGCCTTGATGAGCCCGAGCGCGAAAGGGTCGTTTGCGGCGAAGACGGCAGTCACGTCGTCGCGGTCGGCGAGGAGCAGTCCCGCACGGTACCCCTCTTCTGCTGACCAGCTCTCAGCGCGGAATGAAGGCGGGGCAACCTTCCCGCGGGCCGAGAGCTCTTCCGTCCACCCGCGTGACCGCGCATCGGATGCCATCCACCCCGCCGGCCCCATCACGTGGAAGACCGACTCGTGGCCGAGATCGAGCAGATGACCCACGGCGAGGCGCGCCCCGCGAACCTCGTCGATCGAGATGCTGGTCGCGCTCTCCGGGGCACCCTGCTCGAACGTGATGATCGGCGTCTCGGTGTCGAGCGCGTGAACCACGGAGAGAGCATCGTAGAGAGGGGCGAGCACGATGATGCCGTCCACGGCATCCGGTCCGATGGTGTCGAGCGCGCCCTGGATCGTCGCCCGGTCGAGCGAGCCGAGCGTCACGAGCCGCGTCGAGTATCCGTGCTTGCGAGCCTCCTCCGAGATACCGTACAGCGCCACGGATGGTCCGAGCACCGACAGCTCATAGCTCACAACGCCGAGCGTCATCGTGCGACTGCTCGCCAGCGCGGAGGCCGCCGGGTTGCGTCGGTATCGCAGCTGGGCGATCGCGGTCTCGACGCGCTCACGGATCTCGGGGGCGACATTGGTCGCGCCGTTGACGACACGGGATACCGTCTGCTGCGAGACGCCGGCGAGCCGGGCGACATCGATCATGCGCGCGCCGCGACCTCGCGAAGCAAGTCGTTCTCGGGTGTTCTGCCGCCTCGGGGGAACCGGGGCTGCAGTCGCGGACATGACCTCATTATGCAGCGCACCGGCTCCCCCGACGGGCAGCCCGGACGGAGGTTCGGGCTTCAGCGCCGGTAGCGCAGCACCTCGGGGTGACGATCGTAGGGCCACTCCGCTCCCTCGACCATGTACTTCCGCGTCGTGTACGACCCGTCCATCGTGCTCTTCAGCGTCGGCGGACCGTCGAAGCCGACGACAGCCCAACCGATGCGATGCGCATTGCCCCCGTATACGGGGTCGGCATAGAACCCCTGCCTGGTGTTGAGCACGAGGAGCGGGAAGAACTCGAGGAGATCCTCGTTCACCGGCTGGTTGCCCGCCGGTGCCCCGCCCTTCCCCTCATTCGCATCGCTCGAGACGGAGTACCGAGCAGGGCGGGGGGCTCCGGCGAGTTCTTCGAGAACGGCGTCCTGCTCGTCCTCGGAGAGCCCGACGAAGTCGCGGTTCGCCTTGGCCCGCGCCAGGGCGTCGAGCCGCTCGATGCCCTCACGGTAGAACGCCCGCCGGGTGTCGATCCGCTCTCGCCAGGCCTGCTCCTCGAGCCCCTCCATCCGGAGAAAGCCCACGCCGTCCGCGGCCGCGAACACGAACTGCGTGCCCGCCAGCATCCGATCGATGAATCGCACCACCTTGGCCTCGCGAGCACCGGGATGGTGATCGGTGGGGATGATCCGCGCCGTGGCGGCCTCGATCGTGTCCCACTCGTGCGGGGTGAAGAAAATCGGTCCCTCGACGTCATCCGTCGCGATGGGCACCGTCACCCAGTCCGCCTGTCCCATGTCTTCTCTCCTTCTGTCGATTCCGCGCCTCAGCGCTTCTTCCAGTCGTGGCGATCCACCTGCAGGATCCGGTCCGCGCACCGCCATGCGTTCGCCATGATCGTCAGCGCGGGGTTGATGCCCGTCGCCGTGGGGAAGAAGCTCGCGTCGAACACATAGAGGTTTGGCACCTCGTGGGAGCGGCACCAGCGATCGACGACGGATGCCGCCGGGTCGTCGCCCATGCGCGCCGTGCCGAGTTCGTGCGAGGTGTTCCCCGTGATCCGCTCCATGTTGACGGGGATCACCTTGGAGGCGCCGGCGGCCTCGAGGATCTCTCCGTTCTTCGCGACCTGCCAGCGCTCGTGCGCGAAGTCGTTCGCGTGCGGTGTGTGGGTGATGCGGGCGACCGGCAGACCCCAGGCATCCTTCACGTTCGGGTCGAGGTCGACCCGGTTGCTCTCGACAGGCATGTCGTGCAGAAGCATGCCGATCTTCATGCTGTGGTTGAAGAAGTCGCGGTCGGCATCCTTCGCGGCGGGGCCCCAGCTGGGCCGCCCCGGGAAGCTCCAGTTGACCGGGTGCCCGATCATCGAGGGGAAGATGAGCGAACCGAGGATGTGGCCGCGGCTCTCATCAGTCTCGTAGAAGTCGAACGAGCACAGGCTCATGTAGTGTCCAGCCCAGCCGTAGAGCGGGTCGTGGATCTCCTTGTCGAACAGGCCCACCGAGAACGAGTACTGGTGGAACGTGGCGTTCTTGCCCACCATCCCGCTGCCGTTCCCGAGTCCGTCCGGGAAGAGCGCCGAGGTCGACATCAGCAACAGCCTCGGAGTCTCGATGCCACCGCCACACACGATGACCGCCTCGGCGTGCTGCACGAACTCGTCGCCGTCCTCGTCCTGGTAGCGCACACCGGTGGCACGGCCGTCGCGCCCCACGAGGATCTCACTCACGTAGCAGTCTGAGCGCAGGTCGTAGCGTCCCGTGGCGATGGCGTCGGGAATGAAGGAGATGAGGGTCGAGGACTTCCCTGTGCCCGGGTCGGGATACTGCTGCCAGAATCCGTTCTCGCTGAAGGGCTCGCGGCCGCGATACGGCTCGGTCACCATGCCCTGCGGCATCGGGAACGTGCTGTGCCCCATCTTCGCCATCGCGGTCGCAAAGGTGCGGCCGATCTGGCTCAGTGGTGACGGCTTCGTCGGGTATCCCCGACTCCGCCATGCCTCCCACTTGTTCGCCCCGGCGAGACCCGAGGTACCGAACTCCCACTCCACACGCGTGTAGTACGGCTCGAGCTCGTCGTACGTGATCGGCCAGTCCACGAGGCTCGCACCTGGCACGTCGCCGTGCAAAGACCGGAGCTTGAAGTCGCTCTCAGCCATTCGCGGCACCATGCCGCCCCAATGGGTGGTTCCGCCTCCGACCACCTGCGGCGTCGCCGAGAAGTTGGTGATGACCGCTTCTTCCTGATCGTTCGGGCGATAGGTGCGGGGTTTGAGCTTCGGGTCCTGCCAGATGAAGTTGCGGTTGAGGTACTTCAGCTCGTCACCCGACGCGTGCTCGGGCTTGAGCCACGGACCACGCTCCAGCCCCACGACTTTCAGGCCCGCCTCACTGAGCACCTTCGCGGCGGTGGCACCGCCGGCGCCGGCGCCCACGATCACGACGTCGACGGGTTCGGGGTTACGTTTGGTCGTCATTGTCCATCTTTCTCTCGTGGCCTGCGTCACCGCCTCAGCGGCCGACCAGTGCGCTTTCTCCGTCGACGCCGTCACGACCGGCGGCGACAAGGGGCCGTAGGGCATCCCACAGGGCGTCGGGAATCGACACCTCGAGCAGCGCCACTGTCTCCTCCACCCGCTCGGGGCGAGACATCCCGACGATCGTCGATGTGACGCGCGGGTCATGCACGGAGAACTGCAGCGCTGCCGCCGCGAGCGGCACACCGTGCGCGTCGCACAGACGCTCCATCTCGAGGACGCGCGCGAGCGTCGCGTCGGAGACCGGCTGGTAGCAGTAGCGCGGAACCTCGCGCGGCCCCCGCGAGAGCATCCCGCCGCCGAAGGGCGCGGCGTTGACGACCGCGACGCCGCGCCGCGCGGCGTCCTCGAGGAGCGGTTCCGCTGACTGGTCGACGAGGGAGAAGCGGTTGTGGGTGATGACGACCTCGAAGGCGTCGGTCGCGAGGTACTGGAGTTCGAGGTCGATCGGGCCGCCTGCGACCCCGAGGTGCCCGATCACGCCCTGGTCACGCAGCTCGATGAGCGCCTCGAGCGGGCCGCCGGGGGCGACTCCCTCCTCGAAGGAGATCTTCTCCGGGTCGTGCAGGTAGACGAGCGGGAGCGTGTCCTGTCCGAGCCTCTCGAGACTCTCCTCGACCGACCGCCTCACACGGTCGCCCGAGAAGTCCGAGCTCCCACGGATCGGGTCGACCTTCGTGGCGACGACCACGCCGGCGGGGATGCCTCCGCGCTCGGCCAGCGCCCGCCCGATCCTCAGCTCGCTGTTTCCGCCGCCGTATTCGTTGGAGGTGTCGATGAAGGTGAACGGACCATCGAGCACGCGCCGGATCGTCGCCACGGCGGTCTCGTCGTCCACGTCGTACCCGTACTGCTCGGGGAAACCCCCGAGGGCGCTCGTGCCCACGCAGATTTCGGACACACGCAGGCCGGTTCGGCCGAGAGGTCGGACAGTCATGGATTTCTCCTTTGTTCGTCGGTCTGTTCGATGACCGTGAGGGGATGGTGGCGTGCACTGCCGCGCACGATGAGCTCCGGAAGCACCGGGCCCGCCGGGCCGGGTCTTCCGCCCGCAATGAGCTCGAAGATGTGGTGCGCGGCGCGACGACCGGCCTCCGCGAAGTCGAAGCGCACGGTGGTCAGCGGGGGCCGGAAGTACTCCGACCCCGGGATGTCGTCGAAGCCCACGACCGAGACGTCGTCGGGCACCTTCCGACCTGCGTCGTTGAGCGTCTTGATGGCCCCGAGCGCCATCTGGTCGTTGGCGGCGAAGACCGCGCTCACCTCGGTGCGCGTCGCCAGCTGCGCCGCGCACGCGGCACCGCCCGCAGCGGTCCAGTCGCCCTCGACGATCGCCGGCGGGTGGATGCCGCGGGCCTCGAGAGCGCGACGCCATCCCGCCACGCGCGCCGAGGTGCCGAGCCACCCCGCCGGCCCGCTGATGTGATGCACCGTCGGATGACCGAGGTCCAGGAGGTGCGTCGTCGCCAGTTCCGCCCCCTGCACTTCGTCAGTCACGACCCGCTGCTCATGGGCGTGCGCGCCGGGATAGAAGAGGACGAGCGGCACGTGGACCTCGACACCCGCCATAGCGGTCAACGCGGCATCCACCGGTGCGAGCACGATGATGCCATCGACGCTGTCGTCGACCAGATGCCCGACGGCGGCCGCCATACTGTCGACATCCACGTCGAGCAGGCTCGTCAGGCTCGTCGAATATCCGGCTTCCTGTGCCTCGCGGGCGATCCCCGCCAGCGCCTCCGACGGGCCGTACTGCGCCAGGCCGAAGCTCACCACCCCGATGCTGAAGGTGCGGTTGGTTGCGAGGGCGCGAGCGGCCGGATGCCGGCGATACCGTAGCTGCGCCACCGCTCGTTCGACGCGGTCGCGGATGTCGGGGCTCACTCCCCCCGAGCCGTTTACTACTCGGGAGACGCTCTGGTGCGAGACGCCGGCGAGGCGGGCGACGTCGATCATGCGAGGTCCGCGGCTTTCGCGAGTTGTCGGAGACATGGGGGTACCTCCCTTCCGGGCTAGCTGCGAAAAATGAGTCGTGGGGGCGGCAGGCGCTCAGGTGGCGCTTGCCTGCGCGCGCCCGAATCGCTTGGCGAAGAACCCCGAGATCCGTTGGACCCCTCCGGCGCTGGAGAGGAAGACGGCGATGATGATCACTGCCCCTTTGATCACAAGCTGCGGTTCGGAAGAGATTCCGACCAGGTTCATGATGTTGATGATCGTCGTGAGAACGAACACACCGATCACGGCGCTGATCGGGTCGCCCTTGCCACCCATCAGCGATGCACCGCCCACGACGACGGCGGCAATCGCATCAAGCTCGTAGCCGACTCCAATCAACGAACTGCCTTGCCTCAGCTGTGCGGCGGCGATGAGGCCGGCGAGCCCGGCGAGCACGCCCGACATCGTGTACGTGATCAAGAGGTTGCGCGCCACCGGCAGTCCGGACAGACGGGCGGCCTCCGGGTTACCACCGATCGCGTACAGCGACCGGCCGAAGGTTGTGAACTTGGCGAGGACCGCGCCGGCGATCGTCACGGCGATGAAGATCCAGACGGGATTGCGCACGCCGAGGAAGGAACCTCGCGAGAACGCCTCGATGAATCCCTCGTCAAGGATCTGGATGAGGCTCGTCGATTGAATGATGTAGCTAAGTCCCTTGACCGCGCTCATCATCGCGAGCGTTGCGATGAACGGCGGAATGCGCAGGAACACCACCAGGATGCCGTTGACGAGGCCAGCAAGTCCGCAGCAGAACAGGGTGACCACGACGGAAAGCCCCGCAGACATGCCGGTCTGCAGCGTCAAGGCGACAACGACGGTCGACATCGCGAGGATGGAGCCAACCGAGAGATCGATGCCGCCGGTGAGAATCACGAAGAACTGTCCGACAGCGAGTACTGCGACGATTGACGCGGCCGCAATGACGTTCTCCGCGTTGCGGATGGAGAGGAAGCCCGGTGAGACGGCGTAGCCGATGGCGATGATCGCCAGGAGCACGAGCAGGAGGTAACTCTTCGGCAGCGCCTTCTTGCCGAAGGAGCGCAGGCCTGCCGCCGGGCCTCCGGCCCCGGCATTCGGCGCCGATCGACGCTGTGTTCCGTCAAGTGTGTTGCGCGACATTGATCTTCCTTTGGGAGGTTTGGGGGTGTTCAGGCGAAGTGCGAGAGGATCGCGCGCCCTTGGGGGTCGATGTCCTCGTGCTCCAGCTCGGCGACTACTCGACCGCGCGCCATGACGAGTACGCGGTCGCACATCATTGCTTCGCTGATCTCGGACGTGGAGATGACGACTGTGCCGCCGCCTGCGGCGAAATCGCGAAGGAGCTCGTACATGTCTTCTTTCGCGCCGACATCAACGCCGCGTGTGGGCTCGTCGCAGACGAGGATGCGACAGTTGCGTACGAGCCACCGGGCGAGGATCGCCTTTTGCTGCGTGCCGCCGCTGAGCGTGGCCAAGGGTTGGTGCACGCTGGAGACCTTCATCCCTAGCCGCTCGACCATCGCGGTTGCGGTTGCGTTCTCACGCTTGCCGTTGATGAACGAGAACCGGCTGAATTGGGGCAGGCTTGCGAGCGTGACGTTACCGGCGACGCCCATGTCGGGGATGAATCCCGCGCTCTTGCGGTCCTGAGGCAGCAGCCCCACCCCGCGACGGATCGCATCACGCGGGGCGGCGAAGTCGGCACGCTTGCCGTCGATCGTGAGCCGGCCGCTCTCTCGCTCGCGTGCACCGGCGAGCAGTCCCGCGAGCTCGGACTGTCCGCTGCCGATCAGTCCGACGATGCCTAGCACCTCTCCCTCGCGGAGCTCGAATGTGACGTCCTTCACACGCTCTCCCTCGGACAGGCCGGACGCGGACAGGATGGCTCGTTCGCGGGCGCCGGATCCCATCCGGGGAGCGCGTTCGCCGCGCAGCGCCGCATCCGCCATCGACCCCTCGAGGTTCTTGCCCACCATCGCGCTAACGACGTCGGTAGGTGCCGAGTCGGCCGTTCGCAGGTCGGCGGCGTTGACGCCGTCACGCAAGACAGTGACGGCATCGCACAGCGAGTAGAGCTCGTCCATGCGGTGGGAGATGTAGAGCAGGGTGACGTTCTGCTCGGAGAGGGAGCGAAGCACCGTGAAGAGCCGCTCGACGTCGGGAAGGGGCAGCGTCGAGGTCGGCTCGTCGAGAAGGAGCACGCGTGCATCCTTGTCGAGGGCCTTAGCGAGCTCGACGGCCTGCTGCTGAGCGGTCGAGTAACTCGCAACGGGGAGGGTCACGTCGAGATCGAATCCCACGCGGTCGAGCGCCGCTCGCGCACCCATCTTCATGCGCGCCCAGTCGACCGCGCCACGCTTGCGGGGCAGCCGACCCAGGTAGATGTTCTCTGCGACGGAGAGGGAGGGCACGAGCGAGAGCTCCTGATAAATGGTGTGGATGCCGGCGCGCTGGGCATCCATGGGTTCCCGGAACCTCTGAAGCTGTCCGCCGAGGCGTATGGTCCCGGCGTTGGGCTCCTCGGCGCCCGAGAGGATCTTCACCAGGGTCGACTTTCCCGCGCCGTTCTGCCCCGCAAGAGCGTGGATGCTGCCACGCGCGACGGCGAAACTGACGCCCTTCAGCGCCTGGACGCCCGGATAGCTCCTGGTGATCCCCGAGAGTTCAAGCTCCACGGGGGACTGTCCGTGCGCGGCGCCCTCCTTGAGGGCCTCGGTCGGTGCATTCATGATGTGTTCCTTCGGATCGCGACGACTCGCCCCTCCGCGGGGCAGGGATGCCCGACCGCGCTGACGACGCGGCCGGGCGCCCAGTGCTAGTCCTGCGCCCTGACGTACGTGTCTTCGGCCACGTAGTAGTCGGCGGCGTTCTCAGGGGTGACGACGGTGGTATCGATGAAGAGGGTCTGGTCAGGGCATGCCGACTGCTCGTCGTTGTAAGCAGCGAGCGCCATCTTCACGGCCGCGACGCCCTGGTCCCAGGGCTGGTTGGAGGCCGTCGCCTGCAGCGGGCCGGCGGGGTTGTCCATCATTTCCTTGACGGAGACCATGCCGCCGTCGTAGCTGGACAGGATGACTCCGTCCCCCCAGAGGCCCGCCTGCTGAAGACCCGAGACGACGCCACCGTTCATGACGTCACTCATGCTGTAAACGATCTTCAGGTCGGGATTGGCGGTCGCCACATCCCGGATGGGGGCGAGTGCCTTGTCGGGCTTCCACTCGCCGTACTTCGTCTCGAGCTTGACGGTCTCGACGCTGGGATGTTCTGCCATAACGGACTCCCAACCCTGCATGAAACCGTTGAAGCGCAGGTCGGTGAGCACGTCGCCAGGGAATCCGCCGATGCCCACGACCTTCATTTCGCCGGATTCGCCGAACTTCTCGATCGCCTTGTTCGCGGCGACCTCTCCGGCGAGCGACCCGGTGTGCTCCTGGTCTTCTGCCACGTAGCAGAACATGTTGGGGATGAGCGACGCGTCGAGGTTCGAGTTGACGGTGACGAGGGGGATTCCCGCGTCGGCGAGAGCCTGCACCGAAGGCGCAACGCCGATCGGGTCGTTCGGGTTCATGATGACGACGTCGACGCCCTTCGTTATCAGGGTCTGGACGTCGGCGTTCTGACGGACGGTGTCTCCGTTCGCGTCGAGCAGTTCGATGCGGGCGCCGATTGCATCCGCTTCTGCCTGGCCTCCTTCAACCAGCGTCTTCCACCAGTCGCTGCCGCTGATTCCGCGCTGACTCCAGCCGATGACCAGGCCTTCGCCGGTCGCTTTCGCTTCGGCATCCCCGCCGTTGCCCGCACCGGTCTGACACCCCGCCACGAGGACGGCGGTCGCGGCGAGCACGCCGAATACGAGTCCTTTTCGAGCGGATCGGATTCTGCTGTTGTTCTTCATTCGACACTCCTTTGTGCGATGACCCGCGTGACCATCGGGATGATCGGTCACCAGTGACCTCGGGCCGCGCCTTCGCGTAGTGTGATGTTAGCGCACTATCGTCGGGGCGCAATAGGTTCGTGCGAGGTGTCCCGGCGGTGGAATTCGGCCTTAGGGCTCCTCCGCGTTCTATAAATACCTGATCAAGTCCCTATCAGATTCCAGGCGAAGGGGATGCGTACTAGCGAGCCGGGAAACCAAACGCCGAAAGAGCGAGCGGTCGATACATGCCGGAGTTACCGTTCATCTGAACCCGGCTGTCAGCGAGCCATAGCGCACGGCGTATACGACCGCCTCGGGATGCCGGCCCCGTTCCACGTCACGGTGCACCAGGGGAGGCACATCGCTCGCCCGAGCATCCTCGAGGTGGACGCGCCGTCGGTCGGTGGCATCCGGGTGTCCGGGACGGCGGTGCCGCTGGAGGGGTGAACCTTCGGGGCTCGATCCGTGCAGTGGGGCGCGCATTTCCCGCCCCGATGC
>NZ_VBUM01000063.1 GCF_005774735.1 Microbacterium sp. 5K110 | reverse complement strand
CGGTAGGCTGGGGGACCACCCGTCGCGCCTCGGCGCGGAGATCACCGCCCCGCCCGCAGGAGCCCCCGTGTCGAACGTCGTCGATGTCGTCATCGAACTCTTCACGTGGGTGGGCCTCGGCGCGGGCACACTGCTCGCGATCGTGGCGCTGCTGCTCTACGTCGCCGACGGCACGTGGCTGCCCGTGCGCGCGGTCGTCGAAGACCTCGGGGATCATCGCGCCGTGCGGTGGTTCGACGAGGACGGGGGAGTCAACGAGGCTCCGCTCTCGCCCCACGACGACGAACGCGTCGGTACCGCTGACATGACCGACGTCTTCTATCGGCGGGGCTCGCTGCACCGGATGCGCCTCACGCGATCGTCGCCTCTCGTGCGCTTCGTCGCTCTGCTGGCGACCGGCGTGCTCGGTCTCGGGGTCGTGGCGTTCGCCGTGTCGATCGTGCTCTTGTTCGCGCGAGGCTGAGGTAGCGCAACCGGCATATTGCTAGATAATCTAGCGATATGCCCGATGAACCCGTGTCCCGCTCCACGATGCACTCTCGACGCGGCGCGACGCGCCCCTCGCCCCCGGTGTCGCGATGGCTCCGCATCGGCATCCCGAGTCTGCTCGTGCTGATCTGGGTCGTGGGCGGGTCGATCGGCGGACCGTACTTCGGCAAGGTCGACCAGGTCGCCACCAACGACCAGTCGTCGTTCCTCCCGCAGTCGGCGGATGCCACCCGGGTGAGCGAACGGCTCCCCGACTTCGTCGGCGCCGACGCGATCCCCGCGATCGTGGTGGCCCAGACGGCGGACGGATCCGCGCTCTCCGAGACGCAGCTCACCGGCCTGCAGGCACTCACCGCCGACATCGTCGCGCTCGACGGCATCCGCGGCGAGACGAGCCCGCCCGTGGTCTCGGACGACGGCCAGGCGGTGCAGATCTTCGTGCCGATCGACGCGTCCGGCGAGGTGCGCGAAGCCGTCGAGAAGGTGCGCGAGCTCGTCTCCGCCGATGCCCCCGCCGGTGTCGACGCCTGGGTCACGGGACCGGCAGGCTTCACCGCCGACCTGGTCAAGGGCTTCCTCGGCATCGACGGGCTTCTGCTCATCGTCGCGCTGGCGGCGGTGTTCGTCATCCTCATCGTCGTCTACCGCTCGCCGCTGCTGCCGATCCTCGTTCTGCTGACCTCGGTGTTCGCGCTGTGCGTCGCGCTGCTGACGGTGTGGTGGCTGGCCTACGCCCAGATCGTGGTGCTCAACGGCCAGGTGCAGGGCATCCTGTTCATCCTGGTCATCGGCGCCGCGACCGACTACGCCCTTCTCTACACCGCGCGTTTCCGTGAGGCGATCGGCGAGGGCCGTCGACGGTGGGATGCCACGGTCACGGCGTGGCGCGGAGCGGTGGAGCCGATCCTCGCCTCGGGCGGCACCGTGATCGCCGGGCTGCTCTGCCTGTTGCTGTCCGACCTGGCGAACAACCGCGCGCTGGGACCCATCGCCTCGATCGGCATCGCGTTCGCGGTTCTGTCGGCCCTCACCTTCTTGCCCGCGCTGCTCGCCCTGGTCGGGCGCGCGGCGTTCTGGCCGTTCTTCCCGAAGCCCGGCGCCGGTGCCCTGCCCGACGACCTCGCGCAGCCGGTGAAGGGCCTGTGGCCGCGGCAGGCGCGACTCGTCGCCCGTCGCGCGCGGCCGGTCTGGATCGTGTGCACGGTCGTACTGCTCGCCGCGTGCGCGGGCCTCACGCAGCTCCGCGCCGACGGCGTCCCCTCCAGCGATCTCGTGCTCGGGGCTTCCGAGGCCCGCGACGGCCAGCAGGTACTCGCCGAGCACTTCCCCGGCGGTTCGGGGAGCCCGGTCTACGTGCTCGTCGATGAGGGGTCCGCGGCCGACGCCGTCGCGGTGCTCGACGCGGCATCCGGTATCGAGTCGGTCGCCGTGCTGGCCTCGGACGCACCCGGGGGCCAAGCGCCCGTCACCGCCGCCGACGGATCGCTGCAGACGGCCGCGTTCGGCCCGCCCGGAACGCCGGCCCCCGCACCGACCGTGTCGGACGGTCAGGTCATGCTCGCGGCCACACTCTCCTCGACCGCCGATTCCGCGGCGGCCGACGACGCCGTGCGTCAGCTCCGCACCGACCTCGCCGACCGGGTCGGTGCGGGGACGGCCCTGGTGGGCGGAGTCACGGCCACCGACATCGATTCGATCGACACCTCGATCCGCGACCGGACGCTCATCATCCCGATCGTGCTCGTCGTGATCCTGCTGATCCTGATGGCGCTCCTGCGATCGGTCGTGGCACCGCTTCTGCTCATCGGCACGGTGATCGTCTCGTTCGGTGCCGCGCTGGGCGTGAGCGCGCTCGTGTTCGACGGAGTCTTCGACTTCCCCGGCGCCGATCCGTCCGTGCCGCTCTACGGGTTCGTCTTCCTCGTCGCGCTCGGGGTCGACTACAACATCTTCCTCATGTCGCGCGTGCGCGAGGAGTCCCTCGCCCACGGCACGAGGTCGGGCATCCTGCGCGGACTCGTCGCGACCGGCGGCGTGATCACGTCGGCGAGGTTGGTCCTGGCGGCCACCTTCGCCGCGCTCGGCGTCATCCCGATCCTCTTCCTCGCCCAGATCGCGTTCATCGTCGCCTTCGGCGTGCTGCTGGACACCTTCGTCGTCCGCTCGCTCCTCGTGCCCGCGCTGGCGTACGACATCGGGCCGGCGATCTGGTGGCCGTCGAAGCTGTGGAGAAGGGATGCCGCCCGGCCCGCGGCCGCGCGTAGGCTCGACTCATGAGCCGGGCACTGTTCATCGTCGACGTTCAGAACGACTTCACCGAGCGCGGGGCGCTCGGTGTGGTCGGCGGCGACGAGGTCGCCGAGCGCATCTCGCGCTACCTCGATGCGCACGCCGACGACTACGCCGTGGTGGTCGCCTCGCGCGACTGGCACCACGGCGACGACGACAACGGCGGACATTTCTCGACCGACCCGGACTTCGTCGACACGTGGCCCGTCCACTGCGTGGGCGGCACGTACGGTGCCGATTACGACGAGGTCTTCGACACCCGGCGCGTCACGCATCACCTCAAGAAGGGGCAGGGAAAGCCCGCGTATTCGTTGTTCGAGGGTGTGACCGACGACGGCCTCACCGCCGACGACATCCTCGACGAACACGGCATCCGTGACATCGACGTGGTCGGCATCGCCACCGACTATTGCGTCCGGGCGTCGGCGCTCGACGCGCTCGGGTCTGGCCGCACGGTGCGCGTGCTCACCGACCTGGTCGCCGGGGTCCACCCGGACTCCAGCGCCGCGGCGCTCGTCGAGATCGAAGCGGCCGGAGCCCGTCTCACTCGGTCCAACTGACCTCGCCGTCGCCACGGGGGATCGTCAGCGTCACGGTCGTGCCGACGCCGAGTTCGCTGGAGATCCGCACGGTACCGCCGTGGTTCTGCACGATCTGGCGGACACTGGCCAGTCCGATGCCGCTGCCGCCGTCCCTCGGGTCGGCGAGACGCCCGCGCTTGCCCTCGTCGAGCACCGCCCCCAGGTCGTCCGGATGGATGCCGCGCCCCCGGTCGCTCACCGACACGGTCGCGCCCTCGTCGGTCTCGTACACCTGGATGCGGATGACATCGTCGGAGTACTTCGCCGCGTTCTCGAGAACGTTCGCCACTGCACGACGGAGTCCGAGCACGTCGCCCACCACGGGTACGGCATCCATCCGTCCGTAGACGGCGCGATCCGGGGCATCGCCCGGGAGGACGAGCGCGACCGCACCGCGGACGACGAGGTCGAGCGTCACGCCTCGGCGGCCGCGCTCGACCGGGGAGTTCGACTCGGTCAGGAGCGCTTGCGCCATGGCGACCAGGTGATCGCCGGCCTCTTCGGCCAGCCGGATGAGGCGGTGATCGGCGGGGAGCTCGTCGGCGAGCAGATCGATGTATCCGCGCAGCGCGGTCACCGGCGAGAGCAGGTCGTGCGCGAACGTGCGCTGCAGTGCGGCCTGCTCGTCGGCGGCCTGCTTCTCGCTCGTGAGGTCGCGCACGATCTTGACGAAACCGAGTACTTGACCGGAGTCGCTGCGGATGGCTGAGATCGTCACGCGGGCCCAGAACTCGCTGCCGTCCTGGCGGACGCGCCACCCCGTATCCTCGACGTGCCCGTCGCTTTGGGCAGCGGCGAGCAGCTGATCGGGCAGTCCGCGGCGCTGGTCCTCCGCGCGATAGAACCGGGAGAAGTGCTGACCCACGATCTCGTCCTCGGTGTAGCCCTTGATGAGCTCGGCACCGAGGTTCCACCCGCGCACGACGCCGCCCCCGTCGAGCTTCACGATCGCGAACTGATCGACCTGCCCATCCCAGTCCGGCGGCAGGACGCGGCGCATGCTCGCGATCGGTCGGGCGTGGTCGGCAAGGGACTCATCGGCTGTCGGCGACGACGTATCGTCCCGGACGACGCTCATTCGGGCGTGCCGGTGCGCATCGGGATGCTTGCTGAAGGCATGAGTCGATCATGTCTGCTCCCCGTTGCCGGAAACAGAGCTTGACAGAGGGCATTCACCGCGCACATGCTCGCTCCTCAACGGACGGTTACGAGAGTGCGCTGCCAGCCACTGCTGCCGTTCGGGGCGATCGCTGCTTGCTCCTGGGTCTGCACGTTGCCCTGCTTGTCGACGGCACGGACCGTGATGTAGTGCGAGCCCGGCTGCGCGTCCCAGTCCACCATCCACTGCACCCACGACTGGTCGTTGATCGGCGTCGACAGCGTCGCCGACTGCCAGTCGCCGTCGTCGATGCTCACTTCGACGCGCTCGATCCCCACGGGCTGAGCCCACGCCATTCCCGCGATCGGGACGCGGCCCGCCGAGACGGGCGTACCGATCTTGGGAGTGTCCACGCGCGAGGACATCTTGATCGGCGCCTCGGCCGAGTAGCCGCGCGGGGTCCAGTACGCCTCGTCCTGATCGAAACGCGTAACGGTCAACTTCGTGACCCATTTGGTCGCCGAGACGTAGCCGTACAGCCCCGGCACGACCATGCGCACCGGGAAGCCGTGCTCGAACGGCAGCGGTTCCCCGTTCATGGCCACCGCGAAGATGGCATCCAGTCCGTCGTCGGTTAGCGCCGAGAGGGGAGTGGATGCCGTGTACCCGTCGACGCTCTCGGACAGCACCATGTCGGCATCGGCCTGCGGAGCGGCCATGCGCAGCACGTCGCGGATGGGGATGCCGGTCCAGATGGCGTTGCCGACGAGACCGCCGCCCACCTCGTTCGAGACGCAGGTGAGGGTGACGCCGTACTCGTCGAGACCCATGTTGACGAGGTCGTCGAACGACAGCTCGATCGGCTGGTCGACCATGCCGTCGATGCTCAGCCGCCACGTCGAGGGGTCGACGTTCGGGACGGTGAGGGCGGTGTCGACGCGGTAGAAGTCGGAGTTGGGCGTGATGATCGGAGCGAGGCCGGGCACCTCGAGCGAGGCACCGTCGGGAATGGTGACGGTGGTCCGCGCGGTGGGGAGGCGCAGCGCATCTCGGGCAGCGGCGACCGAGGCGGTCGCGGCATTGACGACGCGTGCGCCGACGCCGACGACGACCGCGGTGGCGGCGGCGATGCCGGACACGAGGAAGAACCCACGCCGGTTCACGCCCGCCGCGGTGGTCTCGTCGGCGGCAGCGGCGGCCACCCAACGGCGCAGACGGCGGGCCAGGGTCAGGAGCAGGACGACGCCCGCGACGGTGCCGAGCACCGGGGGGAGCCAGGCGAGCGCGCCGGCTCCGGCGCGGGTCACGATCGCCGCGGTGGCCAGGACCCCGCCGATGCCGAGGATGACCGCACCGACGAAGCGGAACCGGTACTCCAGCACGCCGGCGATCGCGGCCGCGACCGCGGCTCCGAGGCCGACGCCGACGAGGAGGGCGATCTTGTCCGATTCGCCGAAGACGGTGATCGCGAGTTCCTTGAGCGGTCGCGGCACGATGTCGACGATGACGGATCCGACCGCGAGCACCGGACTTGCCGACCGCGCGACGAGGACCGCGAACAGCTCGGCGACCGCCAGCAGGGCCGCGGCCGACACCAGGCCGGCCAGGGATGCCCAGAGCCAGCCGTGCGGGCGACGCACGGTGGAGGACTCGTCGGTGCGGGTCTCGGTGTCGGTGGTCATGGCATCCCTCTCGTCATCGACGACGCACGTGGTACGCCCTCGGAGGATATTCGGAGCGAGTGGGCGAACGGATCCCGTCGCGGGTCAGTCGGTGCCGGGCGAGAGTGGTTCGTCATCCTCACCGGTCGACGCGGCGAGCTCCTTCAGCGCACGTCGCATGCTGGCGGTACTGCCAAATCCGGAGTTGCGCGCGACGAGGGGAGCGCTGTGTCCCGCGGTGGAACCGGCGGTGAGCAACGCGTGCGCGGTGCGGCCGCGCGCCGCCCGCAGTTCGCGGGCCACCGAGGTCCCCTGTGCGGCGAACGCACGTTGCAGGGTTCTCAGCGGCACGCCGAGGGCATCGGCGATCGTGGTGGGGGTGGTCGCGGGGGAGGTGTGAGCGGCGGCGATCAGCGTGCGCGCGCGACCGGCCACCGACACCCCCGCGCCTTCCGACGTCTGTGTGTCGTGCGGCAACTGGATCAATCCCCGCGACATGAGGTGGAGGAAGTCGATGACTCTCGCATCCAGAGCGCCGCTGCCGGCATCGACGAGGTCGAACGCTTGGATGAGAGCGCTGTTGAGCGGCGCGGCGAGCATTCGGTTCACTGGAATCCGGGTGAGGACCGGGCCGACATCGGGGATGAGGCCCATGCCGCGGATGACCGTCGACTGGGAGACCGCCAGCACGAGGTCGGTGGGGATTTCAGCGGAGATCACGACGTCGGGATCACGGACGATGACGAGCTCTTTGGGGTCGATCGTGACGTGCTCGCCTCGGGCCCGGATCTCCATCCGATGCGCGAGCGAGCCGAGGAGGAACACGTCGCCCAGGCGCGGTTCGAGGTGGGTGACCGACGCGGACTGTACTGACCTCAACCGGTAGACCTCGGTGTGACGGATCGTCAGGTGGCTCGGGTGTGGGGCACCGCCATCCAGTCGGCGGATGGCGATGTCGTCCGTGTAGAAGGTCTGTTTCGCTCGATCCAGCATGTCGTCACCTGCTTCGACAGTACGTGACCGGACATTCTTGGCTTGCAAAGCACTTCCCGTTTGCTTGGGTGCTGTAGCGGATGGATGGGTATGGACCGCTCGTCAGCACTCCAACCACCCGACGTCGATCAATGCGTCCCGCAGCGCCCGCCTGTTCCCGGTGTAGCGGCCTTCGAGTTTCCGTCGCACGTTGCCGAGGTGGACGTTGATCGTGTGGACGCTGATCCCGAGTTCTCGGGCGGCGCGGGCGGTGTCGAGGGGCTCCTCCGCGCACAGCAGGCGGATGACGTCGCGCTCTCGCGGTGTCAGCCCGTGCCTGTCCGTGGGGGCGGGGAGACGCCAATGGGAGAGAGCGGATGACGACGCGTGTCGCGAGGAGGGTGCCGTCGACAGGCCGCGCCGGATGAGGTCGACCAACCCGCGCACGTCCTCGCGAGCGTCGAACACGGACCAGACGCCGAAGCGCTCCGCCGTGTCGAGGATCTCGCCGGCACGGGAAGTCCCGTCGTAGCTCAGGATGACGCGAGAGCGGCCGGCCGTGAGCGAACGCAAGACGCGAGGCAGCGTGCTCGGCTCCTCCACCGCGGACAGCAGCACGGTCACGCGAGCCGAGCGGAGCTCTTCGGGCGGGCCGGTGACGACCGTGCGCCGCAGGCTGGCGGACAGGTACTCCGCCATGAGCGAACCCGCCATGCGGCTCGAGGTGGCTGCCCACACGGTCGCGTCGGGGGAACGGTCGAGGCGTGACATCGCTGTTACGCTCGCGCCGTGGTGTCTGCAGAAGTGGGAGAAGCACCGAGCGTCGACGTGATCGACGATCTCCTCGCGCTGGGACCCGCTCTGCGAGCGGCGGTCGCTTTCGGACGTGCGTCGATCGAACTGCGTGAGATCGCGCCGTCCTGGGCGGAGTATGCCGCGCGCATCGATTCGGTGGCGCACGTGGTCGCCGTCCGTGCCGAACTCGTCGACCACGTCCCGACGGTCTTGAAGGTGCGCGCGCTACGGGCTGCCGGTGCTCGCCCGGTCGTCGTCGCGGACGACCCGGCACCGGTCCACCGTGCGCGTCTGATCGACACGGGGGCCGCCGCCGTTCTCACCCGCTCCGATGACCTCGACGATCTGCTGGCGGTGGTCGCAGGGGGCCACGCCGACGACGCCGGACGGCTCGCCGGACCGCCGGGGCTGCGCGACGTCCACCTCTCGGACCGACAGCTGCAGGTTGCCTGTCTGTTCGCGGGACACGGCGCGCCGTCGTCGGAGTGGATCGCCCGGTCGCTCGGCGTGCCGGTGACGTCGGTCCGGACGAACTTGCAGCGCGCGCGCCGTGCGCTCGGCGCCGCCAACCGGGACGAGTTGCGGGCACGGCTCATCGATGACGGGTGGATGGCCGCCTGACCGCGATGCGTGCGGGTACGCACGGTCACCCGATGGTGGCCGGTGCCAGCACGCTGTGTCGGCAGTCCGCGGCGGACACCCGTTCAATCGGGAGCTCGCCGCCTCGCCCATTCATCGCATTGTGTCGCTTCTGCGTCCGCGTCGTGCATTCCCGTGTCGTCAGATTCATCATCGCCCCCGGAACGTGAAATAGACGGCGAATGCCCCTGCTCCGTGACTCTTCGAGTCGGCGCGAGGGGCATTCGCCGGTGTCGAGAATCTTCGCGCCCGTGCGTCTCCGATGTTCGTTTTGGCACAACCTGCGCCTCTTTGTGGCGCGAATTGGATGACGCGAAGTACCGCCTGTGCCCGCTGGGCCCCCGGGCTCAGGCCGCGGTAGCGGTCCCCGTGAAGTTGATCGTTCCGGCACCACCCAGGAACGACGGCGTGACGACGCCGACACCCCAGACGCTGAAGTTGTACGTCAGCGTCACCGGGCACGTGATCTCGATCAGCGACGGAAGTCCGATGAGGACGACGTTGGCCTTCACGGTGAGGGACGTCGGGCGCACCGGGTTGCTGTTGAGCACGTAGGTGCCGCTCCCGAAGTTGATGTTGTTGAACAACAGGGTCCCCGGAAGCGCGCCGAGCTGCCCGAACGTGCCGACGCCGGCGGTGAGTCCCGTCGCGGTGTGCGTGCTGTTGTCGCTCATCGTCAGGGTCGCTTCGGTCGGGAGCACCGTGTACAGCGGCCGGAACAGCGTGACGTCACAGCCGCGGGAGTCCAATCCGAGAGCGCCGACGAAGGCCAGCGAGCCCTTGTTCCCGACGACCACGGCCTGCGTCGTGATGCCGCCGAGCACACCCGCGGTGAGACACGGGGGGCATGTCGGTCCGGACGCGGAAGCCATCGGTGAGGCCACCGCCATCGCAAGGACCGGTGCCGACCACGCGGCGCCCTTCAGTACTGTGCGGCGGTCGAGGCCGGACGATTCGTTCACCATGTTGTCCCCCAGGGATGCGTCTCCAGCGGCCGAGGTCGGCCGGTAACGAGACGCTAGGGAGACGGGGGATCGGGTGGGGGGAATGTCTACACGATGATTAGTTCATAGGTCGACATCGCCGAGACCGCGAGGCCGGAGTGCGGCGACGGCCTCTTCGATGGCCTGGACGAGCTCGAAGATCGCTTCGCTCCCGCGCACGGGGTCGGCCGGGATCGTGCCGTCGGCGGCGAGCAGAAGGGCCGACGGTGTGGACGCCATCGCCAAGACCCGCGCGGCTTCTCCGCCGTCGTCCCACAGCCGTCCCGGACCGAGGGGAGCGCCGGCCGCGGGGGTACGCTCGAGCAGACGCACGCGTACGCGCTCGCCGATCAGTGCCCCGTCGGAGAAGGCCTCGATGACCGTCGCGCACGGGCTGCACCCGGACTTGATGTGGATCAACAGCACGGCGCTCTCCGCCGTGAGCGCGGGAAGCGGCACGCGCGAGCCGGAGCCGTCCCGCACGGTCACGTCCGGGACGACGAGCGGCCGGTCCTCGTAGGTGTCGACATCGCGCGGTCGCGGAGGACCCATCGTGATCACGACCGTCACGGCGGCCGACGTCACCACCGCGAGCGCGACGGCGAACAGCACATCCGGACGGGTGCGCAGCGCCTCCGCGACCGGGGATGCCGTGAGTGGTTCGGCAACCACCATGAGCACCGTGAGAACCGTGAGGACGACGTTGCGGAGCACGGTTCGGCCGCTGATCCGCTGGGTGGAGCCGAAGCAGTTGCACGCGACATCCTCGCCGGATCGCACGACACGGACGACGAGGAGCGTCAGCACGACCATGAGGACGAGGGCGGCCACCGCCACCGCCCACCACAGGGGCGCGGGAAGCGCGAGCAGGGCAGCCCCGAGGACGATCTCGGCGACCGGATAGGACCGGGCGATCCACTCGCGCTGAAGGAACGACGGCAGACGGAGGGCCGAGAGCGTCGCCCGGGTGCCGTCCGTCTCGCGAAGCTTCAGGATTCCGCTGACGAGGAACGAGGCGCCCACGATGATCGTCGCCACAAGTTGCACGGTGGTCCATGTCATCACGCCTGGGAGTTTAGGCCGGGTACCGACCGGCCCTGTGCCACCGCTGGGGATGCCGGTGGGGCGGGGACGACGTCAGCAGTCCGGCCGGACGCTCATGAAGTCCTCCGCGGGGCTCTGCGATCCCAGCGCCGAGCGGATCCTCCTCTTCTGCAGGCGGGCGGCGGGGTCTACGGTGAGCGTGAACAGTCGCTCTCGTCGAAGGATGCCGTGATGCCCACCTCGCTCGTCGCTTATGTGTCGTTCGCCGGTCACGCCCGCGAGGCGATGACCTTCTATCAGTCCGTCTTCGGTGGCGAGCTGACGATCTCGACCTTCGCCGACTTCGGAATGGCCGACCAGCCCGCGGACGCGGTGATGCACTCGGAGCTCCGCGCCGAGGGATTCACGGTGATGGGGGCGGATGCCTTCGGAGAACCAGCCGAGGGATGGGGGAGGAACCGCATCCAGGCGGCATTCATGAGCGACGAGGTCGACCGCGTGACGGGCTTCTACGACCGCTTCGTCGAGCGTGGGTCCGAGGTCGTCCAGGCCCTCGAGAAGCAGGTGTGGGGCGATCTGTACGGCGAAGTCGTCGATCCGTGGGGTGTGTCCTGGATGTTCAACATCGCGGTGCCCGGGGGCTGGGCGAAGAGCGGGAGCTGAGCTAGCGGCTCTGCCCCGCCACGAACTCGCGCACCGCCGCCGCGACCTCGGCCGGCGCTGGGTACACGTGCTCGGCCGCGGGGAACTCGCCCTCACGCACGTCGCGCGCGTACGCCTCGACGGCCTCGACCATCGCGTCGCCGACGGTGGCGTAGCGCTTCACGAACACGGGCACCCGTCCCTCGGTGATCCCGAGGAGGTCGTGCTGCACGAGCACCTGCCCGTCCGCCGCGCCCGCGCCGATACCGATGACCGGGATGCGAAGGGCCCGCCGGATCTCCTCCACCACGTCGGCGGGAACGGCTTCGATGACGACCGCGAACGCTCCGGCATCCTGAACGGCCATCGCGTCGCGCGCCACTCGGATCGCGTCGTCGGCCGTGCGGCCCTGCGCGCGGAGGCCGCCGAGGGCCGTCGCCGTCTGCGGAGTGAGGCCGACGTGGCCGACGACGGGGATGCCGGCGTCGACGATCGCCCGCAGTCGCGAGAGCCGTGCGGGATTCGCGCCCTCGAGCTTGACCGCGTCGGCGCCGGCTTCCTGCACGAACCGCACCGACGTCGCGATCGCCTGCGCGTCGCTCAGCTCGGTGGTGCCGAACGGCAGGTCGCACACGATGAGCGGGGTGTGCACCGCCCGGCGGACGGCCTTGGCGAGCATCAGCATCTCGTCGAGCGTCACCGAGGTCGTGTCGGGCAGGCCGAGCACCACCTGGGCGCCGGAGTCGCCGACCAACACCATGTCGACGCCCGCGCGTTCGGCGACGCGCCCCGACACGAAGTCGTAGGCCGTGACCATGACGATCGGCGTTCCGGCGTCGGCGAGCTCGCCGAGCCGCCGCAGCGTGACCTTCGGACCCGTCATGCGTGGCTCCTCTCGGCCGGGCTCAGGACGATGCGATCGTCGACCCCGGGCACCAGCGCCACGTTGTCGATGAGGCGCACCTGCCCCACGCGCACCGCGAGCGCGAGCAGCGCGCGCCGCTCGATCTCCGTGATCGGCTCGAGGCTGTCGGCATCCACGATCTCGACGTACTCGGGGTCGAGGCCTGCCGCGGTGAGTTCGTTGCGCACAGCATCCCTCAGGATCCGAGAATCCCGGATGCCACGGGCGAAGGCATCCTGAGCTGCTCTGAGTCCGCGTGGGATCGCTGTCGCGAGCGCACGGTCGGCGGGGGAGAGGCGCGTGTTGCGGCTGGAGCGCGCGAGACCGTCCGCGTCGCGGGACGTGGGGCGTGCGACGATCTCGACCGGGATGCCGAGATCGGTCACCATACGGCGGACGACGACGACCTGCTGAGCGTCCTTCGCTCCGAAGTAGGCGCGGTCGGGCTGGACCGCGAGCAGCAGTTTGGCGACGACCGTGGCGACGCCGTCGAAGTGCGAGCGCCCGCGCTCCGCACCCTCGAGCGTGCCGGTGATCGCGCCGCCGACCGTCACCGTCGTGGCGAACCCCGTCGGATACATCTCGGACACCGACGGAGCGAAGACGACATCGACGCCCGCTTCGGCGGCGAGGGCGACGTCGGCGGCCTCGGTGCGCGGGTAGGCGTCGAGGTCGGCGGACTCGCCGAACTGCGTCGGATTGACGAAGATCGACAGGACGACGGTGCCGTTGGCGTTTCGCGCCGCGCGCAGGAGGGAGAGGTGCCCCTCGTGGAGAGCGCCCATGGTCGGCACGAACCCGACGCCGTCGGCACGGCGCGGGGCGAGCACGTCGCGTAGCTCGGCGACCGTCCGCACGATCCGGGGCATCATGAGGCCTTCAGGTCCGCACGCTGCGTCGCGGCGAGGTCGTGTGTGGCGTCGACGAGGGCGTCGAACAGCGCCAGGCGGTCGGGGAGTCGTTCGGCGATGGCCGCGCGCTGGCGTGCGACGGTCGCCGTGTCACCGCGCGAGACGGGGCCGGTGAGAGCGGATGCCGCCCCGCGCTCGGCCCAGTTCTCGACGGCGGCGCGCACGAGCGGGACGAGCGCGTCTCGGTCGACGCCCGCGGTCGCGGCGAGGTCTTCGGCCATCCCCTCGAGGGTGACGAGGAAGTTCGCGGCGATCGATGCGGCCGCGTGGTACGCCGCCCGGTCGTCGTCGCGGACCGTGACACCGGTCATCCCGAGCGCGTCCGCGAGAGCTTCGGCGACCGCGTGCGCGCGCGGGGTCGTGCCGGCGAGGGCCGCCGTCACCTCCGCGAAAGACGCGTCGGCACCCGTGACCGTCATGAGCGGGTGGATGCCGAACGCCTCGTGCGGTGCGAGAACCGAAAGGTCGAGCGCGCCGGAGAGGTGCCCGACGAGGCGGCCCGGGGCGATGGCCCGCGCGGCGTTGGCGATCGCGGCATCCGGTACCGCGAGAAGCACGATGCCGGCATCCGCGCCGTTCTCGCCGCGGCCCGCTGGGCCGACGACATGCACGCCTGCCTCAGTGAGGGCGGCGGCGAGTGCACGGCCCATGCGACCGTCGCCGATGACGAGCACTGGGGCGTCGTGCTGGAGGGCGGAGTGTGAGGAGGTGTTCATAGCGTGGGGCGGTGCCCGCACCGGGCGGCTGCGCCGGGTTCCAGGGTATCGCGGTGCGGGTGCCGCGGATTCGGGCGTCCGCGCCTGTGGGCCTAAGCCAGCGCGGGATTGACGAGGCGTGGCGGAGCGGCTAGGACTTACCGCTTACCCTGCGGCCGAATTGCGTCCTTGTCGGCCGCCCTGCCTGGCTTGGGCTTGAGTCCGCTCGTTCGTCGAGCGGCGCCGGCACTACGGCAGGACGATCTTCATTGTTCTTTCACCCCCCGCCCCGGAGAAGACGGAGGAGGAGATGGATGCCATTCCACCCGCTGGCACGTACGAAGTGGGCGCCTTGCCGCAGACGTGAGGCGTCGGACTACGACGAGACGTGACACTGTAGCGGGCGACGTCGAGCAGGTTCGTGAGTCTATACAAGATGACTTCCAGGTCGCGTCCGTAAGCGTTCGCAAGCGCGGCGACGAGGACGCTCCGAGCGTAAAGGTTGAGTTCGGAGAAGCGGCGGCTACCGGAAAGGCATCCTTCGAATCTCACGTTCGCGCTGTGGCTCTGCTTTCTCTAAGCGCCCGATCGCCGCCGATGATATCGACGCCCTGATCGAATAGCTGATCGGTTCCGGCTGGCTGATCCCATGTCGGAGCTCCCTCGTATACTCCGGCATACGCACGCTGAGGTGCGTAGAACTGGGGAACTGCAATGCCGTACTACACCGTGAACAAGAATGCTCAGACGAGCTCAGGAGACCACGAGGTCCATGACCTCGCCTCGACAATGGGTTGTCTCCCGGCCCCGCTCAACCGTCTGGATCTGGGCTACCACGCGACCTGCAGCGGAGCTGTTCAAGCTGCGAGGAGCTACTACCGCGACGTCGACGGCTGCTATCACTGCGCGTACGCCTGCCACACCGGCTGAAGAGGACGGGTTTCAGCCGGGATTTCCGGTCTCGACTTCCCGGCGGAACTACTCGATCCCAGCGCCTGACTGGTGGGGCTCGTTCAGTGGTACTCGAATAAATCGGGAGGGGCTTCGCACCTCCGTAAGCTGGCCGCAGCGGGACCTGGCCGGCGTCCGGACGCGCGGCGAAGTCTGCCTCGGAAGGCACGGCAGCTGACCGACGACGAGAAGATGGCGTTCGTAGAGGGCTACGAACGTGGTGAGCCAATCGCCGACCTAGCCACGAAGTTGGGTGTACACCGGACGACGCTCGACAACCTCATCAAGCGCCTGGAACTCACCCGCGAGGATCCGGATGCTGTTCCTCCGGCGGTCAAGGATGCGATCGTTGCGTCGTATCGAGCAGGGGAGACGCTCGCGACCATTGGTAGCCGGTATGGCTTCAGCCCGAACAAGGTGCAGCGGTTGCTGGTCGCGGTGGGGAAGCCAATCAGGTCTCGTGGCCCGCAGGGCTCACAGCTGACGAATGCGCAGGTACGGGAGCTCGTGGATCGGTACGAGTGCGGACGGGCAATAGGGAGCATCGCGGAGGAATTCGGCGTGAGCTACGCCTGCGTGCGCAAGCAGCTCATGGGCGCGGGTGTGCAGCTTCGGCCGCGGGGCGGGGTTCGGTGAGTCACGAGTTTCGACGCTCACGGTCGACCTTCTCCTTGGCGAAGGCAAGTAGCGCACGCGCGAGCTTGTCAAAGTCGACATCCGGCCGGGCCAGCGCCTCGACACGGACGATGTAAGGCGTTCGCCTGTGCTTCGACTTTGGCGAGGTCTTCAAGCGCGGCGGTTCCGCTTCGAGCTGCGCGATGACCCTTGTGAACTGGGCATACGCCTTGCCTGCACGCTGGGGCAAGTTTGGCCACTCCGCCGTGACCGCCTGGCGATAGGCGATGGCCTGATCGTCGGTGAGATCCATGGTGGGCTCGAAGTACTCATGCAGTGTGCACTGGTCCTCGAGGCTGAGCTTGGACCAGCCGTGCTCGCTCCGGCGCCAAAACTTGCCGAGGGCGCTTCGATTGCACAGGTAGGTCTTGTTCGTGAGGCGGGGCATGTGTCAGTGACTATGCGCCTGACTGAAGACGAGGTCAAGCATAAGCTTCAGTAGTGTGAGCTATGGCGTTGGGGGATTGATGCCTCAGGCAAAACGGCTCAAGGGGGTCCTGGCCGGCGAACTGGCCAGGTTCGATCGGCGCATTCCATCGGGCATATGCTTGACGACCCGACATTCCAAACTCATAATGAGCGCCAATCAACAGCATCTAATACACGGAGAATTGCAGTCGTGGAGCTAAACCAGTCCCCAGAACAAGTCAAAGCGACTGAGCTCCACCCGCTGACTCCAAAGTATCAGCCGGAAAAGCACGCCGTCTATTTCCGAGCGATTAAAGACGCGCTCGCTTGGACGGGTGATGACACCGTGCGAAACATCGCGCTGACGGGAAGCTACGGTGTGGGCAAAAGTAGTATTTTGCGTCAAGTCGCCATGGACCCTGATCTCAAAGTGATTCAAGTATCGCTCTCAACTCTTGGGTTTGGTCCTGACTCAGCCGAAAAATCGGTTAAACCTCGGGTCGGGGACGGCGACAAAACCCCGCAGCCGAATCCACTTCGCGAAACTAAGACAAATCAGATTCAGAAGGAAATCGTCAAGCAGCTGCTCTACACGCAGATGCCTGAGAAGATGCCAGGATCGCGCTACCGCCGCACATCGGCGTTTCGGCCTAAGCGCGAGGCACTATTCGCCCTCGCTACAGGCGTTCCCATCGCACTCATCTTCTTCCTACTTGGGTGGACAGCACAGCTGGCGCAGCTTTTCACAGTCCCAGCCGATTGGGCCATCGCGGCTAACACGGGGCTCGTCCTCGTAGCGGCCCTCTTCGTATACGGCGTGCGTTACGTGACCCACAACAAGATCCGAATCGACAGCGTTTCAACCGGAGCGGCGACGATCAAGCTATCCGCGGCTTCGGACACTTACTTTGATGAGTACCTCGATGAGATCGTCTACTTCTTCGAGGTCGTGGACGCGGACATCGTCATCTTCGAGGATATCGACCGCTTCGAAGACGCGCACATCTTCGAGACACTGCGCGAACTGAACACCATTCTGAACGGCGCGAAGCAGCTCAACGGCCGGGTCATTCGGTTCCTTTACGCGATCAAGGACAGCATCTTCGAGGAACTTGGCACGCGGGCGGCACGGGAAGCCGCAGTCGGGCCTGATGCACCCGTAGGCCAAAACGGTGATGCAGCCATGCTTGAAGTCGCTAGGGCGAACCGTACGAAGTTCTTTGACCTCGTCGTGCCTGTCGTGCCTTTCGTAACTCACCAGAGCGCACGCGAACTGATGGCGAGCGAGCTGGCGAGCGTGTCGAAGCACGATGTCTCCGACGATCTGATCGACCTCGTGGCGCAACACGTTCCAGACATGCGACTTATCAAAAACATCCGCAACGAGTTCGTTATCTTCCGCGAGCAAGTCATCAAGGGGTCCTCCCTCAGTCTCACTGACGACGCGCTCTTCGCAATGGTGCTCTACAAAAGCACACACTTGTCTGACTTCGAGCAGATCAAGCTTGGAAAGAGCGCTCTCGACACGCTCTACCGAGACAGTCGCACGATTGTGACCAAGGAAACTGCCCGGCTCAACCTGGAGATACAAAACGTCCGCAGGCTCCAGCGGACAGGCGCGGCTATAAAGGCCCGGAGCGCTCGGCTTGGTGAAACTCTCGAGAACTACATCGCTACGATGCTCGGCCACTTCAAGGCGACTCGGGTCAGCCTGCAGTACGGCACTGAGTCTCTTGACGCAGACCTCATTCGCAGCACAGCATTCTGGAAGAAGTACGCCTCGAATCCCATTGACATCACCTTGAACTTCCGAGATCCATGGCGTGGGGGAGACGCGACAGTTCTCACGCCGGCTCACGTGGAGAAGGCGGTCGGTGAGCCCATTGACCCCGATGATTGGGAGACGACAACTGAAGCTGAAGCCACCAAGCGCATCGAAGCGGCCCGAGCCGATATTCAGTTTCTTCGACGCGCTGAGATGAGCGATCTCATGCAGCGAACCGACTTCACGCTGGACCAGCCCGGCGGCAAGCGGGCCTCGCTGTATTCACGCGCGGAGCGACTACTCGGCTCACCGCTGGCAATCGCACTGGTCGAGCAGGGATACATCGACCGCTATTTCACTCTTTACACTTCAACTTTCGTTGGCGAGCGGATCAACGCCAACGCAATGAACTTCATATTGAAGAACGTAGACACCGGCACAATGGACATCTATGCGCCCCTCACATCTGATGAGGTCAAGGCCGTCCTGCGCGAGCGCCCGCGCCTCGCTCTGCGAGAGAAGTCCGCCTACAATCTAGACTTTGTAGATCACCTCCTCACGTACGAGCCAGACGCAGCCAAGGTAGTCCTAGGCAACCTAGAGAGACACGGCGAACACGAAGCCCAATTTCTGCAGGCCTACCTCGCAAGCGAGCGCGATCTGAGCGTTTTGGTTGGGAGTCTCGCGGCATCGTGGCCGCAAGTGCTGGCGTTTCTGACGGACGAGGTAGAAATTGACGACGAGCGGCGACTGCGGGCGGTCGACGCGGCGCTGAACGCGCTCTCGGGAGACGTCGAGTATGTCGTTACTGAGGGTGTTGGTAGCTACCTGCTCGAGCACCACGAAGCGCTATTGAGCTTCACGGATCCGAAGCGCGCTGCCGCAGCAAGTGAAGTTGCTGCCGTCGTCGACGCCGCGGAACTATCGATGCCGAAATTGGCCGCTCTAAGTGATCCCGTCCGCGCAGCCGTTGTCGCCGTCGAGCAGTTCGATGTCACCCGAGACAACTTGCTGACGGCCATCGCTCCTTCGACGGAGCTGGCCCTTGACGCCTTGCAGCAATCTGCCATCCATGTCTTCAACCGAGTCCTCTCCGACCTTGGCAGCTATCTCGCAGCGCTTGAGGATGACGAATACACCATCTCTGAACCAAACTCGCTCGTCCAGATCATCGAAATTGTTACCGAAGCCGACAAGGGGGCGGTCGACCAAGTGGTTGGGCGCTCGCCCTCGTCTTACGTGGTTAAGAACCTCGACGATGCCGATAATGCCGTCTGGCCATCGCTTGCGGCACACAAGCGTTTCGCTCCAAAATTTGCCGACGTCTATGCCTACATCGAGCACTATGGGCTCGACGCAAACGTGGCCGTTGTGCTTGCGGACGGTGCGATTGAGGCGCCAGACGGTGCCGGAGAAGACGCCAAACGTGAGGTGGCCCAGCAGATTCTCTTCAGCTCCGCCGTCATGCCCTCGCCAGAGCTTCGGGCCAATCTTCTCGGGAGCTTGGGCCTCGCCGAACCCATCCTTCCGGAGGAGGTTCCCGTCGAACCTGGTGAACTGATTGGCCGCCTCATCGAACGGAACGTCATCTTGGATGACGCGGACAGTTTCGCTCTCATTCAACGGGGTGACTGGGGTGGACTTGAATACGCAATCGGAGTATCCGAAGAGATCGCGGGATTCATTTCGCCGGCCATTCTCCCTACCGACATGATTATCAGGTTCCTTGACAGTGCGCGTATCCCCGACGCGCTGAAGACCACAGTTGTCCGACGGTTCGAAGAGTTCGCCGAGGATGGCGGCCGGGACGTTGTTCTTCGCATGGCCAGCTACGCCCTCGACAACGACATTTCAGTCGAGTGGGGTGCCGTCAAGCTCGCGGCGAATCAACGGGTCGGATCGTCGGTTGTGTTGCGTCTGTTGCGTCGCTTTACTCAGGGTGTAACACTGGCCCATCTGCGTCCCATCCTTACGGACCTCGGCGGCGACTATCCGTTGCTGCTTGAAGCCAATGGTCGCCACCCAAGGTTCCCCGCCACTCCAGAAGTGCAGGCGTTGCTCGAACGCCTCCAGCAACTAGGTACCGTCAATACGATCGTGGCCACGAGCTCAGGTCTAAAGGCGAACATGAAGCGCGGCTAAGTGGCGGACGCTTTTTGAATGGACACATTGGCAACGTCGATATTCACACAACACCATCGGTACATCTGACAGGGGTGGAGTGACGTCCCATCGGATGGACCGACAGTACCCCTTGTGACTCACTCGAAATAGTGAAAACAGAGGTCAACGGTGATTTCGCGTTCGAACGGCCGGACCACCGACTGGACACTCGAAACGCAAAAATAACCCCGGTGAAGGGGCTATTCTGTGTGCAAGTTCGTAATTTGGTGGGGCTCGTGCAGTGGTACTCGAACAAATCGGGAGGGGCTTCGCATCTCCGTAAGTTGGCGGCCCCGGGACCTGGCCGACGGCCGGATGCGAGGCGAACCGCGCCTCGGAAGGCTCGGCAGCTGACCGACGACGAGAAGATGGCATTCGTTGAGGGCTACGAAAGAGGTGAGCCGATCGCCGACCTAGCCACGAAGCTGGGTGTTCATCGAACGACGCTCGACAATCTCATCAAGCGCCTGGAACTCACCCGCGAGGATCCAGACGCTGTTCCTCCGGCGATCAAGGATGCGATCGTTGCGTCGTATCGAGCAGGGGAGACGCTCGCGACCATTGGTAGCCGGTATGGCTTCAGCCCGAACAAGGTGCAGCGGTTGCTGGTCGCGATGGGGGAGCCGATCAGATCTCGTGGCCCGCAGGGTCCACAGCTGACGAGTGCGCAGGTACGGGACCTCGTGGATCGGTACGAGCGTGGGTCCGTGATGGGCGATATCGCGGAGGCATTCGGTGTGAGCTACGCATGCGTGCGCAAGCAGCTCGTAGGCGCTGGTGTGCAGCTTCGGGCACGCGGCGGTGCCCGGTGAGTCGTCGGCTACTACGCTCACGCTCACGCTCACGCCCGACCATGTCCGCGGCGAAGGCGACAATCGCGGACTAGATCGTCCGAGTCAACATCCGGGACGCAAAGTTCGTCGACACGAAGTTGGCTGTTCTGTCTCGCTACCCCAGCAACCCCCTGCACTTGCGCCCTTCATACGCCGACGAACCGGGCGGTTCTATCGGGAGCCGACGAGATCTATAGTCGACAGACGTTGGATCGAGTTGGCCACGAACGTTAGGAAGTCGCGCACCTGGACGGCTGAGATGTCCCGAGTTTCCAGCCGGGCCTCGAGGACGGATCTCGAAAAGCCCGGCTGAACGATCACTATGTGAGATTCGAGCGTCGGTGGTCTATCGGCGATGCTTTCGTCTGAGCGCGTGGAGTCTCGACCGCACAGGGCGAGCAGGCCGCGTCCGTTTGAGTGGTGGTCTTTCGCTTCGTTGCGATGATCAGCTGTCGTTAGTTTAGGCGGCGGTGATCTCGGGGAGTATCACCGCCTCGTCGATGGTGGGGGTGGTCGCGGTGAGCTCGG
>NZ_VBUM01000062.1 GCF_005774735.1 Microbacterium sp. 5K110 | reverse complement strand
GCCGCCCGCCCGAGCAGCGTGTTCAGGAACGCCAGCCGCGCGGCGTGCCGCGCCGACGCCACACGGTCCCGCTCCCACCGCGCGATGCCCGTGGGCTCGTCGCCGCGCACCCACCGCTGCAGGAGCGGTGCAACGGTGAGCGCGTCGAGCAGACCGAGGTTCATCCCCTGCCCGCCGATCGGGCTCACCTCGTGCGCCGCGTCGCCGACGACGATGACCCGCCCCCGCCGGAGCGCCGGGGCGACCGCGCGGCGCACGCGGAACGTCGATGCCCCCGACGTGTCCACCTCGACCCGCACGCGGTCCGCCAGGGCACCCCGCAGGAAGCCCTCGGCATCCGACACGTCCGCCGTGCCCGCCCACGCGACCAGCCGCCGCCGGCCGCCCGGAAGAGGGAACGACTCCACGACCCCGCCGCGCTCGAGATGCACGAGCGCCGTCGACTCGCCGGGCGCTTCGACATCGACCATCGCGTAGCGGTCGGGGTAGTGGCGCGTGCGCACGGCGCCCGGGCGATACACGAGGTCTCGTCCCGACCATCCGGATGCCACGACCACCACCGCAGCGCGGATCTCTTCCTCGCCGTGCGGCCCGACGGCGAGGACCCGCCCCGACGTCCCGTCGTCGTGCACTCCGGTCACGCGCATCCCGCGCCGCACCGGCGGGGCGAGCCGGGACAACACGGCGACGGTGTCGGCCTGAGGGAGCGCCGCGACGTACGGATGCCGCACGCGCAGCCGATCGAAGCGGATCGCGGCGAGCATGCGGCCGTCCGCGCGCGCCTCCCCGCGACGGATGCGCACCGCGCGCTCCAACAGCGCGTCGGTGGCTCCGGACGTCTCCAGGTGGGCGAGAGCGGGGGAGTGGATGCCGATCGCCCGGGTCCCGGCATCCATCGATTCCCGCCGCTCCAGCACCTCGACGTCGACGCCGCGGGCGCGCAGGTCGGCCGCGAGCGCCAGGCCCACCGGACCCGCTCCCACCACGAGCACCTCAGGCATCGACGTCGGCCGTTCCCGCGGCCACGGCCAGGAGCCGGAACGGCGCCGGGGTCTGCACCCGCCAAGGCTCGCCGAGCGCGCGGGCCAACTCGTCGGGGCGGTAGCTGCGCCGGATCGACCGCAGACCGTCGGTGCGCAGGAACGTTCCCGGCGCGAGCGGCGTCACCCCCAGCGCGTACAGAACGTAAGCCCACCGGCCCCGCGCGATGTCGGCGTGCAGCACGACCGAGCGGGCGAGAGCCCGGGAGTCGTCCGCGAACTCCCGCAGCTGCGCGGCATCGAGGTGGTGCAGGACGTGGTTGGACAGCACGACGTCGAACGCATCGCCCGCGGCAAGCAGCTCGGTCGAGGTCCGGGCGACGAAACGCACACCGGCCCTTTCACGCTCTCGCGCCGCGACGAGGGCGCGAGGATCCGGGTCGGCACCGACCCACTCGACGTCGAGTCCGTCGCGCGCCGCGAGGCCCGCGAGACGCACCACGACGTCGCCGCCGCCGCAGCCGAGGTCCAGGACGCGCGCCGGTCGATCCAGCGCCCGCAGTCGCGGCCGGAGTTCCGTGGCGTACACGCGGCCCCACGCCGACACGGCGCGGTTGACCAGGTCGAAACGTCGATAGGTCGCCGCGAGCCGACGCGGATCGCAATCGGCGGCGTCCATCAACTCGGTGAGCTCGGTGTCGCGCGACGCGAGCCCCCGGCGCACGGTCGCCGGCCCGCGGTTCACGCGCACCCCTCGCCCACGCCGATCACAGCCCGAACGCTCACGCCGCCGGCCGGCGCAGCACGAGGCGCGCCGCCTCCACCGTCAACCCCGGCCCGAAAGCCAGAGCGGCCACGCGATCGCCGTCGACGAGCGCCTCGTCGGCGAGCAGGTCCCGCAGGATGAACAGCAGCGTCGCGCTGGACATGTTCCCGTGCGCGCGCAGCACCTCGCGCGAGGGCGCGAGGGCGGTGGCATCCAGGGACAGGGCCGACTCGACCCGGTCGAGGATGCTCCGCCCGCCGGGGTGCACGGCCCACGCGTCGACCTCGCCGAGATCGCCCAGCACGTCGGCGGCGATGGCGGCGATCTCGCGGCCGATGATGCGCGGGACCTCGGCGGTGAGCGTCATCTCGAAGCCGAAATCACCGACCGTCCAGGCCATGTCCTTTTCGCCCTCGCCGGTCAGGTGCGTCGCGAACCCCTCGAGGTCGAGGCCGGCGCGATCGGGGTCGGCGGATGCCACGACCGCTGCGGCCGCTCCGTCGGCGAACACCGACGCGGCGACGATCTGGTCCGGGTGCGACGAGGTCTGCCAGTGCAGCGAGCACAGTTCGGCTGCGGCGACCAGGACCACGGCCGCGGGGTCGGCCGCGACGATGCGTGCGGCGAGGCGCAGCGCCGGGATCGCCGCGGCACACCCGATGAAGCCGAGGTGATAGCGCTCGACGGTCGCGGACAAACCCAGGTCGCGGACGAGGAGGAAGTCCGGGCCGGGGGCGAACATGCCCGTGCACGAGACGGTCACGACGTGCGTGATGGCATCCGCTCCCCGACCCGAGCCGGCGATCGCGGCCGTGGCCGCCTCGGCGAACAGCGCGGGCGCGGTCCGGCGGTATTCGTCGTTGCGCGCCCCGGTCGGGGGCATCAGCAGCCCGTCGGCATCGCGCACGGTGAGGCCGTCCGCGGTCACGTCGGCGAGCTGCGGCAGCACCGTATGCCGGGTGTCGATGGCCGCGGCGTCGAAAGCGGCCCCCACCAGACGCTGGCTGCGTCGGTCGAATCCGGGCTGGGCGGCGAAGAGATCGCGCAGCGCCGACTGGGTGACACGGGTGCGGGGCAGCGCCGTGCCGAGAGAGAGGATGCTCGCGGTCATGACTCACTGTAGGCACGGTTCGCGCACCCCACGGCGGGGATGGTGCCGCCTCCGCCCGCCGTCTATGGTGCGTGCGCGGGGTTGCGGGGACGTGTCAACCCGTCGGGCTGAGGGGGGAGTCGGTCGTACGCTCGCTGCTCGCCGTTGGACCGGAAGGACCCCGTGACCCCTGATCGACACGTCGACCCCACGAAGGTGACGAACCAGGATGCCGTGCGCCGGCCGAAACCGCTCGTGTGGATCGCGGCCTCCGGGGTGCTCGCCCTCATCGCGGTGGTGCTCTTCGCGCTGTCGGTCCCGATCGTGGCGGCGTGGGCGTGGATCGGGATCGCCGTTCAGGTGGGGATCTTCGCCGCGATCGCCGTCAACGGCCTCACCGGGCGGCGTGGCCCGGCGCAGGGGTACGTCTTCGCGGTCCTGATGTGCGTGCAGGCCGCGGTGGCGCTGCTCGTGATCGTCGTGATCGCGGTGGCTGCCTGGGCGCCTCTGCGCTGAGGGCGGGACGCCCCGCGCTCCGGGGAGCCCCTGCGCTGAGGGCGGGACGCCCCGCCATCCGGGGCACCCCTCGCGTCAGAGGATCGGCTTGCCGCCGGTGACCGCTACGCGTGCGCCTGAGACGTAGCTGGCCTCGTCCGAGGCGAGCAGCACGTACACCGGCGCGAGTTCGGCCGGCTGACCTGCGCGACCCATCGGCGTCTGCTCCCCGAAGCTCGCCACCTTCTCGGCCGGCATCGTGGCGGGGATCAGCGGTGTCCACACCGGACCCGGGGCCACGCTGTTGGCACGGATGCCGCGCTCGGCGAGAAGCTGCGCGAGAGACGCGGTCATGTTGGCGATGGCGGCCTTCGTCGCGGCGTAGGGCAGGAGCGTCGGATTCGGCATGTCGGAGTTGACCGAACTCGATCCGATGATCGAGGCCCCCTCCTTCAGATGCGGCAAGGCCGCCTTGACCAGGTGGAAGTAGGCGCTGACGTTCGTCGCCCACGTGTAGTCCCACTCGTCGTCCGACACCTCTTCGAGGGTGTCGTGGCTCATCTGGAAGGCCGCATTGCTCACGAGCACATCGAGACCGCCGAGCTGATCGACGGTGTGCGCCACCAGGTCGCGGCAGTGCTGAGGATCGGACACGTCGCCGGGCAGGAGGATCGCGCGGCGGCCAGCCTCCTCGACGAAGCGCCGGGCCTCTTCGGCATCCTCGTGCTCGTTCAGATACGCGATCGCGACGTCCGCCCCTTCGCGAGCGAAGGCCAGCGCGACGGCCTTGCCGATGCCGCTGTCGCCGCCGGTGATGAGCGCCACCTTGCCGTCGAGGCGGCCCGAACCGCGGTAGCTGTCTTGGCCGTAATCGGGCTTCGGATCCATCGCCCGGTCGGTGCCGGGCACGTCCTGCTGCTGGGCGGGCTGCGGGGTCATCTCGTCCTCCTTCGGATTGGGGTGCATCCCACTCCACCCGCTGCGGCGCGCACGCGCACGAGGGTTGACAGTCCGAACCCGAGCCGAGCGTCAGACCGTGAGCGCGTCCGCCAGGGCGAGCCCGAGCCGAGCATCAGGCCGTGAGCGCGTCCGCCAGGGCGAGCCCGAGCCGAGCGTCAGGCCGTGAGCGCGTCCGCCAGGGCGAGCCCGAGCCGAGCGTCAGGCCGCGAGCGCGTCCGCCAGGGCGAGCCCGAGCCGAGCGTCACGCCGCGAGCGCGTCCGCCAGGGCGAGCCCTTCGATCGCCCCGCGGTAGTCGGCGATCATCCGTCGGCGGTCCATCCGGGCCCGCGCCGAGATCGCGGCCCAGCGCAACTCGATGCGCCGCGAGAGCGCCTCGTGCCACGCCCCGGCGATCGCTCCGGCGTCGCGCGGGGTCACCAGACCGACGCCCGCGACCACGCGCGCCGCGTCGCCGACATCGGTCGTGACCGGGATCGCACCGGATGCCGCCCCCTCGGCCAGGCACAGCGGCGAGGCCTCGCCGAAGGCGCTGGTGAGAGCGACGACGTCGGCGATGCGGTACAGCTCCGGCATGTCTTCGCGCAGCCCCAGCGCGTGCAGCGGCACGCCCGCGTCGAGTCCCGCTTCGGCGACGAGCGCCGCGAAACCGGGGTTGCGGTGGGTCATCCCCGAACCGCACATGACGTAGTGGGCGCCGGGGTGGCGGCGTGCGTGGAGCGCCACGGCATCCAGGAACAGCGCCGGGTCCTTCATCGCATCGAACCGCGCGGCCAGCAGCACGACCGGAGCCGACTCGGGGATGCCGAGCCCGAAGCGGATGCCGCGCCGCTCGGCGCGCGTCCCGGGGCGGAACCGGCGCGTGTCGATGCCGTTGTCGATCACCCACGCCTGCCGGGTGAAGACGCCGGCGCGTTCGTAGGCCAGCGAGGTCGACGCCGCGCAGGAGATCGTCGCCGACACCGCTCCCGAGGCGCTCGCGTCCAGGAGCCATCCCAGCGCCGGGCCGGAGTGCGTGGGGTCGGACCGGTGCAGACACGCGGCGGTCGGGCGGTCCGGAAGCATCCCCGCGCGCTCCAGGGCGACGATGAGGCTCAGCGGCTGTTCCTTCAGCGACAGCACGATGTCGGCATCCGCGATCAGGTCCGCGGCGTGCGCGAGTTCGGCCGCGCTGAACGACTCCGGGGTCATCGGCTGCCCGCCGGCGACGCGGTCGAACGTGTCGATGTGCACGCCGGCGGCGCGCAGGGCCCGGAACCGCGTGTCGTCGTGGGCGTGCTGCACCGAACCGTCACGGCGGGCTGCCGAGGTGAGCGAGAGCACGCGATGCTCTTGCGATCCCGCGGCGGCCAGGCCGGCGACGACGTCGGAATGGAGGATTCGGGCGCCTCCGGCGAAGAATCCCTCGTACAGGGACAGCACGCGCACGGGTCGGTTCATCGCGACCGCTTTCCGGGGAGGGGCGCCGCCGAACGGAGCCGGATCGATCACCGCTTCTTGCGGTTTCCCCATGGTGCGGGGTCGACCCCGGGCGGCGGGTTACGCCGCGAAGACCATTTCGTGAACGCGTGCGACGGGTGAATCGGGATGCCGTGCCTTCGGCCCTCGGTCCGCTCCGCCGCGTACCCGAGCCCGTTCGGGCGGCGATCGGTGATCGTGCGGGGCGCAAGGGCCCTCGCGGAGCCCGTGAGGTGAGTACGATCAGGGGTCGTGCACACCTCCTCCGACACGTCGACGCCGCCCGCGCAGGGCTCCGCTCTCGGGCGCGCTCTCCGGGCCTACGACGAAGCGCGTCGCGTCGCGCTGGCAGAGGCACGACGCGCGCTGTCCTTGAATGAACTCGACGCGAAGGCGCTCCTGTTCGTCGCGGACAACCCCGGCGCGCGACCCTCGCACGTCCGCGACCACCTGGGCATCACCTCGGCCGGAGTGACGACCCTCATCGATCGTCTCGTGCAGCGCGGAACGGTGAGGCGCGACCTCGACGCCGAGGACCGCCGAGTCAACCACATCACCGCGATCGTCGACCTGGACGCGCCGCCGTGGTCGTCGCTGCGCGCGTTCGATGCCGCCATCGACGCCGCCGTCGCGACGATGGAGCCCACCGAGGCCGACACCGTCGCGACAGTGCTGGAGCGCCTCACGGTCGCGGGGACGGCCTCCCGCCTCGCGGCGGCCGGCGCGGCCTCGCGCTGATCTCGGCGACCCGTCCTCGGCGATGCCGGTGACGAGCGCTCAGGCGCGGGGGTCGACGAACGCCTCGGCGCGCGCCTGCAGGAACGTGCACAGGGCCGAGAGCATCGCGAGTTCGCCGGAGAGGGCGAGGACGCGGGCCGAGCCGAGCGGGGCCGCGTTCTCGCGGGGTTCGAAGGTCACCGACCATCCACCGGAACCCTCCCCGGTTCCGGGGGCCACGTAGAACGTGGTCGAGACGCTGCGCAGCCGGGCGGCGATCAGCCCCGCGTCGGAGTCGTCGTCGTCTTGCGGGATGACGCGCAAGGTCTCGGCGTCGTCGTAGCCGAGCGATCGGAAGTCGTCGACCCACGACTGCAGCGTGGCGATGGTGCGGAAGGGCATGTGGCATCCCGTCGGTCGTGCCGCGAGTGCGGCGAGGGCTTTTCGATTATGAGTCCCCGCGGACCGACACGTGCATCACCGTCGACGTGAGAGCGGTTCCGTCGCATACATCGTCGCACGGCGCAACGGCCTAGCCGCTTTCGGCAGCGCGAACGTAGGAACGATCCGTGGAACATACGCGCGTCGAGACCCGTGACACCGCAACGGTGGAAGAGCTGTGGCAGACGGTGGTCCCCGGGGCCCGCATCTCGCGGGCCGACGACATCCAGCCCGCCTTCGTCTTCTCCGGCGCCGTCGACCCCGGCTTCGGCTTCTGCGACTACTCGATCGGCTCGACGATGGTGGTCGACTCCGATCCCGAAGACCAGATGGTCGTCGGATGGATCGCCGGTCCCCGCATCCGCGCCACCTACCGGCGCGACCGTATCGGCACCACGGTGCCGTTCATGGTGATCGATCGTCCGGTCGAGATCGCCTTCTCCGGACGCATCGCCGGCACCGCGATGTCGTTCGCACGCTCCGATGTGGACGCGGCCGCTCGCCGGCTCAGCGGGGACGACACACTGCGCGTGCGCCCGACGGGGCACGCGCCGATCTCCGACCACCGGTTGCGGTACTGGACCCGGACGTGGGAGTACGGCCGCGACGTGCTGCTGCGCTCGTCCGAGCGCAGCCCGATGATCGAGCAGCAGGTGCGTTCGCTGCTGCTCGAGGCGTCGCTGATGACTTTTCCGACGACGTTCACCGAGTCCCTCGCCGCGGGGCGACCCGCCCGACCTTTGCCCGCTCCGGTGCGGCGCGCCAAGACGTACATCGAGGCGAACGCCCCCGGGCCGGTCTCGTTGGCCGACATCGCCGAGGCGGCGCGATTGTCTCCGCGCGGTCTGCAATACGCCTTCCGTACCGCGACCGGACGCACACCGATGCAGTACGTCCGCCGCGTCCGCCTGGACGCGGCTCGCGCCGAACTCCGCGCCGCTGACCCCTCGGTGGACACCGTCGCGGCGATCGCCGCACGGTGGGGGTTCTCCAACCTCGGTCGTTTCGCGGCGATGTACCGGGCCGAGTTCGCGGAGACGCCGTCGACGACGCTGCGTTCGTAGGCGCCCGCGCGTCAGTGCGCGCCGGTGACGCCGCCGCTGAGGCGCTCGTGCAGCCGCGCGGTGTGCGCGTTCATCCCCGTGATCTCGACCCTCTTCCCGAGGTGGGCGTACTTGGTCTGCACCGCGTCGAGCGCAGCCACGGTGGAGGCGTCCCAGACGTGGGATCCGGAGAGGTCGATCTCTACCCGCGCCGGGTCGAGGTGATAGGCGAACTTCGTGGTGAGGTCGTTGCTCGACGCGAAGAAGAGCTCGCCCTCGACGCGGTACCGGGCCAGGTCGCCCTCGACCGTGCGGTGCACGACGGTGACACTCGCCACGCGCCGGGCGAACAGCACGGCGGCGGCGACGACGCCCACGCCCACCCCGATCGCCAGGTTGTGGGTCCACACCGTCACCGCGACGGTCACGATCATCACCGCGGTCTCGCTCAGCGGCATCCGCCGGAGGGTCGCGGGGCGGATGCTGTGCCAGTCGAACGTGGCGATCGAGACCACGATCATGACGGCCACGAGCACGGCCATGGGGATGATCGCCACGACGTCGCCGAACGCGAGCACGAGGATCAGCAGGAACACGCCGGCCAGGAACGTCGAGATGCGGGTGCGCGCACCGGACGCCTTGACGTTGATCATCGTCTGGCCGATCATCGCGCATCCGCCCATTCCCCCGAACAGGCCCGAGAGAACGTTCGCCGCGCCCTGTCCGAGCGACTCGCGCGTCTTCGATGACGGAGTGTCGGTGATCTCGTCGACGAGCGCCGCGGTCATGAGCGACTCCAGCAGGCCGACGATCGCCATCGCGACGGCGAACGGGAAGATGATGCCGAGCGTCTCCCACGACACCGGCACGTTCGGGATGAGCAGCGCCGGAAGGCTCTCGGGCAGCGCTCCCTGGTCGCCGACGGTGGGCACCGAGATGCCGAAGACCACGGCGGCGCCGGTGAGCAGCACGATCGCGACGAGCGGGGCGGGCACGACGGTGGTCAGGCGGGGCAAGAGGTACATGATGGCCAGGCCCGCCGCGGCGATGGGGTACACCGCCCAGGGCACGCCGATGAGTTGCGGCACTTGGGCGGTGAAGATCAGGATCGCGAGCGCGTTGACGAAGCCGACCATGACGCTGCGGGGGATGAAGCGCATGAGCTTCGCGACACCGAGGAGACCGAGGACGACCTGGAGCAGTCCGCCGAGGATCACGGTCGCGAGCAGGTAGTCGACGCCGTGCTCACGGGCGACGGGGGCGATGACGAGCGCGATGGCCCCGGTCGCCGCCGAGATCATGGCCGGCCGCCCGCCGAGGAACGAGATGGCCACCGCCATCACGAACGACGAGAACAGGCCCAGGCGCGGGTCGACGCCGGCGATGATCGAGAACGCGATCGCCTCGGGGATGAGGGCGATCGCCACGACGAGGCCGGCCAGGGTCTCGCGCGTCAGCAGACGCGGTGACCGCAGCGCCTGGAGGACGGTCGGTTCGGGGCGCGGGCGCGCGAAGACGTCGGTCACGAAGGACTCCAGGGGGAGGTGGGGGAGAATCGAGGGGGTCGCGATCGCGACCGCGCCAACTCTACCGTAACGAGAGAGTTACGGGATCGGGGATGCCATGGACCAGGCCCGGCCGATGCAGATCGGCGAACTCGCCGAACGGACGGGGCTGTCGATCCGCACCCTCCGTCACTACGACGAGATCGGCCTGCTGCGGCCCTCCGCCCGTTCCGAGGGCGGGTTCCGGCTGTACACGCCCGACGACGAGTCGCGCCTGCTCCTCATCCGGCGCATGAAGCCGCTCGGCTACTCCCTCGAGCAGATGGGGGAGCTGCTCGCCGTCGTCGACGGCCTCGCCGATGCCCCCGGCGACGCCGCGCTGCGCGCCCGGCTGGACGGCATCCGCGCCGAGGCGGCCGAGCGTCGCGATGCCTTGCGTCGCCAGCTCGACGCCGCCGACGAGTTCCTCGCGCAGCTCGCGGCGCGCTGACGCGGAGGCGCTGCGCCAGTGGCGCCGCTCCCGCCGTGTAAGATCGTCTGTTGGAAGTGTGTCCGAGCGGCCTAAGGAGCATGGCTGGAATCCATGTAGGCGGGGTAACTCGCCTCGCAGGTTCAAATCCTGTCACTTCCGCTCCGCGATGAGCCCCGCCCGAACTCAAGTTCGGGCGGGGCTCCGTCGTTCAGGGGCGAGGCGGGAAGCTCGACGCGGCAACATCGCAGCGCGGCGCAAGTGAACCTCACCGCGCGAAGATCACAAGTCTTTCCGGTACGGCTGTCCGGTCAGCATGAGTGCGCGTAGACGCTTTGCGGCGTTCGGTGGTTGGCGCGTCGTCATCCCGCACACAGACGCGACAGGCCGCGATGAGCGAGTGATCCGCGATCGGCGCGCGGCGCTTTGACAGCTGCGTTGATCTTGAACACGATCCCCGCAGCCACCCGCCCAGGTATCGCTTCGCACTTGTCGCGTGGCGGTCCTGTGGGCTGCTCGTCGTTGCGTGACGCGCCGCCAGCTGATTTAGTGGTCAGACTTTCGCGGGATGGGGCATACTGCATAGCAGTCTGCACTAGGGGGGAACGTGGCGACGCGATCAATGTCGATCTACGCGCTTAAGCGAGGGGTCTCCGTCGAGGATGCTCTGCGTGATGATCACGACTACACCGAGACGACGAGGCACTCGAGCCCGATCGAAGGCCTGCGGATATTCATTAAGCGCGGTAAGCAGGACGCGCCGTGGTGGAAGGACTACCTGAACCTCGACGAGGAACTAACCCAAGGTTCCAATTCCGCCGCCGCCTTTGTCCCCTCGGGAAAACGAATCATGGTTCTGACCTTCGGATCCGGCCAGTTCTTACTCCGAGACGACGTATTTGAGCATGACTTCGGCACTCGTGTTGTCCTGAACGCGGTCGATCCGCGGAAACTGAAGAGCACAGAAACTCTGGATCCAGATTCGTCACAGCGGCGACGGACGCAGATTCCCTACGACGGAGATTTGGCACTGTTGAGTTTCGCTGGCGATGCTTCTGTGCTGAAGAGTCTTACCGGGAAGGCGCGGTCCGAGCACGGCGATCTTGTCCGCAGTGTCACCGGAGCGAGCAGTCTCCGTGTCACCACGCCAGCGCGACCACAGGATCTCGACATTCTGCTAGCGCGGCTTCGTAAGCTCTACAAGTCGAAGGACTTCCTGAAGGAGTTTCCTGATGTCAACCAGATCAGACCCGTCACTGACCCCGACGTCGTCGCTTCGCTCGACCAAAAACTTGCATCTGCGGTCTTCGACGTTACTGCTCCTATAGTCCTCACGGTTCCAGATATTCTAGACTACCGAGATGAGACCTTCGTGCAGTTCTCTGGACGCGGGATCAGTCCAGTTTTCGATGACGTCTATATTAAGCACTACCGTGAATACCTCGAACTACGCGGTACAGATCAAGGCACTTTCAGTGCAGACGACCTCAAGCATGATTACTTGGTGCTTCTGGATGGGAGTCAGGCTCAGCGCCAACGTTGGTCGATCTATAAGTCTCTAGTATTCGAAGTCTCTGCTGGCTCTTCTTATACTTACCACTTTAGTGATGGGCTCTGGTTCAAGGTCGCGACAAGTCTAATTGTCTCGCTACGCGAGGACATCGATCCGTTCTGGGTTGATGCTGACTTGCCGCAGCATGAGTGGGAGTCTGAGGCTAAATATAACGAAGAGGCGTCCAAAGTGTTACGCGCAGTTTGTCTTGATAAATCCAACGTCAGTCCGAAGGGCCAAACCTCAGTGGAGCCATGTGACATTCTTCGGGTGGATAGTAAGATTCCCGATCTTGTGCACGTAAAGATTGGCACGAGTTCCGCAAATTTGAGCCATCTATTTAATCAAGCTGCTAACTCGGCCGAACTCTTACTTAGTGTCGATCAGTCTCGTGTGAAGCTCAAGAAGCTGATTGAGAAGAAATCTGACGTTGAGACGGCAACAAGGGTTTTCAAGGATGTCGAGGAGCGGAATTTCTCGGTAACGATTGCGATAGTGAGTCATAAGAGAACTCCGGAGAAGAAATCAGATAACCTGCCAATTTTCTCGAGAATATCTCTCCGGCGCTCTCTGCGGATACTTCGGGCTATGCGCGTTCCTGTTTCTGTTCAGCTGGTCCCTGATGCCACGAACCGGAGCGGTCGGAAGAAGGCAAGGAAGCCGCGGACGCCCACCTTTTCGTGACTGCGGTCGTGTGGCGTACCGCGCGGGTCGACCGTATCGACGTGCAGTGTGCGCTCACTCGGCTAAGCGCGCTCCAACCCGCTTCGATCGGTTTGGTCCACGCCGTCTTCTCCGCGACCAATGAGCCGGCGTCCTCGCGACCGGACCGCTCATACTCTTGGTCCTCGTCGGTTTCGTCCCGCAGCCAATTCACGGTCTCCGGCACCTCCACAGGCGCCGGCTTCTCGCGCAGCAGGAGTGAGCGGGGAAGATCGGCACCCACGCCCGCGGCCCCGTTTCGCGCCCACTCCAGCAGCCGCTTCGTTTCCCAGGACGGGTTCGAAAGCCATTGTGTGGCCTCCGCCACGTAGAGAACCCCGTCCACGCGAAAGCCTGGGCGGGGTTCTCGCGTTCGTGCCGTTCTGGCGCGTCTGGAAGCTCAGCAGGGCGGGTTCGCCAGGACGTTCGTTCCCGGGATCGGATACGAGTCGACAACCTCAGGAGAGGCCATACCGGGTGCGGACCCGATCGACGAGCTCGGTCGAGTCGATCTTTCCCGCAACGTAGGCGTCTGCGTCCGTCAGGGTCGCGCTGCTGATGCGTAGCCCTTGGATCTCGGCGCTGTGGACTGCCGCTTCGACGTGCTTCGCCCGCACTTCGGTGGTCTTCATCTCAGCTCCCGTCCGCTCCTTTCCATCCACGGGCCATGGTGGACTCTCGGCAGAGCCGCAGGCGCGTGCCGTTTGATCAGCGGCTCCTCGCGAGCCAGTCCAATAGCCATTGCGCGACTTCCCTCATAGACGATCCTCGCCCCGACGGGTGGGGCTCATCGTCGCTTCGAGAGCCCTCTCGCAACCCATCGAGAACGGGCGCCTCAGCCGACGGACTCGGGCACCTCGACCGCCGGGGCACCCGATCGCCGCGCGAGCGAGCGGGGGAGGATGACGGCCGTGAGGCGACGTGCCGGGGTCGCGCTCGCGCGGAGCCCCGTCCGCACGCGCGCGACGGCGTCGGCCAGGGCGGGACCCCGAGCCGGGTCGACCGTCTGCTCGGCGTAGATCGCGTGTTCGAGGGCGTCCCGCAGCAGCCGTACGTCGTCCGCGCCCACCCCGTGCGCGTCGACGAGACGCGCGGCGAACGCGCGCGGCGACTCGGCGTCGGGCGAGGGGATGCCGAGATCCACCGCATCCGCCCGGATCTCCGTCCACGCCGCGGCCGCGTCCCCGCCGAGGATGAGCCGTGCCCGCGAACGGCGTCGCCCGGCGCGGACGACGGCGGGCGACGCGACGAGGAGGAGCAGCACCACGCCGGCGACGGTGAGCAGCACGCCGACGGGGCTCTGCCCGTTGACCGCGCCGGCCCCCGAGGCGCCGGAACCCGGGCCGTCCTGATCGCCGAGCTGTGGAGCCGGGGCGCGAGTGGCGCCGGGGGTCGCGGCATCCTGCTGCTCGGGGGTGTCCGCGGGGTTCGTCGACCCGCCCGTCGTGCCGGAGGCGAAGTTCGTGGGGACGCCGAGGCTGTTGGTCGGTTCGAACGGCACCCACCCGATGCCTCGGAAGTAGACCTCGGGCCACGCGTGCAGCTGGCGGGAGGTGACGGTGAACTCCGTCTGGCCCTGCTCGACGCTGCCCACCCGTGTCCCGGGCAAGTAGCCCACGACGATGCGCGAGGGCATGTCGAGCGTGCGGGCCATGACGGCGAACGCCGAGGCGAAGTGGACGCAGTAGCCGGTGCGTTCCTGCAGGAAGCGGGCCACGGCATCCATACCCGCCCCGTCGAACCCCGCCTCCACGGGCGCGTCGAGCGAGTAGCGGAACTCGCTGCTGCGGAACCAGGACTGCAGCGCGACGAGGGCGTCGTAGGGCGACTGCGCGCCCGCCGTGACCGAGCGTGCCGTGTCGCCGATGATCGCGGGCACATCCGGCGGAAGGGAGCGCACGGCGTCGGGCAGTTCGTCGCTCCCGACGGGCCGCGAGCGGATCTGCTCGAGCGTGGGTCGCGGCACGACCGCCTCGGCCTGGTACTTCTGATCGCGCGAGGATCCCGCACGCGACACGATCGTGCGGTTGTCGGGAAGGCCGAGCCACTCGCCCTCGAGCCCGGTCACCGTCGAGGCGGGATAGGGAATGGGCAGCCAGGGGCTGTCGAGCTCGCCGACGGTGATCGTCGTGGTCCAGTCGGCCAGGGTGACGTCGCCGTCCACCTGCACCGGATCGAACACCGGCCCGTCGCCGGGGACCGTGACGGTGTCGCCCGTGTCCGGCTCCCATACGGTCCCGTCGAACCGCGACAGCGTGACCGCCCGCAGGTACGGCGGCGTCGGTGCCGTCGTGGTGAACGACAACACGTCGACCTCTCTCGGTTGGCGCAGGTCGCTTCCCAGCTCGAGGTTGGGATTGATCGTCGTCCCGAACCCGGCACCGCTCCCCGACGCGAAGCGCAGTCCGGGCTGGGGGAGGAGGGGCACGGCCACGACCGTCACGACCACGGCGACGGCCGCGATCCCGATCGCCGTGGACGAGGCCCCCCACATGCGCGGTCCGAGACGGCGGCCGGAGGACCCGACCGCGCGCGTACGCGCGCGGGTGTCCATGCGGAGCAGGAAGAGGATGGCGGCGGCCAGCGCGAGCACCGCGGGCACGTTCACGTCGGCGGGGATGGCGATGGTCGGGATGAGCGACACGGCCACGAGACCGATACCGCCCAGCAGCGGCATCCGTGCCGTGAGGACGACGTGGTCCAGGACGATCGCCAGACCCGCGATCGCGCCCACCAGGACGAAGGACAATCCCGTGCCCGGGACGACCGGCGCGACCCCCAGGCGGACCTCTTCGGATGCCGCGGCGAACAGCCCCGGAACCGAGGCGATCGTGGCGGGGGTGGGGATGACGCCGAGCAGAGCCGTGGAGCGACCGAACATCGCGGTGAGCAGGACCACCGCGACCACGACCTCCAGGACGGTCGCCGCGATGGCGGGAAGCGCGAAGAAACGCATCGCGAGACCGGAAGCGAGCACCGCGGCCGCCGCGGTGAGCGCCCCCGCCGTCCAGGTGCCCGGCGCGATCACGGAGAACACCGGCAGCAGTGCGGCGACGATCCCCGCGAAGACGCCGAGCGACAGCAGCGCCGTGTCCCGGAAGCGGCGTGCCGGACGCAGCATCGGCGCGTCAGCCCGCGACACCGACGGCCTCCGATCGCGTCGCTTCGTCCCACGCCCGGGCGACGTCGCCGCCGGGGTGCAGCACGGTCGCGTGCCAGCCCGTCGACCTCGCCGCCTCGAGATCCGCGGTGTCGGACACCGAGATCAGCACGGGCAGGGCCGAGCGCTGAGCCCCGGAGCGCAGGGCGAGGACGTCATCGAGCTGCAGTCGACCGGTGATCACGACGAGGGGGCCGAGCATCGCGGCCGCCGAGGCGGGGAGGACACGTCGCGTCGACGCGTCGGCACGCGCGCGGAGGGTCGCGAAGGATGCCGCGACCGCCCGGGCCTCGGCATCCTCCCCGCCTTCGACGGGCTCGGCGAGCAGCTCGCCATCGCTGTCGACCACGTCGACGGTGTACCCCTCGTGCACGAGGCGTGCCACCGCGGAGACGCACGCCGAGACCGCCGTCTCGAACGCGGGATCGCCGCCCGGTGCGTCGGCGGCGCTCGGGGACCAGCGGGAGAGCGCGCGGTCGAGCACGACCGTCGCTGCGGGGCTGGACTCCTGCTCCTCCTGCCGGACCATGAGCGTGTCGCGGTGCGCGGTCGCGCGCCAGTGGATGCGGCGCATCGAGTCGCCCGGAGCGTAGGGGCGGGCGACGAGGTTGTCGGCGCCCTGACCCAGCTGCAGCGCCGCGCTCTGGCGCGTTCCTCCGGCCTCGCCCGGCGTCTGGGGGAGTGCGCCGAGCTCGACGATCGTCGGAGCGACGGTGACGGGGGTGGCGAGACCGACGCGGAAGCGCCGGCGGATCAGGCCGAACGGATCGGTCGTGGACACCCGCAGGGGGCCGAGGGTGTACGTCCCGCGCGCCACCCCCATCGCCTCGTACCGCACGCGGACCGGGGATCCCGCTCGCCGCAGGGTGGAGGCGGCGGCGGGGAAGGCGCCCTCGGCCCGGCCGTCCAGGCCCGCGGGTACCGCGTCCGACCATCTCCCCGGGAGTGTGGGGAGCGGAGTACGCACCCGCACGGACAATTGCACCTCGGCGATGCCGCCCACCTCGGCCACCTCGGGCGACACCGTCCGCACGACGTCGCCGGTGGCGCGGACGACGAGCGTGCTGACGGCGGCGCACACGACGAGCACCAGCATGAGCACCCCGAAGTACATCAACTCGGGGATCGCGGCACGCTGAGCCACGACGAGGGCGATCACCGCGAGGGCGAGCGCTCCCGTGCCGCGCAAGGTCAGCGGCCAGCGGTCCTTCACGGTGTGCTCACGCGCGCTGGGCCAGCGGCACCCGCACGCTCGCGGCGATCCGCTCGAGGGCGTCGGCGACCACCACGGCACCCGCGCGTCCGCCCGCCGCCGAGCGGTTCGCGATGAGGCGGTGGGCGAAGACGGGCGCGAGCAGAACGGTGAGGTCGTCGGGGATGACGTAGGCCCGCCCGTCCAGCGCCGCGCGCACCTTGGCCGCGCGCACGAGCTGCAGGGTGGCCCGCGGGCTCGCGCCGAGCCGGATGTCGGGGTGGCTGCGGGTGGCCTGCGCGAGGGCGACGGCGTAGTCCTCCAGCGCGGGGGCGACGTGCACGCCGCGCGCCCAGGCGATCATCGCGGTCACCTGGCGCGCGGTGACGACCGGGACGAGGGCGTCGAGCGGGTTCACCGTGTCGCGCTGGCGCAGCATCAGCGCTTCGGCGGCGGGGTCGGGGTATCCCATCGAGATGCGCAACAGGAAGCGGTCGCGCTGCGCCTCGGGGAGCGCGTAGGTGCCCTCCATCTCGAACGGGTTCTGCGTCGCGACGACGAGGAACGGCGAGGGCAGCACGTGGGTGCGCCCGTCGACCGTGACCTGCCGCTCCTCCATGGCTTCGAGCAGCGACGACTGCGTCTTGGGCGAGGAGCGGTTGATCTCGTCGGCGATGACGATGTGCGCGAACACCGCGCCGGGGGTGAACTCGAATTGGCGCTGCACCGGATTGAACACCGACACACCCGTGATGTCGCCGGGCAGGAGGTCGGGAGTGAACTGGATGCGGCGCACGTCGGCGTCGACGGTGGCGGCGAGAGCGCGAGCCAGGACCGTCTTGCCCACGCCGGGCACGTCCTCGATGAGCAGGTGGCCTTCGGCGAGCAGGGCGATGAGGGCGCTGCGCACGGCGTCGGGCTTACCGTCGATGACCCGGGAGATGGATGCCACGATGTCGTGCGTCAGTCGAGCGAAAGACTCACTGGTCAGGGGTTCGTCGATCCCCGCCCGACCGGGCTCGGTGGCGGGCCGACGCGAGCGCGTGGTCGTCCCGGGCAAGAGCGTCTCGTCCATGGCATCCCTCGTGTCGCGGTGCGGCCCACGAGCATCACGGCCGCCGTGACCTGATCGTAACCTGCGGCGGCGGGGCGGGGGCCGGATCCCGGCACCTGCTCAGGCACGGGGACGGGCCCGTCGGCCCTAGGATCGGGCATCGTCGCCCGACTCGAGGAGAACGCCATGATTTCACCCGCTGCCGTGCTGGCCGTCGACATCGGCGGCACGAAGGTGGATGCCGCCGTCGTCACGTCCGACGGCACCGTGCTGCGCGCGAGTGTCGCCCGACGCGAGACCGGCCGCGGAAACGACCGTGCGACGATCGCGGCGAACATCCGCGCCGCCGCGGAGGAAGCCCTCGCCGCCGTCCCGGAGGTACGCGTCGGGGCGATCGGGGTCGGCAGCGCCGGGCCGGTCGATCTGCCGAGCCGGTCGGTCTCGCCGCTGAACCTCCCGCAGGCGGCGGGGCTCACGGTCGACGAGGTGCTCGGTGGTCTCGTCGACGGACCGCTCACGCTCGCCCTCGACGGCACGTGCATCGCCCTGGCGGAGCACTGGCGCGGTGCGCTCGTCGGCTGCGACAACGCGATGGCGATCGTCGTGTCCACCGGCGTCGGCGGCGGCTTCGTCCTCGGCGGGCACCCGATCACCGGGGCCAGCGGGAACGCGGGCCACCTCGGCCAGACCTTCGTGCGCACCGTCGGCGACGACGTGGCCGCAGCGACCCTCGAAGCCGTCGCGGCCGGCCCCGGGTCGGTGGCCTGGGCGCGCGCGCAGGGCTGGACGGGCGAGACGGGCCTGGACCTCGCGGCTTCGTACCGCGCGGGCGACGATGTCGCGATCGCAGCCGTGCGCCGTTCCGCCGCGGCCGTGGGGCAGGCGATCGCCGCGGCCGCGACGCTGTGCGACCTGGAGGCCGTCGCGATCGCCGGCGGGTTCTCCCACGTGGCCGACGATTACATCGATCTCGTCCGCGCGGCGGCCGCGGCGGCATCCCTCCACGCGTACGCGCGACGGTGTCGCATCGTCCCGTCGGGATTGGACGGGGACGGCCCGCTGCTCGGGGCGGCGGCCCTCGCGCTGCGCACGTGAGAGCGCGCCGTCCCGCTCACAGGACGGCGACGGCCATGAGAAGCACCGAGGATCCCATGGCGCTCAGCTGGAGTCGGTCGAGGCGCGCGCTCATGCGGCGGACCAGAACCGCCGACAGCACCGCATAGCCCACCGCTCCCGCGAGCAGGACAGGGCCGAGGCCGATCCCGTGCCCGTGCCCCGACTCGGTCCCGTGCGTCGTCATCGCCAGCGGAAGCGCTGCCATCGCGATGAGGCCCAGGGCCGTGTGCACGGTCATCGCCGGCGGGATCGGGGAGCGGCGGCGGCGCGGCGACCGCCAGATCGCGAGGCTCAGCGCGGCGCCCAGCAGCACCGCCGTCCACCAGATCGGGGCGACGAGCCCGAACAGCCCCGCATCGAGCATCGCGATCAGCATCAGCACCGAGGCGACGACCTCGGGCGGCCGCACCCGCGCGCGATCGGCGGCCAGACAGCACGTTCCGATCGCAGCGGGGGCGACCGCCCACAGGTGGAGGATCTCGCTCATCGACTCAGCAGTGGTGCGCGCCGTCGTGTCCGTGCGCCGCGTGCCCCTCGTCGCCGTGACCGGTGGCGTGTGCCGCCGGCGAGCAGTGCGCGCTCTCGGGGGCCGGCACGTTGAGCACCGGGTTGCGCTCGAAGAAGTTGTACGGCTTCAGCGTGAACTTGGCGTAGTCCATGGGCATCACCGGCCAGTCCTCGTTGCGCGGGAAGTGCGTCAGGCCGAACGTGTGCCACAGCACGAGGTCCTCGCCCACGAGCGGTTCGTCGCCGGAGACGAAGTCGGGGATGCCGGCCCCACCGGGGTGCTGGTTGACGAAGTCGCCCGCCGCGTACCGCTCGGCGGGGTCGTATTTGGTGACGAAGAGGTTCTTCGTCGCGAAGGCGGCACGGGCCGCGATCGAGGACTCCTCGTCGGCCAGGAGCACGGGCGTCTCGGTCGGGAAGAGCACGTACGACGTCGCCTGGCCGCGCTCGGTCGTCTTCTCGGTCGAGGCGATCTGCCACACGCGGTTCACCGCGCCGTCGGCGACCCGTCCCGACACCTTCTCGGACGTGATCGGCGTGACCTTTTTGGTGAAGGCGTTGCCGGCGGGGTTGGTCGCCGAGATCGGCACGCGCACCGCGTCGATCTCGTTGACGACGTTCGCGACGCCGTCGACGGTCATGTCCAGACGCGCCGAGAACAGGTGCTGGTGGTACGGCGCGCCCAGGCCCGGGGCGACCTCCGAGGCGAACGGGTAGCCCTCACCCGGGTAGGCGGAGGTGAACAGGATGCCGGTGAGCTTGGCCTCGCACTCGATCGTGCCGTCGAGGTAGAGGTACCAGTAGAAGCCGTAGTCGTAGTTGCCGACGGTCGTGAAGAACGAGATGACGAGGCGGCGGGCGCGGCGGACCTCGCTGGAGCCGGTGAAGATGTCGCTGTGCTTCCAGAGGGAGCCGAAGTCCTCCTCGTGCATGCAGACCGCGTTGCGGATGGTGCGCGGCATCCCGTTCTCGTCCGAGAGCACGGCGTCGACGTAGGTGATGTCGCCGACGCAGTCGCATCCGAGTTCGAGCTCGTTCGTGTAGCGGCCGAACAGGTACTCGCCGGTGTCGAAGTAGTTCTGCCAGAAGCGGTTGGGGGCGGGGTCGGCGTAGGGGACCACCATCTCGCTGATCGATCCGCGGTACATCACCGGGCGTCCGGCGAACGACAGCTGGCGCAGGATCAGACCCTCGCGGGTGTCGAAGCCGATGCGCAGATCCCACTCGCCCCACGTGACGTGTTCGCCCTCGACGGTGAAGCTCGACCCCTCCGGCTGAGTGATCACGATGGGCTTCAGGCCCTCCAGCGGCGGCCCCTGCAGTTCGGGGTCGTCGAAGTTGCCGTGCGTCTCGGGCACGGTGAAGCCGGGGGTGTCCACGATCTCGATGACCGCGCGGGCGGCGACGTCGATGTACGCGGTGAGTCCGTCGACGGGGTGCGCCCACGGGTGGTCGGCGGGGTGGTCCTGCCGGAACGCGAACGTGCGGAGCACGCGACGCCCCACCTCGTTCTCGTAGCCGTAGTGCCCCGCCGACAGCGGCACGAGCACGACGTCGGCGGTGGTGAGGCCGCGCGCGGCGAGGGCGGCGACCCACTCGGCGCTCTCGTTCGCGATCACGCCGACCTCTTCGAACTCGGCGTCCAGGATCGGAAGCTGCCCGTCGGAGCCGTCGAGCTCGGTGGAGCGGAGCACGGCGCCGGTGGCGAGCGAGACGACGAGATCGAGCGAGTGCGCGGTGCGGAGGTTCAGCAGCTGCACGCGGGCACGGCGCTCGGGAGCGGGGGCCTCGCCGCGCTCCCAGGCGAGGACCTCGCCCTTGGGGGCTTCTTCGAGACCCACGTAGGCGAACCGGGTCGCTTCGTCGATCCCGTCGAGGTCGGCGACCACGGTGCGCACGGCGGTGATCTCCTCGGGGGTGAGCGACGCGAGCGGGTGCGCGGGGGCGGCC